>NZ_JBIDAK010000014.1:0-191661 GCF_043202455.1 Kitasatospora sp. NPDC048194
GGCTCCCAGTAGACGACTGGGTTGATAGGCCGGATATGGAAGCCCTGTGAGGGGTGGAGTTGACCGGTACTAATAGGCCGAGGGCTTGTCCTCAGTTGCTCGCGTCCACTGTGTTGTTCTGAAACAACGACCGCCCTGTCGGCGGGTCGAAAAGTTTCATAGTGTTTCGGTGGTCATAGCGTGAGGGAAACGCCCGGTTACATTCCGAACCCGGAAGCTAAGCCTCACAGCGCCGATGGTACTGCAGGGGGGACCCTGTGGGAGAGTAGGACGCCGCCGAACAATTCTTCTGAGAAGGCCCTGCCCGGGTTCCCGGGCAGGGCCTTCTCGCATTTCCGGAACGGAACGCAACGGAATCGAGTGGAACGGGACGGAATGGGACCGGGTCGGGTCGGGCGGCGGACGCCCGGTGCCGGGGCGGCGTCAGCCGGCGGGCTGCGGCAGGCGGCTCGGCACCCACAGCGGGGCGGGGCCGACGCGCGGCATGGCGCGCGCGGCGTCCTGTTCCAGCCAGCCGTCCACGCGCTGCGGGTCGGCGTCGCTCAGGTCGACCAGCGCGGCCGCGGCGATCGTGGCACAACACAGGACCAGTGCCAGGGTGTCCTGGCGGCGGTACCGGTCCCGCACGTAGGCCGAGGCGCGGGCCTGGAGGTGCCTGCGGTGGGCCGGGCCGTCCCCGGTGGCCAGCGCCTGGACCCCGTGCCAGACCAGGGTGAGTGCACACGGTTCGGCCGGGTGCGTCACGTCCTCCCGGCGGGCCTGCTCGCGGGCCTCGGCGGACCGCTGCCCAAGCCACCCCAGTGCCGTCGGGCCGTCGTCGCCGCAGGAGCGCAGGACCAGCTCGGCGGCCTGCGCGGCGACGGCGTGCAGGACGGCGGGTGCGGGCACCCGGAGCCCGGGTGCCGGGGCGTCGCCGAAGGAGAGCCACGCGTCCGCGAACGAGGCCGCTCGCAGCCCGCTCACCCAGGCGGGTGCCCCACCGGCGGCACCCAGCCGTTCTGCTGCCCCGAGCCGGACCAACCCCACGGCGACCAGTCGCGCCGCGTCCCCGTCCAGGCCCAGCAGCCGTCCACTTCGCACCTCTGACCCCCAGCAAACGTTCGTCACCCCGTGGCCACACATCCCACCACACGGGACGCGAACGAACTAGACAGGGTCACGTCACATCTCGGACTCGGTCGGCGGAGCCGGCGGGCGCACCGGGCCGCGGCGCTGCCCGACCATGCCGTCCCTTGGCCGCAGCGCGGCCGCCGGCCCCGGCGGACCCGGCGGCGCCGTCCGGCTCAGATGCGTTCGGCGGACCAGTGGGGATCGCGGCCGGTGAGGGCCAGGAGCTGGTCCTGGGTGTCGGCCCCGGGGTCCGGGGTGAGCGGCGGGCCGAACAGGCCGGTGCCGGCGAGGTTGCGGTAGCCGATGAACTCCGCGAGGGCGTAGCGGGCGGCGCCCGGCGGCATGCGGCCGTTCTCCCCCAGGGCCCGGGCGAGGTCCCAGGC
Organism: Kitasatospora sp. NPDC048194; assembly: GCF_043202455.1. Classification (NCBI taxonomy): domain Bacteria; kingdom Bacillati; phylum Actinomycetota; class Actinomycetes; order Kitasatosporales; family Streptomycetaceae; genus Kitasatospora; species Kitasatospora sp. NPDC048194. The sequence goes on from NZ_JBIDAK010000014.1 coordinate 1,494, forward strand.
GTGCACGACGGTTTCGGCGGTGAGTTCGCGGGCGTATCCGCCGACGTCGCGCAGCCCGTACGGGAGGTGCACCAGGGCGTCGGGGACGCCGGGGCGGTGGAGGGCGCGGACGGCGGTGTCGGCGGCCATGGCCCACACGCCGAGGGGGTTGCGCCCGAGCACGTCGCCCTCGAAGCGGTGGCCGATCTCCGCGGGGGTGTAGCCGGCGACCGCCTGGCACACCCAGAGGTGCTGTGCGGCGAGATGGTTCACCAGGGCGCGGACGTCCCAGTCGGGGCACGGTGTGGGTGCCGTCCAGCGGTCCTCGGGAACGGCCCGCAGCAGGCGGGTCACCTCCGCCACGGCGGCGACGTAGCGTTCCCGGACCTCGGCGTGGAACCCGGGTGGGTGTGGACATTCCATCGGAGGGCCTCCCTCCTGCCTTGCTCACTCTCAGTAAATCGCTACCGGGAGTGACCTGCCACGGGAGCGAAGCGGTAACCGGGCCGCTTGTCCTGGGTGGCCCGACCCTCGGGTGGTCGCTGTCCGTCACCTGCTGGTGCGACCCGTCACCCTCCGTCCTCCTCCAGGACGGCCCGAGCCGCGTTGTGTCCGGGGATGCCGCTGACCCCGCCGCCCCGGACGGCTCCCGCGCCGCACAGCATGACGTTGGGGTGGGCCGTCGCGACGCCCCACCGGGCGGCGGCGCCGGCGCCCGCCGGGGCGGCGAAGAGGCCGGCCTGCCCGTCGAGGCTGCCGGACCACCCACCGACCGCGCCGGGGTCGGCCGCGAACGGGAAGGCGAGGTCGCGGTGGAAGATGTGGCCGCCCGGCAGGCCGATCTCGCGTTCCAGCTCCGGCGGCGTCCTGGCCTCGATGCAGGGCCGCCCGTCGGCGTCCGTGGCCAGGCAGTCGGCGAGCGGTTCGGCCAGGACCGCGTCCAGCTGGGCCAGGCAGGCGGCCAGGGCGCGTTCCTTGGCCGCCGGGTCCTCGAACAAGCGGGCCGGCATGTGCAGACCGAACAGGGTGAGCGTCTGGAGGCCCTGGCGGGCGGCCTCCGGGCCCAGGATCGTGGGGTCGGTGAGGGTGTGGCAGTAGATCTCGGAGGGCGGCGCGGAGGGGATCCGGCCGGCCCGGGCCTCCGCATGGGCCGCCTCCAGCTGGCGGTAGCCCTCGGCGATGTGGAAGGTGCCGGCGAAGGCCTCGCGCGGGTCGGCGGCGGTGTCCCGCAGGCGTGGCAGGCGACGGAGCACCATGTTGACCTTCAGCTGGGAGCCCTCCGGCGCGGGCCCCGGGTCCTCGCCCAGCAGCCGGGCGAGGGTGGCCGGTGCGGCGTTCACCAGCACCCGGCGCGCCGCCGCGACGGCCTCGCCGTCCCGGTGCCGGTAGGACACCTCGGCGTCGCCGCGGCCGTCGGTGGCGATCGCGGTGACCTCGCAGCCGGTCCGGATCTCCGCGCCGGCCGCCCGTGCGGCCCGGGCCAGTTCGGCCGTGACGGCGCCCATCCCGCCGACCGGGACGTCCCAGTCGCCGGTGCCGTTGCCGATCACGTGGTAGAGGAAGCAGCGGTTCTGCAGGAGCGAGGGGTCGTGGGCGTGGGTGAAGGTGCCGATCAGCGCGTCCGTCAGGACCACGCCGCGCACCAGGTCGTCGGTGAAGGTCCGCTCGACCGTCTCGCCGAGCGGCCGCTCGAACAGGTCCGTCCAGGCGGTCTCGTCGCCGATCCGCCGGCGCAGCTCGGCGCGCGTGGGCAGCGGCTCGGTGAGCGTCGGGAACACCCGCTCGGCGACGTGCCCGGTCATCCCGTAGAAGCGCCGCCAGGCCTGCCACTCGCGGTCGGCGCCGGTCAGCGCCCGGAACGACTCGCGGGTGCGGTCGGGGTTCCCGGCGTCCACCAGGAGGCCGGTCGGCTTCCCGTCGCGGACGGCGGGGGTGTACGAGGCGATGGGGCGCCGTCGCAGCTCCAGCCGGAGCCCGAGTTCCCGGATCACCTTCCGCGGCAGCAGGCTGACCAGGTAGGAGTAGCGGGACAGCCGGGCGTCCACCCCCGGGAAGGCCTGGGTGGAGACCGCCGCCCCGCCCACCTCGGGCAGCCGCTCGAGCACCAGCACCCGCCGTCCGGCGCGCGCCAGGTAGGCCGCCGCGACCAGTCCGTTGTGCCCGCCGCCGACGATCACGACGTCGTGCCGGGCGGAGCGTGAACCGGGGCGGGAGGCTGACGCGTCGATGTCCACCCGGCCACGCTACGGCAGTTCGCCGCGGGGCGGAACCGTTCGCGCGCACCGCTCCTGCCGTTCCCCCGCGGGGCTTCGGAGGCGGCGTGCGGGGGAATCCCGTCCGGGGCCGGACGCGCCGCCCGCCGGTGCTGACGGCCCACCACCCTCGACCCGCTTCCACCCGCAGGAGGCCAGCCGTGCCCGCAGGCCCACGACGCACCACGCCGTTCCGGTCCCTGATGTCCGGCCTCTGCGCCGGGTTCACCCTCCTCGCCGTCGCGGCGGGGCCGGCGCCGGCCGCACCGGATCCCGGGCGGAGCCACGCCCCGAGAGCCGCCATGACGAATGATCAGTTCGGCTCGCCGGCGACCGCCACGTACACGATCGGCACCCCGGCGAACCTCTCGGCGCCGTGCGCGGGGCAGAACGCCGAGACCATCCAGGCCGTGGATCCGGCCGCGAACGCCGTGTACGACGCCTGGATCGGCTGCAGGGGCATCGGTTTCGCGGGCTCGGCGGACGGCGGGGCGACGTTCGGCGCACCGGTCACCCTGCCGGGCAGCGTCGGCCAGAAGGGCGGCCGGAGCTGGGACCCGGCGATCACCGTGGCGCCGGACGGCACCGTCTACGTCGCGTTCATGGTCGCGCGCTCCGGTCTCACCTATCCCGTGGTCGACGTCAGCACCGACCACGGCGCCACCTTCAGGACCGCCGGTGCGATCACCCCTCCGGACGCGAGCAACTGGGGCGACCGGGACTTCATCGCCGCCGGGCCGGACGGCACGCTCTACCTCACCTGGGACTACGGGCCGAGCGCGGCCGCCGTGACCTTCGTCTGCTCGCCGAGCGGCAGTTGCGCCTTCGCCACCGGCGACGTCAACGCCGTCCTGCAGAAGTCCACCGACGGCGGCCGGACGTGGAGCCCGATGACGCACATCAGCCCCGGCTACCCGAACAGCGGGGCCGACAGCGCACCGGTCGTGGTCGAGCCGGACGGCTCGCTCGACGTGCTCTACCAGGGCTACGTCGTCACCGACATCCCGACCGACGACCTGACCGTCGCCCACACCTACGCCACCCGCTCCACCGACGGCGGGGCGAGCTGGTCGCCGCCGGTCCGGATCGGCGCCGACGCCGGGACGATGAACAACAGCGAGTGGTGGATCGACGGCAGCGAGGCGCTCGGCCCGGACGGCACGCTGTACGCGACCTGGGACACCCAGGGCCCGGACAGCGACACCGGCTGGCTGGCGTACTCGCGTGACCACGGCTCGACCTGGTCCGCACCGGTCCGGGTGCCCGCGGACACGCTGGACGTCCCCCACATCATGCAGGTGGTCGCCGGCCCGCCCGGAACCGCCTACGTGGGCTGGCTGTCCAGCAGCGACCCGCGCGGTTACGCCCAGTACCTCCGGACCTTCTCGACGACCAGGGGCTGGCTGTCCGCCCCGGTCCAGGTCTCGCGGGACTTCGGCACCGGCACCGTGTGGCCCGGGGACACCTTCGGCCTCTCCGCGCTGTCGCCCACCCGCCTGGTGCTGGCCTGGGGCAGCGCCGTCGCTCCCACGGCGTCCACCGACAGCATCTGGGCCGCGACCGTCCGAGTGGCCCTGCCCTGACGTGCCCCCGGCCCGGTCGTCAGCGCCCCGGGCCGCTGACGACCGGGCCGCGAGCCCGCCGTCAGCCGAGCCGCAGCGGTGCGGTGCCGAGCTCGTGGACCTCCGCGGCCGGCGTGCGGCGCACCGGCACCTCGAGCAGCGCGCCCGACCGCACGCCTTCGACGATCCGCACCAGCCGCCAGCCGTTCGCCCGGTAGTAGGCGTGCAGGGCGGTGTTGTCGCTCCAGGCGTTGGCGCGGACCAGCTCGGCGCCCGCCCTCGCCGCCCGCCACCGGGCCCAGTCGGTGAGGCGCGCTCCGATGCCCCGGCCGGCGTGGCGGCGGTCGACCGTGAAGCGGCTGACGTAGTGGGCGGGTCGGGCCAGTTCCTCCGCCGTCCAGAGCCTGCTGCTCCCGGTCGGCCGGACCGTCAGGGTGGCGATGGGCGGCCCCTCGGGCGCCAGCATCGCCACCACGGTGGCCCGGCGCTCGATCGAGGCGAGGGCGTTCTCGGCGTTCAGGGGCGTCGACCACTGCGTCGAGCCGTGCTCGCGGCCGATCCAGGCCGCCGCGTCCGCCCGCAGCGCCGCCAGCCGGTCGAGGTCGGCCGGTACGGCGGCGCGCAGGTACAGCGGGGCGGGCGCCGCCGGCGTCAGCACGGCTCGAAGGCGAACCGGGCGCGCAGCGCGTCCACCAGCCGGCGGCCCACGGCGTTCAGCGTCGTGCCGTCGGCCGTGGTCAGCGAGTAGCGGGTGACGATCCGGCCGAGCGGTGCACCGGTGTGGACCACCGTGCCGGCGCCGGGCAGTTGGAGCAGCACGCAGTCGTCCGGCCCGCACTCCAGCAGGCCGAGGCCGTCGCCGCAGCGGTGCAGCCCGCCGTCCTTGAGCCGGTGCAGCCCGCCGACCGGAGCGGTCGTGAGCCGGGCGGTGGGGCCGGTGTGCGGGACCAGCAGCTGGGTGCCGCCGACCGGGTCCAACCGGGCGGGGGAGCGGGTGGCGTGGCCGTACCGTTCCAGCACGTGCCGGAGGGCGGCGGGCACCGCCCGCTCCGCCAGCTCCAGCTCGCCCAGGAGCCATGTCGAGCCCTGCATCCGGCAGTTGAGCTCCAGGAGCAGGGGGTTGCGGTCCTCGTCGAGGACGAAGTCCGCGCCGAACAGCCCCCGGTAGCCGAGCCCGGCGAGCTCCGCGCCGATCCGGGCCACCGTCGCATCGGCCCGCTCCAGTGCCCGCGGGGGCAGCGCGGCGGGCGCCTCGAAGTCGCAGCCGGCGTAGGCGCCGAACGGTGTGCCGAGGCCGTCGACCCGGGTGAGCTGGACGGAGGTGCGCAGCACCGAGACCGCACCGTCCACCGACACCAGCCCGTGCACGTTGATCGCGGTGCCCTCGGTGTAGCGGCTCACCAGCCACCGCTCGGCCGGGGCGAGGCGGCGCAGGTCCTCCTCGCCGCGCACCAGGTACGTGCCCTGCCCGCTGGAGCCCTGCGGGGCCTGCACGACGTACACCTCGCCGAACCGCCGGCCCAGCGCCCGGTGGTCGAGCTCTCCGACCACGGTGTCGGGCGGCGTCGCCACCCCGATGGACCGGAACCACTCGCGCTGGGCGACCTTGTCGTTCAGCACCGGCAGGGCCGGGGTGGGGTGCGGCGGCACGACCCGGGCGCCGAGCTCCGCCAGGGCCGCCTGCCAGGGCGCGTGCAACGCCAGGTAGGAGTGGAGGCCGAACTCGCGCCCGTGCCACGCCCGGCCGGTGCGCTCGGGGAGGCGGCGCAGCAGTTCGTCGATCCCCGGACGGAGGCCCAGGTGGCCGCGGACCCGGGTGGCCGCCTCCAGGGAGTGGAACTCGACACCGAACTCGCCCGCCCAGTCCGCGTCGGCGGCCTCGACGCTCAGCACCGTCGACAGGCAGCCCGCCCGCAGCAGGGGAAGCACGACCAGGGGCCGACGGCTGACGGAGAGTCCCGGCCGGGTACGCAGACGGTCGATCGCTTCGTCGTAGGAGGTGATCACCACGCGATTATGGGGACGCCCGGCGGGCCGCCGCGGCATCGCCGTCGCTGCGTGCGCGACCCGCCCAGCCCGCGCCGGGTGGCGACCGGGTGCATGTCACCCGTGAGGTGGACCGCGCCGGTTGACGCGGAGTCGGCCCCGCTGCCGGCGGCCGCCCCCCGTGACGGGGCGAAAGGGGTTCGCGCCGCCGGGCCGGAACGCCACAATGATCCCGTCGGGCACGAGCGTGGGGGGCACAGGTGGGGTGGCTGCTGGGGATCGGCGGGGCGCTGCTGCTCGGGGTGGTGACCAACCTGGTCTACGACTTCGTGAAGTTCGGCGGGTCGCGGCTTCCCCTGGCGCGGGTGCGGCGGGCGCACCTGTCGGCGGGGGCGCGGGCGCACGACGTGGGCGCGGACGGGTTGGTGCCGCTGATCACCTGGTCGGCGGCGCGGCCGTTGACGCCGGGGTCGCTGGTGACGCGCTACGAGGGGCGGCTGCGGCGTCCGCACGTGCTGGACGGCACGGGTTGGGCCGAGGAGGTGGCGCGCCAGCGTGCGGCCGGGGCGGCGGGGCGTACCGCCTACATCACGCGGTTGACGGTCGATCACGGTGAGCACAGCGCGGCGCGGGTGTGCGAGGTGGGCATCACCGAGAGCGACTACGCCGAGTGCATGGCCACCACCCGGCTGGGGCGGGAGGACCCGCGGGCCGGCCGACTGATGCGGGAGGCGCTGGGGCAGGGGCTGACGGCGTTCGTCGCCGTCGCGCCGCCGACGATGGTGAGCGCCTGCGTCGCGGTACGGGACCGCGCCGGGCGGCTGTTGCTGCTCCGCCGTTCGCTGGCCGTCAACACCTTCCCGGCGCAGTGGACGGTGGGGATCAACGAGACGATGAAGTACCGCGACGAGCCGGGCGCGGCCGAGGACTTCCACGGGCTGGTCCACCGGGCGCTGGAGGAGGAGCTGGGCCTGCTGCCGGAGGACGTCGGGCCGCCGGTGATCGGCTGGCTGGGCTGGAGCGAGCGGGCCTCCTGCTACACGCTGGTCGCCACCGTCCGGGCGCGCCTGGACGCCGCCGAGATCGACCGGCGGCGCGAGGCCTGCCACAGCACGTTCGAGCACGACATGGCGGCGTGGGTGCCGTTCACCCGCCGGGTGGTCTCGGCGCTGGTGGAGGGCGGGGAGTGTCCGGACGGTTCCCACCGGTGGTCGTACCTGGCGCCGCTGGTGGCGCGGGAGGCGTGGCGCGCGGCGCAGCAGGAGCGCGCCCGCTGGTGACGCCGGCCGATCGGGCGGCGTGGCGGGGGCGGGCCGGTCAGCGCGCCGCGAGGTGCCAGTCGGCCGGGCCGGACGGCGGGAGGTGGGCCGGCAGGCCGGGTGTCCAGCGCTTCGTCCCGTCCGGCAGCACGGCGAGCGCCTCGACGCCCGGTCGGCGGGCGGCCCAGGACAGCGCCCGGTCGGGGCCCATCGCGAAGGCGGCGGTGGCCCAGGCGTCGGTGCGGGCGATGCCGGTGCCCGGGGCGCCGACCAGGGTGAGGGAGGCGAGGCCGTCCGCCGGGCGGCCGGTGTGCGGGTCGAGGATGTGGGTGCCGCGCTCGGCGGTGCCGGAGGTGGCCACCGCGAGGCCCTCGCCGCTCAGGACGGCCGTGAGGCGGTCGGACCGGTGGGGGTCCGCGATGCCGATCCGCCAGGGGCCGCCGGAGGTCTGGACGTCCCCGCCGCCGCTGACGCAGTACTGCCGGGCGCCGCAGGCGTGCAGCAGCGCGGCCGCCTCCGCGACCGCCCAGCCCTTGACCCAGCCGCTCGGGTCGAGCCGTCCGCCGGGCCGCTCGGTGAAGTAGCCGTCGGTCTCGGCGGCCACCTCGCGGCAGGCCGCGAGCACCGTCCGGACCTCCGGGTCGCAGTCCTGGACGGCCAGTTCGCCGCGCCCCAGCCGGCTGATGTCGCTGTCCGCCCGGTAGGTCGAGAAGACGGCGTCGATCCGGTGCAGCCGCTCGACGATCCGCCGCAGCGCCCCGGGTGTGTCCGGGCCGGGGTCGCGGACGGCGATCGAGAAGACGGTGCCCATCACGGGCTCGGCGTGGCGCAGCACGGGGCTCAGCCCTTCGCCCGGTCGAGGGCGCTCTGCAGCGAGCGGACGTAGCCGTCACTGGTGTAGGTCGCGCCGCTGACCACGTCGATCTGGGCGCTCTGCGCGGAGATCGCCTCCTGGTTGAGGAGGGGCAGGGCGCTGCTGTTGATCTCGAGGTCCCGGCGCTCCTGGCTGGGGTACTTGACCACGTCGACGGCGGTGAGCCGGCTCCCGGAGAGGGTGATCTGCACCTGCACCGGCCCGTAGCGGGTGTTGACGGTGTCCCCGCTGACCTTCCGGGTGGCTCCGCCGGAGGCGGCCGGCGCGGGGGAGGCGGAGGGGCCGGAGGCGCCGGCGGCCGACCCGGACCCGGACCCGGACCCGGACCCGGACCCGGAATCGGAACCGGAACCGGAGGACCCGGAGCCGGAGGAGCCGGAACCGGCACCGGATCCGGAGGACCCGACCGTGCCCGACGACCCGGATCCGGAGCCGATCACCGGCGCCGGCCCGGAGGCCTCGTGCGGTTTGAGGGAGAGCAGCAGCACCACCCCGGCAGCGGTGGCGGCACTGGTCACGACGGCTCGACGCATGAGCGGGACAACTCCTCGGGAACGAAGGGGGACAGGGGACGGCCGGCCGGGTTCAGAAGACGAAGGACTCGCGGTGGATGCGCCCGGCCGGCACCCCGGCCGCCCGCAGGGCGCGCACGGCCTCCTCGGCCAGCGGCTCCGGCCCGCACAGGTACACGTCGTGCTCGGCGAGGTCCGGGACGAGTCGGCGCAGGGCCGTTCCGAGGTCCCCGACCTGCTCCCGCGAGCCGAGCAGCTCGTGCACCGCCGCGCGGCGCCGCCGGGCGACCTCGGCCAGTTCGGCCCGGAACAGCACGTCCTCGGGGCGCCGGGCCCGTTGGACCAGCGTCACCCGGCCCGGCAGCGTCTCGAACAGCGCCCGGAGCGGGGTGATCCCGACGCCCGCCCCGAGCAGCAGGACCTTGCGCTGCCGCTGCCGCCGCCCGGTGAACGCCCCGTACGGTCCCTCGGCCCGCACCCGGGTGCCCGGGCGCAGTCCGGCGACGGCCGCGCTGTGCCCGCCGAGGTCCTTGACCGTGAACCGGAGGAACTCCGGGTGCGGCGGCGCGGAGAGCGAGTACGGGTTGGCGGCCCAGCGCAGCCCGGGGGCCTGGAACTGCAGCCGGAAGAACTGGCCCGGTTCGGCGCGGAGTTCGTCCAGCCGCCGACCGGACAGGAACAGCGACACCACCCCGGCGCCTTCCGGCCGCACCTCGGCGACCCGCAGTCCGTGCCGCCGGTCGAGCAGCCAGGGCCGCAGCAGGCGGAACCAGCCGAGCAGCGCCGCCGTGCCGAAGTACAGGGCGTACCAGGCGGCCTGGCCGGGGCCGCCGCCGAGGTCGGCGCCGGTGGCCAGCTGGTGGGCGAAGGCCAGGGCGACGGCGAGGTAGGTGGCCAGGTGGAGGTAGTACCAGGTCTCGTAGGAGAGGCGCCGCCGCGCCGCCCGGGCGGACACGGCGCCGGTGCCGAGCATCAGCAGGGTGCCGAAGGTCGCCTTCAGCATCTCGGGGTAGTGGAAGACGATCTCCACGCCCTCGCCGACCAGCCCGCGCCCGTCGGTGAGCGCGTAGCCCCAGACGACCGTCAGCACGTGCACCGAGACCAGGGCCACCAGCCACCGCCCGCCGAAGGCGTGCCAGCGGGCGAGCCGGTCGGCGCCCACCCCGCGCTCCACCGGCGGAAGCCGGGCCATCAGCAGGAGCAGCACCGGCGCCGCGTACCCGGCGAGCAGCCCGGTGATCCGCCCGGCACCGGTCAGCCAGCCGGCCGCGCCGACCACGGACGGCGTGTTCAGCCACCACAGTCCGAGCACACCGAGCGTTCCGGCGGCGATCAGGGCGAGCGCCGCCCGGGGCGGCAGGGCGAGCGGCGGGCGCGGCACCGCCCGGTGGCGCGGGCCGGCGGCACCCGGCAGGGACTTCGGTGCGGTGGCAGTGGTCATCGGATCCTCCTCGACTCCCGGCGGCGGCGCGGCCCCGCCGAGGCGCTCCACGATCGCACCGCAAGCTCTGAGCTCCCTCTGAAGTACGCCGGCCTGGAAGGGGGTCCGTGCAGGTCGGACCGGGCCGGCAGGTGTACGAACCGTGCTCCTGGATCTCACCGGTTTCTCATGGCGGCGGGCCAGAATGAACGCCGCCCCGCCATCGGGCCGCCGCCACCGAGTCGAGGAGCACCATGGACGACACCGGCACCGACCGCCCGGACTGGCGCGTCCTGGTCGTCGACGACGAACCGGACGTGGTCGAGGTGGTCTGCGGAGCCGTGCGCTACGAGGGCTGGCAGGCGCGCGGCGCGACCAGCGGGCTGGAGGCCGTGCGCCAGGCGGTGGACTGGCGCCCGCACGCCGTGGTGCTCGACATGATGCTGCCCGACCTCGACGGCCTGGAGGTGCTGCGCCGCGTCCACGCCGGGCAGCCCGAGGTGCGGGTCCTCTTCCTCACCGCCCGGGACGCCCTGGAGGAGCGGATCGCCGGCATCGCGGCGGGCGGCGACGACTACGTGACCAAGCCGTTCAGCCTGGCCGAGGTGGTGGTCCGGCTGCGCGGACTGCTCCGCCGCGCGGCCCCGCCCGCCGGGCCGCGCCCGGTGCCCGAACACGCGCTGGTGCTCGGCGACCTGGTCCTGGACGACCGGGCGCGCGAGGTGACCAGGGGCGGCGAGAGCATCGAGCTCAGCCCGACCGAGTACGCGCTGCTCGCGCACCTGATGCGCCACCCCCGGCAGGTGCTCAGCAAGGCGCAGATCCTCGACGCGGTCTGGTCGTACGACTTCGGCGGCCAGGCGCACATCGTGGAGCTGTACATCAGCTACCTGCGCAAGAAGCTGGACGCGGGCCGCAGCCCGATGATCCACACCGTGCGCGGCGCCGGTTACCTGATCAAGGCCGCGCAGTGACCCCGGCCCGGAGGCCGCGCCGCACGCCGAAGGCCGGCACGCCGAACGCCCTTCTGCGGTACGCCCGTTCGCTGCTGCCCCGGACGCTTCGGGCCCGTCTGATCGCGGGCCTGCTGGTCCTCCTGGTGGTCACCTGCGCCGCCGTCGGCTTCGCCACCACGGCCGCCCTGCGCCACTTCCTGGTCGACCGGCTGGACCAGCAACTCGCCGAGTCCGGCGGCCGCTACGCCGCGAGCCTGGAACACGCCGGTACGGGCGCCGCTCCCGACACCCGGGCGCAGACCCCCGGCACCCTGGGCGTGCGACTGGTGGGCGGCCGCGTCACCGCCGCCGGCGTGGTGGACGGCGACGCCGACGACGGCGACGACGACCCCAGCGGCGACGACCGGGTCACCTTCACGCCCGACCAGGAGCGCTCGCTCGCCGCGCTTCCGGTCGACGGCCCCGCCCGCACCTTCGTCCCCGGCGGGGCGCTGGGCCGCTACCGGGTCCGCGCGGTGGCCGGGCGGGACGGCGACGTGCTGGTCTGCGGGTTGCCGCTGCGCCCGGCCGAGGACACGGTCGCCCGGCTCGAGGCCCTGGAGCTGACCGTCTTCGCGGTGGCCGTCGCCGCGGCCGGCGCCGCCGGAGCGGTGTGGGTCGGCTGGTCACTGCGCCCGCTGCGCCGGGTGGTGCGGATGGCCGAGCGGGTGAGCGCCCTACCGCTCGCCAGCGGTGAGGTGATGCTCGCCGAGCGGGTGCCGGACGACGACCCGCGCACCGAGGTCGGCCGGGTCGGAGTGGCGCTCAACCGGATGCTCGGGCACGTCGGCGACGCGCTGGCCCGCCGGCACGCCGTGGAGGAGCGGCTGCGCGGGTTCGCCGCCGACGCCAGCCACGAGCTGCGCACCCCGGTGGCGACGGTGCGCGGCCACGCCGAGCTGGCGCTGCGCCACCCCGGGGAGGTGCCCGGGCCGGTGCGGCACTCGCTGGAGCGGATCGACGCCGAGGCGCTGCGGATGGGCGCGATCGTCGAGGACCTGCTGCTGCTCGCCCGCCTGGACGCGGGGCGGCCGCTCGCCGCGGACGAGGTGGACCTGACCCGGATCGCGCTCAACGCCGTCGCCGACGCCCGGGCGGCCGGCCCGGACCACCGGTGGCGGCTCGCCCTGCCCGAGGAACCGGTGCTGGTGACCGGGGACGAGCACCGGCTCAGCCAGGTGGTGGCCAACCTGCTGGCCAACGCCCGTACCCACACGCCGCCCGGCACGGGCGTCGAGCTGGGCCTGCGACCGGCCGCCGGTCAGGTCGAGTTGCAGGTGGCGGACGACGGGCCGGGGATCGCACCCGAGGTGCTCGACAGGGTCTTCGAGCGCTTCGTCCGGGGCGACCGCGCCCGCTCGCGCGCCACCGGTTCGACCGGGCTCGGCCTGGCCATCGTCCGCGCCGTCGTTCAGGCGCACGGCGGCACCGTGACGGTGGCGAGCCGGCCCGGTCGGACGGTGTTCACCGTGCGGCTGCCGGCGGCGTGACGGTGCGGAAGCGCTGCCGGTAGTCCGTCGGCGTGGTGTCCAGCCGGCGGCGGAAGGCCCGCACCAGGGTGTCGGTGGTGCCGAACCCGCAGGCGGCGGCGATGCGTTCGAGGGTGTCGTCGGTGGACTCCAGCCGGTGGCGGGCGAGTTCGACCCGGGCCGACTCGACGTAGGCGCTCGGGGTGGTGCCCAGCTCGGCCTTGAAGATGCGGACCAACTGCCGTTCGCTGACGTGCGCGTGGGCGGCGAGGTCGGGCACGGTGAGCCGGCCGGTGAGGTTGCGCCGGATGTGGTGGCGCAGCCCCTCGATCCGCCGGGTGGCGGAGACCGGCTCCAGCGGGACGCTGAACTGGCTCTGGCCGCCCGGCCGTTTGAGGTACATCACGAGCTGCCGGGCGACCCGCAGGGCGAGTTCCTCGCCGAAGTCCTCGGCGACCAGGGCGAGCGAGAGGTCCAGGCAGGCGCTGATGCCCGCGCCCGTCCACACCTCGCCGTCGCGGACGAAGATCGGGTCGGCGTCGACCTCGATCCCCGGGTACTCGGCGGCGAGTTGGCCCGCCGTCGACCAGTGGGTGGTGGCCCGCTTGCCGTCCAACAGCCCGGCCGCGGCCAGCAGGTGGGCACCCACGCAGACGGACGCGACCCGGCGCGCCCGGGCGGCCAGCGCGCGGACCCGCTCGACCACGGCCGGGTCGGTGAGCGCCCGCACCCGGCCCTCGCCGTCGACCTCGACGGAGCCGGGCACCAGCAGGGTGTCGATGGGACGCTCGGCGGCCTGGTCGAAGGTGAGGTCGGGCAGGATGCGCACCCCCGCCGCGGTGGTGACCGGCCCGGGGCCGGCCGCGGCGAGCACAACCCGGTAGCCGCTCCCGTCGTCGGTCTCCCGGCGCACCAGCGAGAACACCTCCGGCGGGCCGGTGACGTCCAGCAGGTCGACGCCCTCGAACAGGACGATGACGATCAGCAGCTGCGCCGCCGTGCTGCTCCCGGTGGAATCCACTGGACCGGCCCCCCTGTGTCTCGTTGTCGGACTCCCCGTCGGACTCGCCCTCGGAGTCGTCGCCCTCGGAGTCGTCGTCGGAGTCGTCGTCGGAGTCGCCGTCCGATCCGATGTCCGATTCGATGTCGGAATCTGCATGTTAGGCGACATTGCCGCCGTGCCGAGGCCGCCCGTAGCGTTCCGGAGGCAGGCCGCACCCGGCGTGACCTGCCGAACCCCGATCCAGCAGAAGGCGGTACAGCCATGCCCACCACCACCCTGCGCGCCCTCACCGGCCTGGACGAGAAGCCCGCCGTGCTCGGCTCGTCCACGCTGATCCTGATCGACTACCAGAACACCTACACCCGCGGCGTGATGGAGCTGACCGGCTGGCGGCAGGCCCTCGGCGCGGCCGCCGACCTGCTCGCCCGCGCCCGGGCGGCCGGCGCCACCGTCATCCACGTCGTCAACGACGGCGGGGAGGGAACCCCGTACGACATCCGTGCCGAGATCGGCGCGATCCACCCCGACGTCGCCCCGGTGGAGGGCGAGCGGGTGGTGGTCAAGCAGGCCCCGGACGCCTTCGTCGGCACCGAGCTCGACGCCCTGGTCGACGCGGCCGGCCACCAGGACGTGGTGATCGCCGGCTTCATGACCCACATGTGCGTCGCCTTCACCGCCGCCGGCGCCTTCCTGCGCGGCAACCGCCCCACCGTCGTCGCCGACGCCTCCGCGACCCGGCCGCTGCCCTCCGGCGGGGCCGAGCTGCCCGCCGAGCAGGTCCACCGCGGCGCCCTGGCCACGATCGGGGACCTGTACGGCGTGGTGGTGGAGTCGGCGGCCGAGCTGGGCTGAGCCGGTCGGCGCCCGGCGCCGGTGCGATCCGGCCCCGGCCCCCGGCCCCGGGCGCCGGACGCGCGGTGAGCGGCCTGTGCCGGACGGCGGACCGACGCGCCCCGGACGGCGAACGGCCGCGCCCCGTACGGCGAACGGCCGTTGCCCCGGACCGGCCCCCGCTCAGCCGTCCGACGGCAGCATCGGGGCGGTCCGCGGCTGCCGGGGCAGCGGCAGGCTCAGTGCCTCCCGGGAGGCGGGCGGGAGCGCCAGCGCCGAGGCGGCCTCGGCCGGCAGCGGGCGCAGACCCAGCAGTGCGGTGGCGAGACGGGTGGTGGCGCGGTGCCAGTCGGGGATGCGCTGGAGCATGGCGTGGCCGCTGCCGGTGACGGTGTAGCCGCAGACCCGGGCGCCGGCGGCGCGGCTGCGGGCGGCGAAGGCCCGGGTGTCGGCGGGCGGGGTGACGGTGTCCCGGTCGCCGTGCAGCAGCAGGACGTCGCGGCCGGCCAGGTGGTCGCACGGGTCCCCGGCGGGGCACCACGGGGCGAGGGCGATCAGACCGGTCACGGACGGGTGGCCGCCGGCCCGCAGGGCGGCGCGGCCGCCCATCGAGTGGCCGATCAGGACGGTCGGGACCGGGCCGAGCAGCGCGGCGGCCTCGTCGAGCGCGGCCAGCGCGTCCCGGGCGGCGTCGGCGCGCTCGCCGTTCCAGCCGCGGTGGCGGTAGCGGACGGTGCCGAGGGCGATCCCGGCGCCCGCGGTGTCCCGTTCGAGCGAGCGCAGGAAGCCGTGCATCCGCAGCAGGGGCAGGTTGAGGCGTCCGGGCCGGGCGAGGTTGTGCTCCTCGCCGCCGTGCAGCACGAGCACCGCGGCCCGCACCTCCGCGGGCCGTGCCCACCACCGCAGCACCCGGTGCGCGGCCGTACCGGTGCCCGGGTCACGGCGGGTGTCCGCGGCACGAGCGGCGTCGGTGCCACGCCCTGCGCCGCCGGTGTCCGTGCCGCTGCCGTCCGCGCCGGTTCCGATCACCTTCGCACCCCTTCCCGCCCCCGTGGCCGTTCCTCCGGACCGCCACTGTACGCGGGCGGACGGCGGGAGTGTTCACCCGACGGAACCATCGCGCACACCGGGCGCGCGCAGCCCGGGCGGGGTGCTGTTATCCACGAAGGGTGGGGGACAGCAGGCGCCGTCGATGGCGCCGCGTCACCGAGTGGAGGACTCCGTGGCCCAGCAGCTCGCACTGTCCGTCGACTTCGGGTCGGGCTTCACCCAGGCCTGGTCCAAGATCGCCAAGGTCATCCCGCAGTTCCTCGCCTTCCTGGCGATCCTGGTCATCGGTTGGTTCGTGGCGAAGGCGATCGCCCGGGTACTGGACCGCGTGCTGCGCCGCGTCGGCTCGGAGCGGGTCGCGGAGAGGGCCGGGATGGCTCGCTACCTGGCCGGTTCCAAGTACGACATGACCGGCATCATCTGCAAGATCGTCTACTACGCGATCCTGCTGATGGCCTTGCAGCTGGCCTTCGGCGTGTTCGGCCCCAACCCGATCAGCGTGATGATCCACAGCATCGTCGCCTGGCTGCCCCGGGCCATCGTCGCCGTCGCGATCCTGGTGGTCGCGATGGCCATCGCCAACGGCGTGCGTGACATCGTCGGCAACGCGCTCTCCGGCGCCTCGTACGGCCGCACCGTCTCCACCGTGGTCTGGGGGTTCATCGTGGCCCTCGGTGTGATCGCGGCGCTCGGCCAGGCCGGGATCGCCACCGCGATCACCGGGCCGGTGCTGATCGCGGCGCTCGCCACCATCGCCGGCGTGGTGGTGGTCGGTGTCGGCGGCGGCCTGATCATGCCGATGCGCCAGCGCTGGGAGCGGTGGCTGGACAGCGCCGAGCAGGAGACCGCCCGGCTGCGCGGCTCCGCCTACCAGGCCGGTCGTGCCGACGCGCTCGGCAACCAGCCGGTCCGGCCGACCACCCAGGCGGGCCCGGGCAACCCGCCGACCCCGGGCATCGACCCGGGCCGGAGCTAGAACCCGGGCGGCGCGGGCCGGGTCCGGCCGGACGGCCCGGGCCCGGCGGTCCGGGTGGCTCAGGCCTCCAACAGGCGCTGCTCGCGCACCAGCCAGCAGATCGCGGTCAGCCGGGTGACGGCGTAGTCGTACCCCACCGGCTCCCGCCAGCCGATCTCGGCGAGCGCGTCCAGGAAGCCCAACGCGTAGTCCGCCAGTTCCTCACGGTCCAGGGGCCGGGGCGCGAGCTCCGGCCCCTGCGCGTACAGCAGCTCCCGGAGCATCGCCGCGTGCTGGTCGACCGCGGCGACGAAGCCGGGCTCGAAGGCGAACTCGGCCAGCCGCGGCGTGAAGGAGGCCACGATGCCGGGCAGCGGACAACCGGCCGGGCCGTCGGGCGAGGGCCGGAACGATTCGTCGGGGGTCGCGAACATCCGTCCACGGTAGGCGAGCCGCCGAGCGGGGGAGCCGGCCCGAGACGCTTCCGTGCTGAGACCTTGGCCACGCTCGGAACGTTCCGTGGCGCGGTCCGTTCCCTGCGCTCACGAACGCCGGTGGTCCGTACCACAATGGTCCGCATGGATCTCCGCATCTTCACCGAGCCCCAGCAGGGCGCGAGCTACGACACCCTCCTGAAGGTCGCGCGCACCGCCGAGGAGCTCGGCGTCTTCAGCGCCTTCTTCCGCTCCGACCACTACCTGAAGATGGGCGACGTCGACGGCCTGCCCGGTCCCACCGACGCCTGGATCACCCTGGCCGGCCTCGCCCGCGACACCAGCACCATCCGCCTCGGCACCCTGATGACCGCCGCCACCTTCCGGCTGCCCGGCGTCACCGCGATCCAGGTCGCCCAGGTCGACGCGATGAGCGGCGGCCGGGTCGAGTTCGGCCTCGGCGCCGGCTGGTACGAGGCCGAGCACGCCGCCTACGGCATCCCCTTCCCCAAGGAGAAGTTCGGGCGGCTGGAGGAGCAGCTGGAGATCATCACCGGGCTGTGGCGCACCAAGCTCGGCGACACCTTCGACTTCGCCGGCGAGTACTACACCCTCACCGACTCGCCCGCGCTCCCCAAGCCCGCCCAGGAGCGCATCCCGGTGCTGGTCGGCGGCAACGGCCCCAAGCGCACACCGGCGCTGGCCGCCCGCTTCGCCGACGAGTTCAACCTGCCGTTCGCCTCCGTGGCGGACACCGCCGCCCAGTTCGGCCGGGTCCGCGAGGCCGTCGAGCGGGCCGGGCGCTCCGCCGACGAGCTGGTCTACTCCAACGCCCTGGTCCTCTGCGTCGGCCGGGACGACGCCGAGGTGGCCCGCCGGGCCGCCGCGATCGGCCGGGAGGTGGACGAACTGAAGGCCAACGGCCTGGCCGGCACCCCGGACGAGGTCGTGGAGAAGATCGGCCGGTACGCGGCGGTCGGCAGCCGCCGGGTCTACCTCCAGGTACTCGACCTGGACGACCTGGACCACCTGGAGCTGGTGGCCGCCCGGGTCGCCCCGCAGCTGGGCTAGCACCGGCGTCCCGGCCGCCCCCGCCCGCCCCTGACCACGGGCCTTTACTCGCCCTTGGGAATGCGCCATGCTCCAGGGGAGCAGGAGAACGGCGGGGGAGGGTCGGTGGCCGGGACACGAACGGCGCGGGCGGCGGCGTCGGCGGTGCCGTCGGTGCCGCCGCCCCGGGCCACCGACGGCCGGGTCCTCCGGGCGGGCCTGCACGAGCTGCGCGGCCCGGGCCCGACCGCCCTGCACTACCCGCCCGGTGACCTGCTGGTCGTCACGGGCCTGCCCGGCAGCGGCAAGAGCACCCTGATGCGCCGCAGCGTCCGTGCCCCGCTGGTCGACTCCCAGCAGGTCCGCGAGGAGTACGCGGCCCGGCTGCCCGGCCGCCTCCCGTACGTGCTGTACCGCCCGCTCGCCCGGATCGCCCACTACCGCCGGCTGCGCCGCGCCGTCCTGGACGGCGGCCCGCTCGCCGTGCACGACTGCGGCACCCTCCCCTTCGTACGGGCGTGGCTCATCCGCACCGCCGCCCGGCAGGGCCGTCGGGTGCACCTGCTGCTGCTCGACGTCGACCCGGCCGATGCCCTGGCCGGCCAGCGGCGCCGGGCCCGCGGCGTCTCGCGCTACGCCTTCGCCCGGCACCGGGCCGCCGCCGGCCGGCTGCGCCGACGGCTCCTCGGGGCGCGCCGGCCGCCGGCCGGCTGTGCGTCGGCCGTGGTACTCGACCGGAGCGCCGCGCGCGCCCTACGGGTGATCGACTTCACGGCGTCGTAGTCTCGGCGAATCCGCGCCGGGCGCCGCCGCCCGCCGCACCCGGCCGCCGCACCCGACCGCCGTGCCCGCCCGGTCGTCGGTGGGCGGTCGCCGAGGGGCCGGCCCGCCGGCGCGGGCGACACCCCGTCACCTCCCTCGCCTGACAGGAGCGCTGATGCGCCGTACCGCCCGGGTGCGCTCGCGTGCCCCCCGCCTGTTCCCCTGCGCCGCCGCGCTGGTCGCCGCCGCCGGACTGAGCCAGCTCGCCACCCCGGCCCCGCACCACGCCGCGGCCGCGGCCGCCGTCTGCGACGGCGCCGACGCCGCCGCCCGGAGGCCGGCGGGCAGCCAGGCCGGGAAGGACCCGAACGCCGTCAGCGCCGCCGAGGCCCGGGCGATGCAGGCGGACCTGGCCGGCCGGCTCGCCGCGCTCGGCTCCGCGCACGTCCCGCTGGCCTCCGCCCCGACCACCGTTCCGGTGTACGTCCACGTGATCCACGCCGGGGACGCCGGCCGGCTCGACCAGGGGGCGGTCCTCGCCCAGATCGACCACCTCAACGCCACCTACGGCGGCCAGGGCGAGGCGAACACACCCACCGGGTTCCGGTTCGAGCTGGCCGGCACCGACTGGACGGACGACGCCGGCTGGTACCGGGGCATGACCCCCGGCTCCACCGCCGAGCAGGCCATGAAGAAGGCCCTGCACAAGGGCGACCAGGGCACGCTGAACCTGTACACCGCCCACCTCGGGCAGTCCCTGCTCGGCTGGGCGACTTTCCCGAACACCTACCGCTCCGACCCCACCGGCGACGGCGTGGTCGTCCTCGACGACTCGCTGCCCGGCGGCCCCGCCGTCCACTACAACGAGGGCAACACCGCCACCCACGAGATCGGCCACTGGCTGGGCCTCTTCCACACCTTCCAGGGCGGCTGCCTGGCCCCGGGCGACTACGTGGACGACACCCCGCCGGAGCGCAGCCCCGCCTACGGCTGCCCCGAGGGCCGCGACACCTGCCCGGCCCCCGGCCTCGACCCGATCCACAACTTCATGGACTACAGCTACGACTCCTGCATGAGCAGGTTCACCTCCGGCCAGGCCGAGCGGATGGCGAACACCTGGGCGGCGTACCGCAGTTGAGTCGACGGCGGGCCTCGGGGCCGCGTCCGGTCGGCCATGCGGCCGCGCGGCGGACACCGGCCGGACGTCCGATACGGCCCGTCCCGGGGGTGATCGGGACCGGCAGGAGCATACCGAAGGAGACACGTCATGAGTGCCAAGCCCCGGATCGTCGTCGGTGTGGACGGCTCGCCCGCCTCGGAACAGGCGCTGCGCTGGGCGGTCGAGTACGCGAAGGCCGTCGGAGGCGCCGTCAACGCGGTCACCGCCTGGGAGTACCCCGCCTTCTTCGGCTGGGGCGGCACGAGTGCGCCGGCCGAGGTCTACAACCCGGAGGACGTCGCGGGCAGGACGCTCGCCGACAGCGTCGCCAAGGCCGTCGGCGCCGAGCCGGGCGTGCCGATCAGCGAGAACGTGGTGCCGGGGAACGCCGCCGGGGCCCTGCTCCAGGCCGCCAAGGGCGCCGCGCTGCTGGTGGTCGGCAGCCGGGGCCTCGGCGGCTTCTCCGGCGTCCTGCTCGGCTCCGTCAGCCGCCACCTCACCGAGCACGCGCCCTGCCCGGTGGTCGTGGTCCGCGAGGGCCAAGGCCTCACGGCTGACACGGCCGAGTAGCCCCCGGACGCAGGGGCCGGCGTCCCGCCGGGCCGCCACCCGGACCACAATGGAGTCATGCCCGAAGGTGACTCCGTCTACCGCGTGGCGGCCCGGCTGCACGAGGCCCTCGCCGGACAACTGCTGACCGCCGCCGAGCTGCGGGTGCCCGCGCACGCCACCGCCGCGCTCGCCGGCCGCCGGGTGCTGGAGGTCGTCCCACGCGGCAAGCACCTGCTCACCCGCCTGGAGGGCGGCCTCACCCTGCACACCCATCTGCGGATGGACGGCCGCTGGGAGTTCTACCGCACGGGCGAACGCTGGAGCGGCGGCCCCGCCTGGCAGATCCGCGCCCTCCTCGGCACCGAGCGGGGCACCGCCGTCGGCTACCGGCTGCCCGTCGTCGAACTGCTGCGCACCGTCGACGAGGACCGCGCCGTCGGCCACCTCGGCCCCGATCTGCTCGGCCCCGACTGGGATCCGGTCGAGGCCGTCCGCCGCCTCCTCGCCCGCCCCGGCCGCCCGCTCGCCGAGGCCCTGCTCGACCAGCGCAACCTGGCCGGGATCGGCAACGTCTACGCCAACGAACTGTGCTTCGTGGCCGGTCTGACCCCGTGGACCGCGGTCGGCGAACTCCCCCACCCCGACCGGCTGGTGGAGCGCGCCCAGCAGATGCTGGAGGCCAACAAGCTGCGCTCCGGCCACATCACCACCGGCGACACCCGGCCCGGACACCGGCACTGGGTCTACGGCCGGGCGGGCCGGCCCTGCCCGCGCTGCGTCACGGCGGTGCGGACCGGGCGCCAGGGCGACCCGCCGCTGGACCGTGCGGTGTTCTGGTGCCCCTCCTGCCAGCGCGGCCCGGCCCCGGCCGTCACGTCCGCTCGACCAGGGCGGGGTGGCGCGGGTCGTCCACCCGGACGGTGACGTCGGCGGCCTCGGCCGGTCCGGTCTCCGCGTCGTAGCGGGCGAAGGCGGGCAGCGTCCACTGCTGGTCCGCGGGGGTGCGGCGGGCCAGCGCGGCCGGGCTGAGCGCGAGGTGCACGGTCAGCTCCAGCGGCAGCCAGCGGCCGAGCAGCAGCGCGCCGTCCAGCACCAGGACCCCGCCGGGCGGGAGTTCGGTGTAGGGGGCCCGGGTGGAGCGGTCGGTGGCCGGGTCGCGCAGCGAGGGCAGCACCCGGCCGCTGCCGCCCGGTTCCAGCGGATCGAGCACCTCGCGCAGCAGGGCGCCGTCGTCCAGCCAAAGGTCGTGGAAGGCGTCCGCGTCCTGGTGGCCGTACTCCAGCCGGATCGACGCCGGGCGCAGGAAGTCCGCGGCGGAGACCCGCAGCGCGGGGCGCCCGCGCAGCCGCAGCGGCTCCACCAGGGCGTCCGCGAGCACCTCGGGCCGGGCGGCCGCGGCACCGTCCACCGCGACCCGCAGCCACCGCTCGCCGGCGCCGGGCAGTGCGGTGATGCGGTCGGCGAGCAGTTCGGCCAGCTTGTCGGGGGAGATCGGGCGTACCTGCACCAGGCCATCCTGCCGCCTCCGTGCCACCGCCATGCGAGGACCCCTCGAGAACGACGTCGCCCGCCGCCCGGGAGGGCGGGCGGACGGCCCGCGAACCATCCGGGGCGGCGACTGCGGCTGTACTAAGCTGTGGCGCACAGCACAGGGCCGCCCAGGAGACCGGGGAGGTACGCCGTGACGGCCGAGATGACCGCACCCGAGTGGATGCACCGGCAGATCACCAGTGAGCAGTACGACTCCTGGACCGAGGAGCAGTGCGCGGGCATCGAGATCGTCGACGGGATGGTCGTCGTCAGCCCGAGCGCCTCCAAGCGCCGCAACCGCATCGCGCGCCTCCTGGCGAACGCCCTGGACGAAGCGGGCGGCGAGGACTGGAACGCCGACACCAACTTCGACGTGCGGCTGCAGGACGTACCGCTCAACAACCGGCGGCCGGACGTGGTGGTCTACCGCGCGGACAGCATCGACGAGTCGCCGACCAGGCCGGAGCACGTGCTGCTGCTGGTCGAGGTCGTTTCGCCGGGCTCGGAGACCACCGACCGGGTGGTCGAGCCCGACCAGTACGCCACGGCGGGCGTCCCCTTCTACTGGCGGGTCGAGCAGGCGGTCGCCCGGGTGCCGATCGTCCACACGTATGTACTGGACGCCGCGAGCCGGTCGTACGAGGCGGGCGAGGTGTTCGGCGGGGTCGTCAAGGCCGCGGTGCCCTACCCCGTGGAGATCGACCTCTCCGGGCTCTGACCCCGGTCGGCGGTCGGCGGAGGGGCGGCTCGGGCCGCCGGGCTCGCCTTGACAGTGCTCCGGGGCGGACGTAGCAAGGGAGCATGCGCCATCCGCAGGCGACCGGCGGGGCCGACGAGCCGGTCCGCGCGGCGGTCCCGGAAACGCTGCCGGCACCGGTCCTGGACCAGGGGCCGGAGGCGGGCTCGGGCGTGGTCCGGGAGCCGGGCGCGGAGACGGAGACCGGGGTGGAGCCGGGCCCGGGGGTGCTGCCGGAGGCGGTGGACGAGCGGGACGAACTGCTGGCGAAGGCCGTCCGTCAGGTGCTCGGGACCACCGGGGCGTACGGGGCGATGGTGTACCTGCGGTCGCGGGACCACCGGTCGCTGGTGCTGCTCACCGTCGCCGGGGTGCCGCTGTCGATCATCAGCCCGTTCCGGCGGATCGCCGCCGCCGGGCCGCTGCCAGTCGCGGTCTGCTTCCGGACCGGGCGGACCATCGCGCTGGCCGACACCGAGGACGCCATGCGGCGCTTCCCCCAGCTCGCGGTCGGGCTGCCGTACGACTTCGTCTCCGCCTGCCTGCCGGTGGAGCACGGCGGGCAGCGGTTCGGGGTGCTCAGCGTGCTGTGGCCCGCCGGGGTCGAGGGGGCGCCGGCCCGGGAGTCCGCCCGGCTGGACGCCGTCGCCGCCCGCCTGGGCGCGGGCCTGGACAGGTTGGCGCAGGCCGGGCGACTGACCGAGCCGTCCGGGGACGCCGCCGTGGTGGAGGTGCCACCGCCGTCCGCCCCGACCACCCGGGTGGGGCTGTTCGACTGGAACACCACCACCGGCGCGCTCGCCGCCGACGCGCTGTTCCAGGAGATCTTCGGCTTCGGCCCCGGTGAGTTCGACGGCACGGTGGGCTGCCTGGCCCGCCGGATCGCCCCCGGCGACGTGCCCGGGTTCCGGGCGGCGGCCCGGACCGCCATGGAGCGGGGCGAGGTGCTGGCCGCCCGGGTGCGCGTGCTCGGGGCGGACGGCCGCCCGTACCCGGTGGAGCTGTGGGCCCGGGTGCCGGGCGCGATCGCCGACGGCCGGACCCACCTGGTCGGCGCCGTGCTGGACGTCCGTACCGTGACCGCCGCCGCGGCCGCCGTCGAGCGGATGCGCGAGGGCGTCTTCGCGCTCGACCCGGACGGCCTGATCACCTACGCCAACCGCGCCACCGAGCCGCTGCTGCGGGCCGACCGGGACGAACTGGTCGGCCACCACCCGTGGGAGGTGCTGCCCTGGCTCGCCGACCCCTTCTACGAGAACCGCTACCGCGCCGCCCTGCTCTCCCAGCAGCCGACCGCCTTCCTGGCCGCCCGCCCGCCGGGCGGCTGGCTCGCCTTCTCGCTCTACCCCGACGCGCACGGCGTCACCGGCCGGGTGGTCGCCGCCGAGTCCCCGCCGGGCGCGGACGAACCGCCCGCCGCCCCGCCACCGTCCACCGCCGCGACCGGCGTCGGCGGCACCCTCCACCTGCTCCAGCTCGCCAGCGCCCTCACCGAGGCCGTCACCGTGCGCGACGTGTGCCGGGCGGTGGCCGAGGAGATCCTCCCGGCCTTCGGCGGCCAGGAACTCGCCATCTACACGGTGCACGAACAGCGGCTGCACCTCGTCTCCCAGTCCGGCTACCCGGACGGCTTCCTGGACGGCTTCGAGGGCACCCCGCTCGACGCCCGGGTG
The DNA here is from genome assembly GCF_043202455.1 of Kitasatospora sp. NPDC048194. Taxonomy (NCBI): domain Bacteria; kingdom Bacillati; phylum Actinomycetota; class Actinomycetes; order Kitasatosporales; family Streptomycetaceae; genus Kitasatospora; species Kitasatospora sp. NPDC048194. The sequence goes on from NZ_JBIDAK010000014.1 coordinate 25,537, forward strand.
CCCGGGGCGGAGACGCTCAGCACCGGAACCCCGATCTTCTTCGAGTCGGTGCACGAACTCGCCGCCGCCTACCCCGGTCTGGCCCTGGACGAGATGGGCGCCTGGGCCTTCCTGCCGCTGCTCGCCTCCGGCCGTCCGGTCGGCAGCTGCATCCTCGGCTTCGACCGCCCGCACGCCTTCACCCTCGAGGAGCGCGGCCTGCTCACCGGCCTGGGCGGCTTCATCGCCCAGGCGCTGGAGCGCGCCCGGCTCTACGACGCCGAGTTCGCACTGGCCCGCGGCCTGCAGCAGGGGCTGCTGCCGCACCGCCTCCCCCAGGTGCCGGGCGTGCGGATCACCGCCCGCTACCTGCCCGGCACCCAGGGCATGGAGATCGGCGGCGACTGGTACGACGCGATCCTCACGGGCGCGGACCTCACCCTGGTGATCGGCGACGTCGAGGGCCACAGCGTCGCCGCCGCCGCCGCGATGGGCCAGCTGCGCAGCGCGGTGCGCGCCTTCGCCAGCGGCGGCGAGCCGGTCGACCAGGTGCTCGGGCGGACCAACCGACTGCTGCTGGACCTCGACCCGGGGCTGCTCGCCAGCTGCTGCCTGGTCCGCCTCACCCCCGCGGACGGCACCGTCCGGGTCGCCCGCGCCGGGCACCTGCCGCCGGTGCTGCGCCACCCGGACGGCCGGGCCGAGGCGCTGTACGTCCCCGGCGGGCCTCTGCTGGGGGTGGACGGAGCAGCCGCCTACCCGGCCAGCGAGCTGCGGCTGCGGCCCGGATCGCTGCTCGCCCTCTACACCGACGGCCTGGTGGAGGACCCGGCGCTGGCGATCGATCAGGGGGTGGACCGGCTGCGGGCGGCGCTGGCGCACGGCCGGTCCGGAGAGGATCCGGAGGAGCTGGCCGAGCGGTTGCTGCGCGAGGTCGGCTCGACCGGCCGGGTGGACGACGTGGCGCTGCTGCTCACCGCCTACCGACCGGCGACTTTCGTCGATGCGCCGGGCGACGAAGGGTGACCGCGCCCGGGGCGGCGCCCCGGTTAGCCTCGACGGGTGAATGCGATCGCACGGGCCTGGTCGGGGGCGGTACGGACGGCGCTGCCGGGGCCCTGGCCCCGTCGGCGGGTGGTGGGCGAGGCGGTGCAGGCCCTGTTCATGGGCGGGGTCGCCGGTCTGCTCGAGGTGCTCGCGCGGACCGGACTGGCGGTGCCGTTCGGAGCCGCCGTCGCGGTGCTGTGGGTGCTGCGCCGCGGGTTCCCGGGCGCCGTGCTCGTCCTGGTCGGGGCCATGGCGGGCTGGTCGCTCGGGCCGGTGCCGATGCTGGTCTGCGCGGGCTGGGCGGCCGGGGCTCGGATCCGGCGGGTCGGGCGGCTGCTGGGCTCCGTCGTACTGAGCTATCTGCTGTTCACCGTGACCGGGACGGTGAAGGACGGCGCCTCGGCCTCGCCCAAGCTGATCGTCGGCCTGTCGCTCGGCATGTTCCTCGTCTTCGCCGTCCTGCCCGCGCTGTACGGGCGCTACCGCGCCCAGCGGCAGGCCCTGCTGGACGCGCTGCGCGAGCGCAACGACCAACTGGTGCGCGAACGGGTCATGGTGGTGCGCCAGGCGCGGTTGCGGGAGCGGCACCGGATCGCCCAGGACATGCACGACAGCCTGGGCCACCAGCTCGCGCTGATCTCCGTGCACTCGGGCGCGCTGGAGGTGGACCGCACCCTCACCGACCGGCAGCGGGAGGCGGTCGGCGTGCTGCGGCAGGCGGCCGTCGCGGCGATGCGCGAGCTGCGCGAGGTGGTCGGGGTGCTGCACGACGAGTCGACGGCGCTGCCGCCGGCGGTCGGTGCGCAGGGCGCGGCGCCGGGCCGCGGCGGGGTGGAAGGCATCGCGGAGCTGGTGGCCTCCTCCCGGGCGGCCGGCGCGGAGGTGGCGTTCTCGACCGAGGGCGAGCGGCGCCCGCTGGCGGCCGCGGTCGACAACGCGGCCTACCGGATCGTGCAGGAGGCGCTTACCAACGCGCACAAGCACGCCGCCGGTGCGCCGATCGCGGTCGCGCTCCGCTACGAGCCGGACGCGCTGGTCGTCGAGGTCACCAACCCCCGCGCGCCGGAGCTCGTCGGCGCACCCGTCGGCGCGGGGTCGGTCGTCAGCGGCGGACAGGGGCTGACCGGGCTGCGGGAGCGCGCCCGGCTGGTCGGCGGCATGGTGCACGCCGGCGCGACGCCCGAGGAGGGCTTCCGGCTCGCGGCCGTCCTCCCGTACCAGGGGTCGGAGAGCGAGAGCGCGGCCGGTCCGGCCGGCGAGGAGGACTGGGTCCTGGAGGGCTTGCCCGCGGCGGAGGGCGCGGGCGAGGGGCGGCGCAGCCCGGCGGTCGGCTGCGCGGCCGGGGTGGGGGCGGTCACCCTGGTCGTGGTGGGGCTGGTGGTCTGGGGCGCGCTGGCCTTCGTCCGGGGCGCCGGCGACTCCACGGTGGATCAGTCGGTGTACGACCGGATCCGGCTCGGCGAGTCGAAGGCCGACGTGATGCGGGAGCTGCCGCCCGGCAACGAGTTCTTCACCTCCGACTACGAGCGCAGCGGCCCGGACCGGCCGGAGGGCGCGCACTGCCGTTGGTACTCGCTGTCGAAGAGCGGCTCCGAGTCCTGGTCGGAGAGCCACGTGGCGCGGTTCTGCTTCAAGGGCGGCGTCCTGGTGGACAAGGTCGACTACGTCACCAAGGACTGACCGCCGGGCGTTTCACGGCGCGACCGTGCAGCAGCCCGAGCGTCCCGAGCCCGACCGTGCGACGGTCCGACCGTCCGACCGTCCGAGCGCCCGGGTGCCCGACCGGACGGCCGCCTGAGCGCCCGACCGTGCGACCGTCCGACCGGACCGCCGCCTGAGCGCCCGACCGTGCGATCGTCCGACCGTCCGAGCGCCCTGCCACCGGGCCGCCCGGGCGGGAGGCGGGCGCGGCGGGATGTGAGGATGGTGCCGCAGCCGCACCACCGTTCGAGGGGAATGACCACCAGTGATCCGAGTCCTCGTCGCCGACGACGAGCCGCTCATCCGGGCCGGGATCAGGATGATCCTCGGTTCGGCCGACGACATCGAGGTGGTCGCGGAGGCCGCCGACGGCCGGGAGGCGCTGGAGCTGGCCCGGGCGCACCGGGTGGACGTGGTGCTGCTGGACATCCAGATGCCCGTGCTGGACGGGCTGGCGGCGCTGGGGGAGCTGGCGAGGGTCGCACCCGGCGCGCGGGCGATCATCCTCACCACCTTCGGAGAGCGCGAGAACGTCCTGCGCGCCGTGACCGGGGGCGGCGCCGGGTTCCTGCTCAAGGACACCGCGCCGAACGAGCTGATCCAGGCCGTACGGGCGGCGGCCAGCGGCAACGCCTTCCTCTCGCCGGCGGCCACCCGGCACATCGTCGACTCGCTGGCCTCCGGCCGGAGCGGCTCGGCGGCCGCGCGCAGGGCGCAGGCCCGGCGCCGGCTGGAGGTGCTGACCGAGCGCGAGCTGGAGGTGTTGGCGCTGCTCGGCGAGGGGTTGTCCAACGCGGACGCGGGGGCGCGGATCCACATGAGCGAGGCGACGGTGAAGACGTACGTCAGCCGGATCCTGGCGAAGCTGGGCTGCGAGAACCGGGTCCAGGCGGCGCTGTTGGCGCGGGACGCGGAGCTCGATGGCCGCAGCTGAGCGTGTCCGGGTCAACACTCTGGGTGCCCGCTGTGGCGGATCCCACTGGATCTGAGCCCTGAATCGGGAACTCCGGTTGCCGTGATGACGGAACGTCAGTTTTTCGCTACGGAGCGTCGATGGTGTGCCCGGTCTGACGGCCGGACAGATGTGAGTGATGGCACGGAAGTTGATCGTTTCATCCTGGAAATACGGTCAAAACCGGTCAAATCGACCGCAGTTCCTTGATCCTTACCACCGGTAACAGTCAACTGACCTGCGATTTCCCAGAAGCGCTTGCTGCGCCCCGGACATCGCCCCTAGCTTTCTTGGCGGCGCAACGAGCGCCACCCGGGTTCACCCCGACGCACTGCCCGCCGACTGACCCCCGGCGCAAGGGCGGTGCCCGCCGACGAGGCCGGCTCGAACAGGCCGTCGGCGAGCGGAGGTGGCCGGGGCGGCACGGCACGTCCGACACGTGCGCGGCCGCCCGACGAGCGAGGCAAGCGCGACCCACCCGCCCATGTCCCGGGCCTGGTTCCGGCTGCCCGCCCGGGGATTGTCGAGAGGAACTTCATGACTCACCGTCACGAGACCGCCGCTGCCACCGACACCACCGCCGGCCCCAAGCGCAACCGCGTGCGGATGGCGGTCCTCGCGGGTGCCGCCGTCGCGGCCCTGCCGGTGGCCGGCCTCGTCACGGCCACCTCGGCCTCCGCCGCGACCACCTCCGCCTGGGACGCCGTCGCCCAGTGCGAGAGCGGCGGCAACTGGAGCATCAGCACCGGTAACGGCTTCCACGGCGGACTGCAGTTCACCCCGTCCACCTGGGCCGCGTACGGCGGCACGGCGTACGCCCCTCAGGCCAACCAGGCGACCAAGGCGCAGCAGATCGCCGTCGCCGAGAAGGTCCTCGCCTCCCAGGGGCCGGGTGCCTGGCCCGTCTGCTCGAAGAAGGCCGGCCTGAGCAAGGGCGGCGCCCCGGCCGCCGTCGACACCTCGGCCGACGCCGACGCGGCCAAGCCCGCGAAGCGGGCGGAGAAGCCCGCTGCGGCCCCGAAGGCCGCCCAGCAGGCCGCGCCCAAGGCCAAGGCCGCGCCGAAGGCCGCGAACGGCCAGCCGTCGGCCAAGCCGGCCCAGTCGGCGCCGACCGCGGAGAAGAACACCTCCGGCGGCAGCTACACCGTCCGGAGCGGCGACACGCTGAGTGACATCGCCGCGAAGTTCAGCGTCGACACCGCCACCCTCTACAGCAAGAACGCCCGCACCATCGGCGGCGACCCGGACCTGATCTTCCCGGGGCAGACCCTCACCGTCTGACGTCCGAGCGCGTCCTGACCGGGGTCGGCGCGCCCTGACGAGCTGCCGGCACGTCATGACGCCGGCCGAGCGGCCACCCCTCGCGGGGTGGCCGCTCGGTGCGTTCGCGGGACCGCGCGCCGGGTGCACGCACCCGCTCCCCTTCTCGTGCGCGGGCGCCCACCCTCGGGCGGACCGAGTCGGACGGGCCAGGTCGGGTCGGACGGGGTCGGACGGGGCCGGACGGGGCCGGACTGGGCCGGGCGGTCGGCGGACCCCGGTCGTGCGACGGGGGGCGTGCGGAGTCGTAGTTGAACGTTGAACTCGACGTCTGAATACCGCCGGAACAGCGGGGCGTTCCCACCGAGGATCGAGTCATGTCCGAGAACGGATCGAAGAGTTCTGCACACATGACCACGACGACGGCGATGGCGGAGACGGTGGAGACGACGATGGAGATGACCGGGACGGCGGCGAGCGGCGCGGCGGCGCTGGACGGCAAGGTGGCGCTGGTGACCGGCGGCAGCCGGGGGATCGGCGCGGCGGTCGCGCTGCGGCTGGCCGAGGAGGGCGCCGACGTCGCGCTCACCTACCAGGACTCGGCGGAACGGGCCGAGGAGGTGGTCGCGAAGATCACCGCGATGGGCCGGACCGGCTGGGCCGTCCGGGCCGACAGCGCGGACCCCGAGGCGGTGCGCGCCGCCGTCGCGGCGGTCGCCGAACGGTTCGGCCGGCTGGACGTCCTGGTGAACAACGCGGGCGTGGGCGCGATGGGACCGATCGAGGAGGTCGGCCTCGACGACCTCGACCGGGTGCTGGAGGTCAACGTCCGCGCGCCGTACCTCTACGCCCAGGCGGCGGTCGGGCACCTGGCCGACGGCGGGCGGATCGTCAGCATCGGCAGCTGCATCGCCCAGCGCGTCCCCTTCCCCGGTGGCACGCTCTACGCCACCAGCAAGGCCGCGCTGATCGGCCTGACCAAGGGCCTGGCCAGGGAACTCGGCCCGCGCGGGATCACCGTCAACCTGGTCCACCCGGGCCCGATCGACACCGAGATGAACCCGGCCGACGGGGAGTCCGCCGACTTCCAGCGCAGTCTCACGGCGCTCGGCCGCTACGGCACCGGGTCGGAGGTGGCGGCCGCCGTCGCCTACCTGGCGGGTGAGGACGGCCGGTACGTCAGCGGTGCGCAGCTGGCGGTGGACGGCGGCTTCGCGGCCTGACCGGCCGACCGGACCGGGCCCGGTGTCGTGGGGGGGGGGGGGGGGGGCGCGCGCGCCCCCCCCCCCCCCCCACGACCCGTGTCCCCGACCGACCGAGAGGTGTGCCATGACCGCTGCGGACGACCCGATCGAGCTGCTCGCCCGGGCCCTCGCCCAGACCGCCGGTCTGATCGACGGGACCGGTGTCGAGCTGGCCGGGCACCCGACCCCCTGCCGCTCCTGGGACGTCGGCGACCTGGTCAGCCACCTGCTGTTCGACCTGCGGCAGTTCACCGTGCGGGCGCAGGGCGGCCGGCCCGACTGGTCCCAGTCCTTCGAACGGGTGGAGGACGACTGGTCGCACGCCTTCGAGGCCGGCGCCGAGCAGCTGGTCGACGCCTGGCGGTCGGCCGGCGACCTCACCGGCGTGGTGGAACTCCCGGGCGGCGGCCACACCCTCCCGGCGCGCTTCCCGGTCGATCAGCAGACCGCCGAATTCGCCGTCCACGCCTGGGACCTGGCCCGGGCCACCGGCCGGTCCACGGACGGCCTGGACAGCGAGGTCGCGCTCGCGGCGCTCGCCTGGGCCCGCGGCGCACTCAAACCCGAGTACCGCGGGGAGGAGGCCGACCACCAGGCCTTCGGCCCGGAGGTGCCCGTCCCGGCGGATGCCCCGCCGTACGACCGGCTCGCCGGTTTCTTCGGCCGCGACCCCCGGGCGGTCACCGACGCGTGACGGCACCGGGCCTCGCGCCCCCGGCACCCGCCCTCGATCACGGCGGGAGGAACGCACGGCCGTCAGGGGAACGGCGGGGGACTTCGCAGCGGCACGGGACCTCGCAGCGGCAGGGGACTTCGGAACGGCGCGGGACTTCGGAACAGCGCGGGAGTCGGTTCGCGCCGCCACCGCGCGCCGCCGGGGGAGCGGTTCACCGCAGTACGGCGAGGACGGTCGCCCACTGGGAGGTGGTCCGGCCGGCGGCGACGCAGTGGCCGGTGTCGGTCGCGATCCGGTGCGCGGTGACCAGGCGGGAGGAGGCCGGCGGGAGCACCGGCAGGGCGGTCCAGCCGGTGCCGAACTCGGGAGCAGTACCGGAGTTGCTGCCGACCGTGCCCACCAGGAGGTCGCCCGGAACGCACGCGGCCGGGTTGGCCGCCGTGGTGAAGGCGGTGCCGCCGGCGTCGCCCGAGGCGCGGGTGACGGCCCGTACGGCGGTGACGCCCCGGAACTCGTCGACGCTGACGTGGTACTCGGCGGCGCGCGGGTAGTCCGCGCGGATCGAGTCGGCGGTGGTCAGCGCGGAGGCGTCGAAGGCGGCGAGGAGGAGCACCCGGTGCCGCAGCGAGTCGGTCACGTCGCCCAGGAGCTGGAAGCGGTCGCCGTGGCTGTCCGTGACCTTGACCGGGCCCGAGCAGGTGCCGGTGAGCATCATCGAGACGACCAGGGCGTCCCCTTGGGCGACCGCGACGCGCACGGGCAGCGTGACCCCCGTGCTGGAGGCGGACTGCTGGTCGCCGGCGGTCCGGGCGATCCAGGACCGGGGCGCGGTGTCCGGGCCCGGGTCCTCCGCCGCGGGCGTGGGCTGCGGATCGGGGGCGTACGGGCCCGTGGAGGGACAACCGCGCTCGGCGGGTTGCGCGGCGGGCGCGCGGATGGCGAGCAGGCCCAGGGTGCCGAGGACGCCGAGCACCAGGCCGAGGAGCAGGCTGAGCGCGTGGGTCCACAGCCGGCGGGGGCGCAGGTCCGGGTTCGGCGCGGCCGGGGGTGGCGGTTCCAGTGGTCCGGAGGGGCCTGCTGTGCCTGGTGGGCCTCCTGGGTTCGGTGGACCCGGTAGACCCGGCCGACCTGGTGCTCCCCAGGGCCGAGCTGCCTCCCGAGACCCCAGCGCCGGCGCCGGGGGTGGAGCCGGCTCCGGCGCCGCGGTCGGCGGCTCGGCGAGCGCGGACTCGCCGGGCGTCTCGCCGCCGACGGCCGCGGTCCAGCGGCGGTGCCACTCCTCCTCGTCGCCGCCGCACGCCTGGACGAAGGCCCTCGTGGTGGGCCACGAGGGGAGGCGTGAGCCGCAGGCCGCCTCGTAGAGCGTGGTGTGGGAGATCGACCCGGCCTTCTTGGCCATCGTGCGGAACGAGGGCTGGCCGGCCTCCAGTCGGAGGGTACGGAGCTCGCCCGCGAAGCGCTCGGCGGCGCTGGGTGCCGGCGGTTCCTGTCCCGGTCGCGGCTCCTGACCGTGCTGCGCCATGGCACCCCCTGTTGTCAGATGTCAGATCCCTTGGTGGCGCTGCTCTCTTGTCGGGTCCGGATCATAGCGGCGGGTGGCGGCGGTGATCGGGGATCCGTCGACTTCGGTCGAGAACAAGGCCGGTAAGCGTCGTTCGGCGGGGTGTCAGCTGTTGTCAGTTCCTGTCAGGCGGTACCGAACACCACCGGGGATCCGGTCAGCTGTGTCCGCCGCCGAGGTCAGCCCGGCGGCGCCAGGACGTTTCGACCGGACAGGAGACTCGGCATGGTCAAGGGCATCCTCAAGAAGATCGGGCGCCGGGGCGGCACCGCGGTGGCGGCGGTGGCGCTGGCGGGGGCCGGCATCGGCCTGTCGGCAGGCGATGCGAACGCCGTCGGCTGGTACTACCTCAACAACCACCCGACCAACCACGGGGTGGGCGTGTACTCGCAGCCGTACTCGTGGTCGGCCAAGACCACCGGCGACCTCAACTCGTTCTCCTGGTCCGGCGACGCGGTCAACATGGTGTGCTGGATCCGGGGCGAGGACATCAACAGCCAGGGCAACGTCTGGTACCGGGTGACGGCCGTGTACTCCGCCGGCTACGGCTACTGGTACGGGACGGGGTACGTCTACGGCGCCTACACGGACGGCAACTGGAACTACCACGTCCCGACCGTCCCCCCGTGCAGCTGAGCCGGCGCTGACCGGGTGTGCCCCGCCGGTTCGCCGGGCGGGGCACACCCGCGTCAGCCCGGGGTCCGTCCGGCAGCCGCCGCGCGCTTGATGGCCTCCCGGATGCGCGGGTAGCTGCCGCAGCGGCAGATGTTCTGGATCTCGTCGATGTCCGCGTCCGTTGGGTCGGGGGTGCGACGCAGCAGGGCGACGGCGGTCATGATCTGGCCCGGCTGGCAGAAGCCGCACTGGGCGACGTCGCAGTCGATCCAGGCCTCCTGCACCGGGTGCAGGACGTCGCCGTCGGCCAGGCCCTCGATGGTGGTGACGGTCCGGCCCTCGCAGTCCCTGACGGAGCGGGTGCAGGGCTGGAACTCCTGGCCGTCGAGGTGGCTGGTGCAGGCCCGGCACACGCCCACCCCGCAGCCGTACTTCGGGCCGGTGACGCCGAGCTTGTCGCGCAGGACCCAGAGCAGCGGCATGTCGTCCGGGGCGTCGACGGTGACGGGCTGCCCGTTGAGGACGAAGGTGTGGGTGGGCATGGGGAGTCGAGGTCCTCGGTTCGGTCGGCGGTGCTTCGGTCGGGAGGGACGGTTCGGCCCGGGGCACTTCGGTCCGGGGCGCTTCGGTCGGGGGCGGGTTCAGAAGTTGACGGGGAAGGAGCGCGGGCTGGTGCCGGTCGCGCGTGCGTAGGCGTTGGCGACGGCCGCGGAGGCCGCCGGGACGCCCAACTCGCCGGCGCCGCCCGGGGCCCCGCTCGGCGGCATGAGGTGGATCTCGACCACCGGCGGGGTGTGCCGCTGCCGGGCATAGTGGAAGTCGGCGTAACTCCCCTCCCGCACCGCGCCGTTGTCGATGTGGTTGCCGGCCTGGAGGATGACCGAGATGCCGTCGACCAGTGCACCGGTCAACTGGGCCTCCAGGCCACGGGGGTTGATGACCTGGCCGACATCGGCGGCGATCACCGCCTTGGTGACGCGCGGGTTGGCCCGGTCGGTGGCGTCCAGTTCGACCAGGTAGGCGACCCGGCCGCCGTTCTCGTCGTGGTAGCCGACGCCCTGGGCCCGGCCGGGGGGCATCGGACGGCCCCAGCCGCCGGCCTTGGCGACGGTGTCCAGGACGGCGCGCCCGGCGGCGTCGCGCAGTCGGGCGCGGCGGAAGGCGACCTCGTCCTGACCCAACCGGCGGGCGAGTTCGTCCATCATGATCTCGTCGGCGACCCGGACCGTGCCGGAGTAGACGGAGCGCCAGCTGCCGGTGTGCACGGCCAGCGGGACCTCGGCGAGCAACTGGGTGGGGATGCCCACGTCGTACGGGTTCTTCTCGGTGAGCAGGAAGAAGGCCTGGGCGAGGCTGAGGCCGGCCAGTGAGAGGTCGAACCCGGCGCCGGTGAGCGCCTCGCCGAGGCCGTGCGAGAGGTCGGTCCGGACGGTGGCGGCCCGGTGCTCCCAGGTGAGGACCTGGCCCAGGCCGTAGGTGGCGCGGATCCGGTGGTGGCTGGCGGGCCGCATCCGGCCGTGGCGCATGTCGTCGTTGCGGGTCCACATGAGTTTGACCGGGCGGCCGGCGGCCTTGGAGATCCGGGCGGCCTCCAGGGCCGCGTCGAAGAACAGCCGGCGCCCGAAGGAGCCGCCGCCGCGCACGACGTGGACGGTGACGGTGTCCTGCGGCAGGCCGAGGTCGGCGGCGATGGTCTGCTGGGCGATGATCGGGCTCTGCGCGGCGAACCACAGGTCGGCGCGGCCCGGCCGGACGTCGGCGACGGCGGTCAGCACCTCCATCGGGGCGTGGTTGACGAAGGCGAAGTCGAACTCGCCGTCCAGGTAAGGGGTGAGCAGCGGCGGGAGGAGGAACGGCGCGTGGGCGGCGCGCAGCCGGGCCTGGATGTCGGCGGTGGACAGGTCCGCCACCGGGCCCGGGTTCCAGGCGGTGCGCAGGGCGTCGCGGGCCTTGAGCGCCTGGTCGAAGGTCTCGGCGAGCACGGCGACACCGCTGGGGATCTGCACCACGGCGAGCACCCCGGGCATGGCGCGGGCGGCGGAGGCGTCCAGGGACTTGAGGGTGCCGTTGATGGTGGTCGGGCGGGCGACCACGGTGGGCACGGCGCCCGGGATCCGGAGGTCCCCGGCGTACTGGGCCCGTCCGGTGACGATGTCGCGGGCGTCGATCCGGCCGGTGGGCCGGCCGACCAGGCGCCGCTGGTCGGCCGGTTTGGGCGTGCCGGGCACGGCGGGCACGGCGATGGCGGCGGCCTCGGCGGCGAGTTCGCCGTAGCCGAGGCGGCGGCCGTCGGGGGCGAGGACGGCGGAGTCGGCGGTGCGCAGGGTGGCCGCGGGAACGTTCCAGCGGCCGGCGGCGGCGGTCACCAGCCGGGCGCGGGCGGCGGCGGCCGCGGCGCGCACCGGATCGTAGAGCGAGCGCACCGAGTTGGATCCGCCGGTCAGCTGGTTGAAGAGCAGCTCGGGCCGGCCGTCGGAGAGCGGGACGTCGACGTCGGTGAGCCGGGCGTCGAGTTCCTCGGCGACCAGCATGGCGATCGCGGTGGTGAGGCCCTGGCCGACCTCCAGCCGGGGCAGGTGCAGCGCGGCACGACCGGCGGGGGTGATCTCCAGTACCAGCAGGTGCGCGGTCGGCAGCCCGGCGAGGATCATCGCGTCGCCCAGGTCGAGGACGTCCGGGATGCCCGGCAGGCCGAGCAACTGCGGTGCCGCTGCGGCGTCCTGGGCGGCTGCGGCAGCGGCGGCAGCGGTGCTCGCGGTGGACGGTGCGGTGGCCTGCGCGGCGGCGGGGGCGGCGGCGTCCAGGCCGAGCCGGGCGGCGACGGTGAGGGTCGGGGCGGCCAGCAGGTAGGTGAGGAACCGGCGCCGGCCGGTGGACCCGGACGCGGCGGCGCGGTCCGATCCGCCGGTGTGGTCGGCGGTGCCGGTGGGCGCGCTGGAGGTGCTGATGGGAGGGACCCTTCGAGCCGGAGACGGCGCCGGATCGGGCGGGCACCGACGGCCCCGGCCCCGGTGCCGGATCGCGAACGCCGATGAGCATAGGAGGGCGTTACTGACGGGTCAACACGGCAATCTTGGCCCCTGGCAGGGGTGGTGGAGCCGCCCGGCCCGCCGCTGACCGTGGGAGCCGGACGGGGCGGAGCGGGTACGGACGGCGCTTCGGCCGTGCGGGTGGGGCCCGTCCCGCCGCGGTGAACCGGCGCTGCGGGCCGACCTCTGCTCGTCGTACGAGGGTTCACGGATCGCCCGGCGGTGCGGTGGCGGCTCCGGAAGTGGCCCAGGATAACTCGAGATCACTGGACCTTTCGGACGGTCCACTCGCACCCTAGGCTGGGTTTCCGGACGCCGGGAGCCCACGGACAGTGGTTGTGAACACCGGACTCGCGCGCCGCCGACGGCGCGGCCGGGCCCGTCCCGGCCCGTCATGCCGCCGGTCGTCCGGTCGGCGGTTCCCGGTTGCCCGGGTGAACCGTCGGGCCGGCCGCCAGTCCATCCGCCCGTGAGGAGAGAAGTGCCGAACAGGAGAGCCGCGTCGAGCCGCGGTGCCACCGCCCGGTCCGCCCTGCTGCCGCCCGCCGGACCGCAACGGACCCTCGCCGCCGCCCAGTTGGCGAGCGCCGTGGGCGACGGTGCGTACTACACCTGCTCCGCGCTCTACTTCACCCGCGTGGTCGGCATGTCGCCCACCGCCCTCGGCGCCGGCCTCGCCGTCGCCTGGGCGCTCGGCTCGCTCGCCGGGGTCCCGCTCGGCCACCTCGCCGACCGCAGGGGCCCGCGCCGTACGGCGGTGGCACTCGCACTCGGCACCGCGGCCGTCGTCGCCGCGTTCCTGGTGATCCGCTCCTACGGGCCGTTCCTGCTCGCCGTGTGCCTCTACGCCACCGCACAGTCCGGGCTCACCGCGGCCCGGCAGGCGCTGGTCGCCGGCCTCGTACCGCGCGCCGAACGGACCGGGCTGCTCGCCCACCTGCAGTCCACCCTCAACGGCGGGCTGGCGGTCGGCGCCGCCATCGGCGGCATCGCGCTCACCCTCGGCACCAGGACCGCCTACCTCGGGGCCTTCGCCGTGACCGCGCTCGGCCTCCTGGCCGGCGCGGTGATCCTCCACCGGCTGCCCGAAGTCCCGCCCGCCGCGGCCGAACCCGGCACCGGAGCGCGCCTGGCCGTGCTGCGGGACCGGCGCTACGCCGCCGTCACCCTGGTCAATACCGTGCTGCTGCTGCGGATGCCGCTGCTCAGCCTGGTGCTGCCGCTGTGGATCGCCGAGCGCGCGCCGGGGATCGGCTGGCTCGGCTCGGCGCTGTTCGTGCTCAACACCGTGGCGGTGCTGGCCTTCCAGGTCCGGGCGGCGCGCGACGTCACCGGGCTGGACTCGGCGGTGAAGGCGGTCCGCTCGGCCGGGGTGCTGCTGCTCGCCTCCTGCGCGGTGTGCGGGCTGTCCGCGCTGGACGTCCCGGTGTGGGCGGTCGGCGCGCTGCTGGCGGTCGCGGCCGTGCTGCAGGTCGCGGGCGAGATGCGGCAGTCGGCCGGCTCCTGGCAGCTCGGATTCGACCTGGCCCCGCCGGAACGGATCGGCCAGTACCAGGGCTTCTTCGGCACCGGCGTGGCCGTCGCCCGCACCGCCGGGCCGCTGCTGCTGACCACCCTGCTGCTGGACGGCGGCCTCGCGGGCTGGCTGGTCCTCGGCGCGGTCTTCCTCGCCGCCGGGCTCGCGATGGGGCCGGTCGCCCGCTGGGCGGCGAGCGACCGCCCGCCCCTGCCCGCCGCCCCGGCGCTCGCGGCCCAGGGGTGACCGGGCGACCGGGCGCGCGGCACGGACGAAGCGGCAGGAGAGCCGGCCAACCGGAAAGCGCTGGCCCCCGCCCGCCACGCGCTGGCATGCTGACCGCGTGGACAGACCCCTGATCTGGCTCGACTTCGCCCCGGAGCTGCACCTGTTCGTCTCCGCGCCCCGGCGGGCCGGCCGCACCCAGCTGCACACCGACGGCACCTCCACCCTCGGCCACGTCGTCGAATCGCTGGGCGTCCCGCTCACCGAGGTCGGCGCCCTGCTGGTGGACGGACGGCCCGTCCCGGACTCGCACGTCCCGGCCGACGGCGAACACGTCACCGTCGAGGCCGTGCCCAGGCCGCAGCCCTCGGCCGCCCCGCCGCGCTTCCTGCTGGACGTCCACCTCGGCACCCTCGCCCGCCGACTGCGGCTGCTCGGCGTCGACGCCGCCTACGAGAACCCCGACATCGGCGACGCCGCCCTGGCCGCCCGCTCCGCGGCCGAGCAGCGCATCATGCTCTCCCGCGACCGCGGCCTGCTGCGCCGCCGCGAACTGTGGGCCGGTGCCTACGTCTACAGCCACCGCCCCGCCGATCAACTGCGCGACGTGCTCTCGCGCTTCGCGCCGCCGCTCGTCCCCTGGAGCCGCTGCACCACCTGCAACGGCGCGCTGCGGACCGCGACCAAGACCTCGGTGCGCGAACAGCTCCGGGACGGCACCGAGCGCTCCTACGACGCCTTCGCCCAGTGCGAGGAGTGCGGGCAGGCCTACTGGCGGGGCGCCCACCACGCGCGGCTGGAGGCCATCGTCACCGACGCCGTGCGCGAGTTCGGAGGGGTGCCGGACCGGGCCTACTAGCCGCGGGCCGGTGCCGTGGGCCGGTGGGTCCGGCGGCGCCGGGTCTGGCGGCCTGCCGGGCGGCCGTGGTCTCATCGGCGGTGGGGGATGAGCCCAGGAACGCCGTCACCGCTCCCGTGCTCCCGTCGTGGCCCGGCACGGGAAACGCGGGAGGACGCGGGAAGAGAGGCCGGGTCGTCGGATGAGCAACCAGCCGGTGCACCAACCCTTCGCCACCGCCGCGGTCGACGCCGCCCCCGTGGTGACCGCCCCGGACGGCGCCGAGGTCCGGCCGCTGCTCGTCCTGGACGGGTCGGGCAGCCTCGCTGCCTTCCACCTCGCCCCCGGGCAGGTCACCCGCGCGGTCTCGCACGCCACCGTCCAGGAGCTGTGGCAGGTCACCGCGGGCAGCGGCGAGCTGTGGCGGCGCCAGGACGGCCGCGAGCAGACCGTCCGCCTGGTGCCCGGGACGGCCGTGTCGATACCGCTGGGCACCGCCTTCCAGTTCCGGGCCGACGCCGACGGCCCGTTGCGGATCACGGCCGTCACCATGCCGCCCTGGCCCGGTACGGACACCGAGGCGCGGCCCGAGGACGGCCCCTGGGCGGCGACCGCCGGGTGAGGGCCGGAAGGCGGCCCTACGGCGCGTGCAGACCGAGGGTCCAGGCGTGGGTGGTGTAGTCGCCCATGCGGGTCGGATGGCGTTCGACGAGCGTCACGGCCAGGCCCTCGGCGGTCCGGCGCAGCGTCCCGGTGAAGCGGTGCCGCTCCTCCGCGGCCAGCGGGCGGAGCTCGGCCAGCACGGCGTCGTCCAGCCCCCGCCCGACGGCGCGGAGCACTCCCGCGTCCAGGACCAGCAGGGTGCCGTCCGGCAGCACCAGGGGCGCCGGGGCCTGCGGGTCGGCGAGCAGCGGGCCGCGCTCGATCCGCCCACCGGGCAGCAGTCGCACCACCCGGCTCCCGGTGGGGTGGCGGCGGTCCGTCTCGACCACCCGCAGCCCGCTGCCGACCACGTAGTGGCCGTAGCTGCGCCAGGAGTCGACGACGGTGCCGTCCCGGTCGTGGGCCCAGGTGGCGAAGGTGCCGTAGCCCTCCAGCCCGAGCACGAAGCGGCCCCCGCCCAGCGCCGCTGCGCGTTCGCCGCGCAACTCGGCGACCGGGGAGCCGTCGGCGAGGTCCAGCAGCAGGGCCGGGCCGAGGTGGCCCCAGGCGGTGTACTCGAAGGAGTCGGTGGTGACCAGCACCCGACCGGAGGAGACGTGCGCCGCGTTCGGCCGCCCAGGGCAGGGCTGCCGCCAGCGGACCCGGCCGGTGGTGTCCACGCAGCTGACCTCACCGTCCTGGCCGTGCACCTCCCACCCGTCCCGCCGCGCCAGCGGCCCCTCCGGGCGGCCCTGCGGACGCCCGCCGTGCTCGCGTCGGTGGTCGGTGACCGTGACCCGCCAGGTTCCCATGCGCCGGATGGTACCGGCCGGCCCCGAACAGCGGAGGACGTTCCGGCGGGTGCCCCCGGCGCCGGGACGGCGGACAATCTCCCCAGGATGCCGAGCAGGAGGCCACGGTGGAGTTCCCGGAGTTCGAGGTCATGATCGAGGTCCCCCAGGGGTCCCGGAACAAGTACGTGATGGATTTCGACGCGGGCCGCATCCGCCTCGACCGCACCCTCTTCACGGCCACCCGCTACCCCAACGACTACGGGTACGTCGAGGGCACCCTCGGCGGCGACGGCGAACCCCTCGACGCCCTGGTCCTCGGGGGCGAGCCGGCCGTCCCCGGCTGCGTGCTGACCTGCCGTGCGGTCGGCATGTGGGTGATGCGGGACGAGCGCGGCCCGGACCAGAAGGTGCTGTGCGTCCCGGCCCGCGACCCGCGCTACGCGGCCCTGCGGGACGTCGGCGACCTCCGGGAGTTCGACCTGCTGGAGATCACCCACTTCTTCCAGGTGTACAAGGACCTCGAGCGCGGCAAGTCGGTCGAGGGCTCGCACTGGGCGGGGCGGGAGGCGGCGTACGCGGAGATCGCGGAGTCCCGCGCCCGTGCGGCGGGGACCCGGTTCGCCCACCCGGCGTAAGGCGAGCGCGGGCTGCCGGGGCCGGACGGGCGCGAGGGCCGGGCGCCGAGGGAGCGAGCGCGGCGCGAGGGCCGGGCGGGGCGGGAGCGGGCGCGCGCGATCCGTGCCCGCCGCCTGCCGGTTCCGGGCGGCCGCCCCCGTCGGAACGGTTCCTCTCCCGCTGTTCCCGCCCCAGTGGGCCGTCTCTCCGCCCCCCCGGGCTCCGGCCCGCGCGCGGCGCCCGGCGGTCAGAGCCGGGCGCTGCGCAGGATGGCGCCGACCTGGTCGGAGATCGCGGCCTCGTTCTGCTCGAACTCCGGCGAGGTGACCTGGGCTTCGTCGGCCGGGAGGCCGGTGAGGACCGGGGTGTGCAGGTGGCCGCCGGGCAGGTCGGGGGCGAGGTCGAGGCGGAGGCGGTTGGAGCGGTAGGCGACCTCGTTGGAGAGGTAGCCTCCGCCGCCGCCGGCGACGGCCCGGGAGCCGGGGGTGGGCCCGTCGTCGCGGGTGACGGGGGTGCTGGAGCCTTCGGGGATCTCCGTGACGGGCGTGTTGAGCTCGACCGGGTAGGGCTGTTGGACGGCCGTCATCGCGTCGGTGGGCAGGGTGGTGCGGATGAACTGGGGCCCGTCGGCCAGGCCCGGGGCGTCGACCGGGTGGGTGCTGGTGCCGCCGGAGAGGGCGCCCACGTTGTCGGTGGCCGGGTCGGCGGAGCGGGCGCGGCCGGCCCAGGCCTCCAGGGTGAACAGGCCGGGGTAGCCCTGGCTGATGCTGGTGATCAGGTCGGCCGCCTGGGGGCCGGGCACCAGGTGCGGGCCGAAGGCGCGTTCCACGATGCCGCCGTCGAAGTCGCCGTAGCGCACCGGTAGGACGACGGCGCGGACCTCGGCGGTGCTGCCGTCGGCGAGGGTGATCCGCCGGCCGTGCAGCTGCAGGACGGCCGCACCGGACGGGTTGGCGCGGCGCGGTTCGGTGTCCAGGCCGTACGGGTCGAAGCCGCTGACGAAGATCCGCCGGATGCCCGGGTCGCCGGTGAACCCGTCGTCCAGGCCTCGCGAGGTGTCCTCGAAGCGGGCCCGCAGGTCGGCGTGGTCGACGTCGAACGTGGGTTGCCAGCGGGCGAGTTGGACGGTCATGGCGAGCCTGGCCCAGTACAGCGGGCGGTCGTCGCGGGCGGGCAGCGCGCCGCACGGTCGGCGGCCCTGGGCGCGGTCGACACCGGCCTGCCAGAGCGCCCGGCCCCAGGCCGCCACCACCCGCTCGGCGCGGTGGGCGTTGCGGGCGGAGCAGAGCGCGGCGGGGAAGCCCGCCAGCAGGTCGTCGAAGCCGGAGTGCTCGGTGAAGGCGGCGGTCCGGCCGTCCTGGAGGCGGGTCTGCTCGGCGTCCAGGGCGGCCGTGGTGACGCTCCGGCAGCCGGCCCGCTCGGCCTGGGCGGTCGCCGGCACCAGCAGGCCGGCGAGCGTCCCGGCGAGGGCGGCGGCCAGGGCGGCGGCGCGGCCGACGGTCTGTCCGACGGTGCGAGGGGCGGGGTGCCCGGCCCGGCGGGCGGCACGTCCGGCGGCGCGGGTGGAGGCACGGCGAAGCTGTGTCATGTCCACCGACAATAGGTCGCGGGCTGACGCCCCGCCAGAGCGCCTGCCGCGCGACCGTAGGGTGGGCGGGTGACACCCACCGACCCGACCATGACGTCCCTGCTCACCGACCCGTACGGCACCTACGCCGAGTTGCGCGCCGAGACGCCCGTCCGGCGGATCGTCGGGCCGGACGGCCTGCCCTTCTGGCTGGTGACCCGTTACGCGGACGTCCGCCAGGCGCTCGCCGACCCGGCGCTCGCCCTCGACAAGGCGCACGCCGCTCCCGGGAACTACCGGGGCCTCTCGCTGCCGCCCGCACTGGACGCCAACCTCCTCAACATGGACCCGCCGGACCACACCCGGATTCGCCGCCTCGTCTCCCAGGCCTTCACCCCGCGCCGGATCGGCTCCCTGCGCGCGCCGATCGAGCGGGTGGCCGAGCGACTCCTGGACGCCGTCGAGCCGTTGGGCCGCACCGACCTGCTGGCGAACTACGCCGCGCCGCTGCCGATCGCCGTCATCTGCGACCTGCTCGGTGTCCCGGAGGACGACCGGCGGGACTTCCGCGCCTGGACGGCGGACACCCTGATCACCCCGGACCCGGCCCGCCCCGAGCAGGCCCGTGCCGCCGTCGCCTCGATGCTCGGATTCCTCGCCGGCCTGATCGAGCGCAAGCGCGCCGAACCCGCCGACGACCTCCTCTCGGACCTGATCGCCGTCCGGGACGAACAGGACCGCCTGAGCGAGGACGAGCTGACCTCGCTCGCCTTCCTGATCCTCTTCGCCGGCTACGAGAACACCGTCCACCTGATCGCCAACGCCGTCCTGGCCCTGCTCACCCACCCCGACCAGCTCGCCGCCCTGCGCGCCGAACCGGAGCTGATCGCCGGCGCCGTCGAGGAGTTCGCCCGCTACGACGGACCCGCGCCGCTGGCCATCCGCCGCTTCCCGCGCGAGGACGTGACCATCGGCGAGGTCACCGTCCCGGCCGGGGAGACGGTGCTGCTCTCGCTCGCCTCCGCCAACCGCGACCCCGAGCAGTTCACCGACCCGGACCGGCTCGACCTGCGGCGCCGCGAGAACGGCCACCTCGCCCTCGGCCACGGAATCCACTACTGCCTGGGCGCCCCGCTGGCCCGGCTGGAGACCTCCGTGGCGCTGACCGCGCTGCTGCGCCGCTTCCCCGGACTCGCCCTGGACGCGCCGGCCGGCCAGCTGCGCCACCGGCCCGCCCTGCGGGCCCGCGGGCTGCTGGAACTCCCGGTCCGGTACTGACCCGGACACCCGCGGGGCACCCGCGAGCCGCTGACGCGGTCCTGACGCGGTCCTGACGCGGTTCCGACGTGGAGGGTGGGAACCGGCGTGACATCTACAGCGTTGTCGTGGTCGGACAGCGTGATTCGGACGGTGGTGGAGGGAACCCCATGAGTGTGGCCCTGACGAAGGGCGGCAACGTCTCCCTGGGCAAGCAGGCCCCCGGGCTGCGAGTGGTCCGGGTGGGCCTCGGCTGGACCGTCGGCGACGGGTACGACCTCGACGCCAGCGCGCTGCTCTGCGGCGCCTCCGGGAAGGTCCTCACGGACCAGCACTTCGTCTTCTTCAACAACCTGCAGAGTCCGGACGGCTCCGTCCGGCACCAGGGCGGCAGCGGCGGTGGCGACGACCGGGAGCGGATCGAGGTCCGGCTCGCGGACGTCGCCGCCGACGTGGAGAAGATCGTCTTCGCGGTGGCGATCTACGACGCGGCGCAGCGGCGACAGGCCTTCGGGCAGGTCCGCGGCGCGTACATCCGGCTCACCGACGCGGACGGCGGCGCCGAGGTGGCCCGCTACGACGTGCGGCCGGAGGCCGGCAGCGAGACCGCGATGGTGTTCGGCGAGCTCTACCGGCACGGTGCGGACTGGAAGTTCCGCGCCGTCGGGCAGGGGTACGCCGCGGGCCTCGCGGGCATCGCGACGGACTTCGGCGTCGACGTCCTCCAGCCCGCGCCCGCCGCCGCTCCGGCGCCCGCCCCGGCTCCCGCTCCCCTCCCCGCGGTGCCGCCGGCCCCCGCCGTGTCGCCCGCCGTTCCGAAGACCCAGCCAGCAACAGGGAGTTCACCCGTGACGTGTTTCTTCGACCCCTCGCACGGCTACGGCTCGACCGCCGTGCTGTGGCAGCCGCAGTGGGGCGTGCCGCGCCAGGTCGAGGCGTGCGGCGCCTGCGCCCAGCGGGTCCAGACCACCGTCCCGCCGTTCTACACCCCGCAGCAGGCCGGCTACCCGCAGCAGGGCGGCTACCCGCAGCCCGTTCAGCAGGGCCACCCCCAGGTGCCCGGCCAGCACGAGCAGGGCCGGCGCTTCGGCACCGGCGCGCTGATCGGCGCGGGTGCGGCGGGGCTGGTCGGCGGGGTGCTGCTCAACGAGGCGCTGAGCGACGACGCGCCCGAGGTGGTCGTCAACAACTACTACGAGGACGACGACTTCTTCTAAACCGTCCGGAGGCGAGCGCGCCGGTGCGGGCCGCGGGGGTGCCCCGCGGCCCGCACCGCTGTCCGGCCGGTCGACGGGTGCGGTCCGCCGGCGGCCGACCGCCGGTTGCGTCCCGGTGGTCAGTCGACGACGACCGCCATGTGGCCGTAGGTGGCGTAGCCGTTCTCGAAGTCCTTCTCGGAGACCGTCGTGCGGCCGCGGGCGGGGTCGTTGAGCGACACCCTGCCGTTGCTGAAACCGGTGACGACGACGGTGTGTTCGGCGGGCCCGGCGTACGGGACGCTCCGTCCGTCGTAGGCCGTGTAGGTGGTCGTCGCGAGGTGACGCCACAGGTAGTCCACCCAGACGATCGCCGGGTGGCCGGCCGCCAGGTGCTCCTTGAGCGTCGCCGTGGGGAGGTCCTGGCCGTCCTCCAGCACGGTGAGCCCGTAGCCGCGGGCGGCCTTCGCCACCGGCGGATGGTAGACGCCGAACCCGGTGCCGTCCTCCTCCGAGCCGTCCGGGTCGCCGACGAAGGCCTCGAAGGGGTCGCCGGACAGCGGGCCGGAGTGGCCGAACTCGGGGTGCGCCAGGTCGACGCCGATCCGGTCCAGCACCTCCTGGTCGTCCGTGGTCACACCCCGCGCGGCCAGGACCATGCGCAGTGCGGCGGCCTCGCAGTCGTCGTTGAGCTGCTGGCTGTAGTAGGGGACGCTCGCGGCGGTCGGCGTGGCCGCGGTGGCCGCGGTGGCCGCCGTGACCGCGTCGGCCGGGGTGGCGGTGGCGCCCACGGCGGGGCCGGCGCCGGCCGAGAGGACCAGGCCGGCCAGCGCGGCGAGCCAGGGCAGGCGCGCACGTGGTGAAGTGATCGTCATGGCCATGAAGCTACGAACGTTCGTCGCGCTCCGCAGCCGGGGGACCGCGATCAGGTGACGGGGCGTGAGCTCTACCGCCGGTACGCCCCGGCCCGGGCGGCCGCCTCGGCGGCGGCCGCGGCGCGGTCCGCGGCAGGTTCGTCCAGTGGCTCGGCGGTGGTGAGCATCCGGTAGTAGAGCGGCGCCGAGACGGCCCGGATCACCTCCGACGGGTCGGTTCCCGGCGGGAGCTCCCCGCGCTCGACCGCCTCGGCGACGCACGGCGCCCACTCCTCGACCCGGCGCCGGTAGAACAGCCGCAGGGCTTCGGCCGTCCCCGGATCGCCGTCGGCCGCCGCGATCACCGCCCGGAACAGCGCGCCCTGCCGGGGGTCGGCGAGGGTGCGCTGGACGAGCCGGGCGTTGGCCCGCAGGTCCTCGCCGAGCGTGCCGCTGCGGGTGCGCGGCAGCGACTGCTCGGCCATGTCGGTGAGCAGGTCGGCGACCAGGGCGGTGGTGCTGCCCCAGCGGCGGTAGACGGTGGTCCGGCCGACTCCGGCCCGCTGGGCGATGTCGCCGAGGTCGAGTCCGCCGAAGCCGTGCTCGACGAGGGCGTCCTCGGCGGCCCGGAGGACGGCGGCGCGGACACGGGCGGTGCGGCCGCCGGGGCGGAGCGTGCCGGGGGTGGAGGTCTCGACGGGCTCGGCAACCATTAACGGGAATCCTGTTCCATTAGCTGGCAGAGGTCTGCTACGTTCGAGGCATCCTAACGGAATGGGAGTCCCATTAGGGGCTTCGAGGGGAGAAGACCGTCATGGCCACCACTGCCACCACCGACACTGGCGCGCGCAGCACCGCCACCACGCCCGCCGCCGACATGGAGTACCGCCGACTCGGCGCCTCCGGACTCAAGGTCCCCGCGCTGAGCCTCGGCACCGGCACCTTCGGCGGCCGGGGCCCGCTGTTCGGCGCCTGGGGCACCACCGACGTCCAGGAGGCCCGCCGCCTGCTCGACATCGCCCTGGACGCCGGAGTCACCCTCTTCGACACCGCCGACGTCTACTCCGACGGCGCCTCCGAGGAGGTGCTCGGCCAGGCCGTGCGCGGCCGGCGCGACCAGGTGCTGATCTCCACCAAGGCCGGACTGCCCCTCGGCGACGGCCCCCAGGACGCCGGTACCTCCCGAGCCCGGCTCATCCGAGCCGTCGACGACTCGCTGCGCCGTCTCGGCACCACCTACCTGGACCTCTTCCAGCTGCACGCCTACGACGCCGGCACCCCGATCGAGGAGGTCCTGGCCACCCTGGAGGAGCTGGTCCGCGCGGGCAAGATCCGCTACACCGGCGTGTCCAACTTCTCCGGCTGGCAGCTGATGAAGTCCCTCGCCCTCGCCGACCGCCACGGCCGCCCCCGGTACGCCGCCCACCAGGTCTACTACTCCCTCGTCGGCCGCGACTACGAGTGGGAGCTGATGCCGCTCGCCCAGGAGGAGGGCGTCGGCGCCCTGGTGTGGAGCCCGCTCGGCTGGGGCCGCCTCACCGGCCGGATCCGGCGCGGCCACCCGCTGCCGGCCGGCAGCCGGCTGCACGACACCGCCGACTACGGCCCGCCGGTCGAGGACGACCTGCTCCACCGGGTGGTCGACGCGCTGGACGGGATCGCCGCCGAGACCGGCCGCACCGTCCCCCAGGTGGCGATCAACTGGCTGCTGCGCCGCCCGACCGTCTCCTCGGTCATCATCGGCGCCCGCAACGAGGAGCAGCTCCGGCAGAACCTCGGCGCGGTCGGCTGGTCCCTGACGGAGGACCAGGTGGCCCGCCTGGACGCGGCCAGCGCCCGCACCGCCCCGTACCCGTACTTCCCCTACCGCCGCCAGGAGGCCTTCGCCCGCCTCAACCCCCCGCTCGCCGGCTGAACCCCGGGCCCCGCCACACCGGCCGGCGGCTGCCGCCCCCGGCGGTACCCGTCAACCGCCGCCGCGCCGCCCCTCCTCCGGGCGGTGCGGCGGCGGATCAGCCCTCCGGCGGCCCGGAGTGGGGGAGCATCGGGTGAGAGAGGAGACGCGTCGTGAGTACAGCCCCCCGGGCCCCTGGCGACTACAGCACCGTCAGTGACCCCGAGCTGTCGTCGTCCTGGGCGAACGAGTCCGCCGCCGAGGTCGTCCGCCGGCAGCTCGCTCCCCGTCTCGACCAGCTCGGCCTGGTGGCCGGCTCCGGCGACCTGGACCTGCCCGGCAGCGAGAACTGGTACGTCCCGGACCTGGCCGTCGTCCCCGCCGACCTCGCCGCGAAGACCGAGGGCGCGCTGCTGCCGGACCAGACCCTCCTGATCGTCGAGGTCACTTCCCCGTCCGGTGCGGAGACCGACCGCCTCGTCAAGCGCCGCCGCTACGGCCAGTACGGCGCTCCGCTCCACCTGCTCATCGACCGCCAGAACCGCACCTGCACACTGTGCAGCGAACCGACCCGTCCGGGCTACGCGGTGGAGAGCGGCCCGCACGCCTTCGGCACGCCGGTCCGGCTGCCGGCGCCCTTCGACCTCCGGCTCGACACCACCCGGCTGTAGCCGGCGGCCCGTCAGGAGCGTGCCGGTTCCTTGGGGCGGGCGTGCGCCGGGAGGCCGTTGGTGAGGTCCTCGACCAGGAGCCGCCAGGCGATGGCGTCGGCCGCGGTGCGCAGTCGGGGGCTGCGGGGGCGGCCGGCGTCGGCGTCGAGGCGGGCGTTGAGCCAGCCGGACCAGGCGCGGCCGAGGGCCTGCACCTCGCGGGTGCCGGCCTCGGTGTGGGTGAGCCGGTCGCCGTCGCGGATCAGGTAGCCCTCGGCGGCCATCCGGTCGAAGACCGGCTCCAGCACCTCGGGCGGCACCCGCTTGCGGGCGGCGATCAGGTCCAGCGAGGCGTACCCGACGGCCTTGGTGTGGCCGGCCACCTCCATCAGCGCCCAGGCGCCGGCCAGGTCCACCCGGGTGTCGGCGTCGCCGACGATGGTCCGTACCGTGTCCAGGTCGACACCGCGCACGAGCGTGCAGACGGCGTACTCCAGGTGCGGGTCGGAGTCGCTGGTCGTCGGCTGGGCGAAGCCCTCGCCCATGTCGGTGGAGCCGGCCCGGGTGGTGTCGCGCAGGGGCACCTGCTTGAGGAAGAGCGCGACCACGAAGCCGACCACGGCCACCGGGATCGTCCACAGGTACACCGTGTGCAGGGCGTCGGAGTACCCCTGGACGATCGGCGCGGCCTGCGCGGCGGGCAGCTGGTGCAGGCCCTGCGGGCTTTCGGCGGCCCGGGCGAGGGAGGCCGGGTCGGCGCCGGTGAGCCGGGCGGCGGAGGCGATGCCGTCGGCCAGGTCGTTCTTGAGGCTGTTGGCGTAGATGGTGCCGAACACCGCGGTGCCGAAGGAACTGCCGATGGTGCGGAAGAAGGTCACCCCGGAGGTGGCGGTGCCGAGGTCCGCGTAGTCGACGGTGTTCTGCACGGCGATGGTCAGCACCTGCATGCTCAGCCCGATGCCGACACCGAGCACGAACATGTAGAGCGAGGCCAGCGCGGTGCTGGTGCCGGGCTCCAACCGGGAGAGCAGGTACAGGCCGACGGCCATCACCAGGGTGCCGGCGATCGGGAACATCCGGTACCGGCCGGTCCTGCTGACCACGTTGCCGCTGGCGATGGAGGCGATCAGCAGGCCGATCACCATCGGCAGCATCCGCACGCCGGAGACCGTCGCCGAGTCACCGTCCACGTACTGCAGGAACGTCGGCAGGAAGGTGAGCGCGCCGAGCATCGCGAACCCGACGATGAAGCTGAGCACCGAGCAGACCGCGAACACCGGGTTGCGGAACAGCCGCATCGGCAGCATCGGTTGGGCCGCCCGGGTCTCCGCCCAGCAGAACAGCCCGAGCGCCACCGCACCGCCGGCGAAAAGGCCGGTGATCACGCCGGAGTCCCAGGCGTACTGGTTGCCGCCCCAACTGGTCGCCAGGATCAGGGCGCTGGCGCCGACCGCGACCAGCGCGATGCCCAGGTAGTCGATCACCGGCCGCACCGCCGCCCGCACTGACGGGATGGTCCGGGCGGCGGCCGCCACCACCACGACGGCGATCGGCACGTTGACGTAGAACGCCCAGCGCCAGGACAGGTGGTCGGTGAACAGCCCGCCCAGCAGCGGCCCGATCACCGTCGCCAGGCCGAACACGGCGCCGATCGCGCCCTGGTACTTGCCGCGCTCCCGCAGCGGGATGACGTCGGCGATCAACGCCATGGCCGTCACCATCAGACCGCCCGCACCGATGCCCTGGAGGGCCCGCCAGGCGATCAGCAGGGTCATGTTCGTGGCCAGGCCGCACAGGAACGAGCCGGTGATGAAGACGATCGCCGAGAGCTGGAACAGCAGCTTGCGCCCGTACAGGTCGCCGAACTTGCCGGCCAGCACGGTGGCGACCGTCTCGGCCAGCAGGTAGGACGTCACCACCCAGGACATGTGCGCGGCCCCGCCGAGGTCCGCGACGATGGTGGGCAGCGCGGTGCCGACGATGGTCTGGTCCAGGGCGGCCAGCAGCATGCCGAGCATGATGGTGGCGAAGACGACGTTCCGCTGCCGTACGTCGAGCACCGGCGGGGCGGAGGGCTGGGTCTCGGTGGCGACAGTCATGCGGCCAGCCTCGGGCGGGTCCGGGCCGGTCGCGATCCGGTTCGGCTGTTCGGGTGAGGGAGGCCCGGCCCGGGGGCCCGGTGGCGGTGGCGATCGGGCCGGGTGACGATGGGCCGGAGCCGAGGGCGTGTCCGACTGCCCGGCACGCCGGCCCCCGGACACCGGGAAGGGGCTCCCATGACCACCCAGTCCCCCCGCGACGCGGGGAAGCCCGAGCGACACGGCGCCTCCGCCGTGGGCGGACGGGCCGATGAACGGCGCTGGCGGGCGCTCACCGTGTGCCTGGTCGCCGGGTTCATGACCCTGCTGGACGTCAGCATCGTCAACGTCGCCCTGCCGACCGTCCGGGCCGGGCTGCACATGTCCGACAGCGGCCTGCAGTGGGTGCTCAGCGGCTACGCGCTCGCCTTCGGCCTGGTGCTCGTCCCGGCCGGGCGGCTCGGCGACGCCCGCAGCCGGCGGGCCGTCTTCCTCACCGGGCTCGCCCTGTTCACCCTGGCCAGCGCCCTCGCCGGGGCGGCGCAGAACCAGGAGTGGCTGGTGCTCGCCCGGCTGTTCCAGGGCGCGGCGGGCGGCGTGCTGGTGCCGCAGGTGTCCGGCTTCATCCAGACCCTGTTCCAGGGCGCCGAGCGCGGCCGGGCCTTCGGAGCGCTCGGGGCGACCATTGGGCTGTCCACCGCCGTCGGGCCGCTGCTCGGCGGGCTGCTGATCCACCTGTTCGGCCCGGAGAACGGCTGGCGCTGGGTGTTCCTGGTCAACCTGCCGATCGGCGCGGTCGCGCTCCCGGTCGCCTACCGGCTGCTCCCGCCGCCCCGCCCGGCCGCCGAACGGGCCGGACACCGCGACTTCGACCCGCTCGGCGTGGTACTGCTCGGCGCCGGGACGGTCGCGCTGCTGCTGCCCTTCGTCCAGCAGCAGCAGTGGCACAGCCCGGACCGCTGGCTGCTGCTGCCGCTGGCGGCGGTGCTGCTGGCGGCCTTCGTCGGCTGGGAGCGGCACTACGCGCGCCGGCACGAACCCCTGGTGAGCATGGCGCTGTTCGCGGTGCGCCCGTACGCGGCGGGCGTGATGCTGTCGCTGGTGTACTTCGCCGGGTTCACCGCGATCTTCTTCATCTTCACGCTCTACCTCCAGGCGGGCCTGCACTACTCGGCATTGACGGCGGGCCTGGCGATCACTCCGTTCGCGGTCGGCTCCGGCGTGTCGGCCGCGGTGGGCGGGCGCCTGGTGGGCCGGCTCGGGCGGCGGCTGGTGGTGCTGGGACTGGTGCTGGTGCTCGTCGGCCTGCTGGCCTCGGCCCTGGCGGTGCAGCTGTGGTCGGGCCCGTCGGTGGGCTGGACGACGCTCGGACCGCTGCTGGTCGCGGGGGCGGGCAGCGGCCTGGTGATCACCCCGAACCAGACGCTCACCCTGCAACGGGTCCCGGTGGCCCGGGCGGGCAGCGCCGGTGGCGTGCTGCAGACGGCGCAGCGGGTCGGCTCGGCGGTCGGGATCGCGGTGGTCGGCTCGGTCTTCTTCGCCCACGTCGGCGGCCGCCGCCCGGACTGGGCGCTGGCCTTCCAGCTGGGGGTCGCGGTGGCGGCGGGCCTGGTCCTGCTGGCCCTGCTGGTGGCGACGGTGGACGAGGTGGCGAACCGGCGGGCGGCCCAGGTGCCGTCCGGCAGCGCCGGGACCGGGGTTTCCGACGGCCGCGGCGGCGGTAGGCCGGGGTCGTGACGAATCCCCGAGTGGACTTCCTGGCCGCGGCCCGGGCAACCGAGTCGTTGCTGCGTCGGGCGGAGGTGGCCGAGGCCTGGGACCGGCCGAGCGCCCTGCCCGAGTGGAGCGTCGGCGGCCTGGCCGGGCACCTGGCCTACCAGGTGCTGTGCGTGCCGGAGGTCCTGGCGGCCCCGGCACCGGCGGAGGCCACGGTCGCCCTGCTGGAGCACTACCGGCGCTCGGAGTGGGTCGGCACCGGGCTGGACGCCGGCATCAACGTGCGGATCCGGCGGGGCGGCGAGCTGGTCGCCGCCCCCGGACCGGCCGCGCTGAGCCGCCGCCTCGCGGAGGCACTCGGCACCATGGACGCCCTCCTCGCGTCAGCGACCGCGGACCGGCCGGTCCGGTTGCCGTTCTGGGGCCCGTGGTCGTTGACGTTCGACGACCTGCTGGCCACCCGGACGATGGAGCTGGCCGTGCACGGCGACGACCTGGCGATCAGCGCGGGCGTCCCGACGCCCGAACTGCCGCCGGAGACGACCGAGTCCGTGATCTCCCTGCTGACCCGGCTGGCGGTCCGGCGGCACGGCGCGGTGGGCGTGCTGCGGGCGCTCAGCCGGGCCGAGCGGGCGCCGGGCAGCATCGCGGCGTTCTGACCGTCCGTGGTCGCGGCGCCGGACCACCGCGACCGCGAGCACCACCGAGCCGAGCGACCGGAGCGCGTGCATCGCAAGGCGGAGGAGGGGGCCTTTCGGCGGGAGGCTGGGGGAGCGTCCATGCGGTGGGGGCACCTCCCGGCCGGAGGCTGGGGGAGCGTCGGCCCGCGGGCGGGGTTCGCAGACGGGCCCTAACCTTCGGGCTGGACCTCCGGAGCGCCAAGCGGGAAGCCCTCGGACCGGAGCGGCTCCGCCTGGTGCGGGAGCGCCCCCGTGCCGGTCCGTCCGCTCCGCCCGGCCGCCAGCTCCACCGCCGCGCCGATCCAGGCCGCACCGAAGGCCCAGGTCGCCACCCACTCGCTCAGGTACATCGGCTGCACCGCCCAGTCGTCACCGAACCCGACCAGCCCGCACAGCACGGCCGCTCCCAGGGCAACCAGGATCAGCACCCCCGCCGCCAGGTAGGCCGTGCCGACCCCGGCCGGCTGCGCCGAGCGCGGATTGCGGAAGGAGAAGAGGCAGAACAGCGCCAGCATCACGAACAGCAGCGAGGCGAAGACCAGGTGGAAGGCCCCGACCACGCGCTGCACCTCCGTCGGGCTCCCCGGCGTCGTCGGGCACAGCGCGACCCCGAGCGCGAACACCCCGGCCGCCGTGCTCCACCGGTCGTCCCGCCGGTCGAAGCGGTAGCAGATCAGGAACACCCCGAGCGCGCACAGGGCCCCGACGAAGAGGTTCCGCGTGCTGGTGTAGTACGAGCCGCTCATCGTGGCCGGCCAGAAGCCGTCCGTGGCGCGCCCCATGACCTCGTCCGTCAGCCAGTCGCCGAGCGGCAGGGCCGGCGGCAGCAGGATGCCGATCGCCCCGACGCCGAAGCGCAGGAAGGTGACGGTCCGTTCGTCCTGGGTGTCGTGCCGCTGGGGGGAGTCGGGAATTCTCTCGCTGCGCAGGTCGTCGCTCACGGACGCCTCCTCGCCTACCGTACGGGCAGCCTCACCCGCGGATCCTCCGGCCGCTGGGGGTTCACGTGGGGGCGGTGTCGAGGGGCGCCACCGCACGGAAGCGGCCGTGAACTGGTGTACCCGCGCGGAGGCGTGGTCCACCGCCGGATCAGGTGGTTTACGGCGGAGCGGAGTTGACTTCGACCCGGTCGGGGCCCCTGACGCGCCAGGTTCCTCACGCGCCAGGTTCCTCACGCGTCAGGGCCTTCCCGCGTCAGGGCCTTCCCGTGTCAGGTCCTCCCGGGTCAGGGCCTTCCGGCGTCCGCCCGGTCGGCGAGGGCGTTGAGCAGGGCCGCCCCGCGCTCGGCGTCGTCGATGCTGACCGCGAACTCGGCGCCCGCGCGGGTGCGGACGACCAGGCAGCCGCCGCTGCGGAGCATCACCGTGGTGCCCAGGCGGTTCACCCGGTAGCCGAAGCCGCCCGCCTGGGCGGCGGTGCGCTGTTCGGCGCGTGCCGACTCGATCTCGGCGGGGGACCAGCTCCGCCGGGGCCAGCCCAACGGGCCGAAACCGACGACCAGCCCCTTCGCCGTCACCCGGGCCCGCACGGAGGAGACCACTCCGATGCCGAGGGCGAGGGCGGCGAGCGGCAGGAGCAGCATCCAGTGCGGGTCGGTCAGTCCGGTGCCGGAGGCCACCGCCGTACCCACGGCGCCGAGGCCGAGGAGGGCGGCGGTCAGCTGGAGCGCCGGGTTGGCGGCCCAGGAGAGCCAGACCACCCGCTCGACGTCCGGGAGGTCCATCACCGGCTCCCGCGCCGCGGGCCCGGCGCCGGCGAGGGCGCTCCCGGGCCGCCTGGTCGCGAGGCAGGCGAGCGCCGACGCCAGGGCGGTCAGGGCCATGACGACGGCCACCCAGAGGTTCGCCGAGTCGGCGTCCTGCCAGTGGGAGCGGCCCAGGTTGGCATGGACGATCGACGCCTGCGCCCCGATCAGCAGCACCCCGCCGCCCGCGAGCAGCGCGGCGGGCAGCCCGGAGGCGGAGCCGCCCCAGTAGCGACGGGTGACCACGGCGGCGAGCACCAGGGCCAGCCACACGCCGGCCGGGAACAGGGCCGCCGACGTCACCGACATCGATCCGTCCGGCCGGCTCCCGTTCCAGTGCGTGGCCACCGGGTCCGGCAGCCGGTCGCGCGCCACCAGCGGCATCGTGACGAGCAGCGCCAGCACGCCGAGCGCCCAGGCCGCCCCCGCCCAGGCCGCCCCCGCCCGGACCGCGCCCGGCCGGGGCGTCGTCGCCGGTCCCGTTCCCACGGGCTCCGAATCGTTCACGGCATCCCCCTGATCAGATCCACGAGATCGTTCCTGCTGTAGCCGACCCGGGCCGCTTCGGCGATCAACTGCCGTACGCGGTCGACGAGTTCGGCTCGCTGTCCGGCATCCTCCGCGACCGTGATGCCACGGCCCCGGCGGAACTCCAGCACCCCCTCGTCGCGCAGGGCGCGCAGCCCGCGCAGCACGGTGTTGGTGTTCACCCCGAGGGCCCGGGAGAGCTCCCGGGCGGGCGGCAGTCTGTCGCCGGGGGCGCACTCGCCCTCGGCGACGGCACGTCGGATCGCACCCGCCACCTGCTCGTGCAGGGGGCGGGCGTCACCAAGGTCCAGCTTCAGCAACATGGTGCTACTGACGTTAGCACCATGGCGCTCCGGTGGCGATGCCCGCCCCCAGCGGCCGCGGTGTCCCGCTCAAGCCCCCGTGCTCGGCCGTCGGATCGTCAGTACTGCTGCGCCGCAGGGTGGTTGACGGGCCCGGCTGCGGGGGCGGGGATAAGAGACGCCAGTATGTCCGTATGCGGATGACGAACACGCCGAGGACGGCGACCGAGGATGACGCGGGGCCGATGGCCGGGATGCTGGCACGGGCGTTCGAGGACGACCCGATGATGAGGTGGCTCTTCCCCGGGGGCAGCACACGACCGGCCGCGCTGGACAGGTACTTCACCATCCTGCTCACCCGGCAGTACCTGCCGTACGGCGTGTGCGAGCGCACTGAGCACGCCGCCGCCCTCTGGGTGCCGCCGGAGGCGCAGGACAAGGCCGTCCCGGACGAGGGGACGATCCACGAGCTGACCGAACTGCTCGGCGACCGGGCCGAGCCGTTCCGGTGCTCCGTCGAGGCGGCCGCCGCCAACGCGCCCCAGGAGCCGCACTGGTACCTGGCGGTGCTCGGCGCCGACCCGGCCGTCCAGGGGCGGGGCCAGGGATCGGCCCTGCTGCGCTCGGGCCTGGCCGAGGCCGACGAGGCGGGGCTGCCGGCCTACCTGGAGTGCTCCAAGGAGGCCAACCTGCCCTTCTACGGACACCACGGCTTCGAGGTGCTGGAGGAGGTCCGGCTGCCGGCGAACGGGCCGGCGCTCTGGGTGATGCGGCGCGCTCCGCGTCGCCCGGCCGCCGGGTAGGCCCGGCCCACCCGCTCCCGGTCTTCCGGCCCCACCCGGTCCCGGTCTTCCGGCCCCGTGCTCCCCGCGCGCCCGTCGAGGCACCCTTGACGCCTCGAATGGTCCAGTCCACTGTGGGCGACGGCCCGTTCCTACCCGTCGCACCCACCGCAGGGAGCACCGTCGTGACGACCCGCCTCACCACCCTCGCCGCGCTCACCGCCCTCACCCTGGGCTGCGCCGCCCCCGCTGCCGTCGCGACCTCCCCGGCGGGGACCGTGGTCAAGGTCAGCACCGCCAAGCAGCTGCAGGCCGCCCTCGCCGCCGCCGCGCCCGGCCAGACCATCCAACTCGCCGACGGCACCTACTCCGGCAGCTTCACGGCGACCACCCCCGGCACCGCCGCCGCGCGGATCACCCTCACCGGCTCGCCGAAGGCCGTGCTCACCACCCCGACCGGCGGCGGCTACGGCCTCCACCTCGACGGCGCGAGCCACTGGACCGTCCACGGCCTGACCGTCACCGGCGCGCAGAAGGGCATCATGGCCGACGCCGCCGACTACGTGGTGCTGGACGGGGTGACGGTCCACCACACCACCATGGAAGGGGTGCACTTCCGCAACTCCAGCGCGCACGGAACGCTGCGCGACTCGCACATCCACGACACCGGGCTGAACCGGGACGGCCTTGGCGAAGGCGTCTACGTCGGCACCGCCAACACCCTGACCGACCACAGCGACTACGTGCAGATCACCGGGAACACCTTCGGCCCGGGCATCGGCGCCGAGAACGTCGACCTCAAGGAGGGCACCCGGGGCGGCGTGGTCTCCGGCAACACCTTCGACGGGGACGGCCTCACCGGCCGCAACTACGACGACTCGTGGGTCGACGTGAAGGGCAACGGCTACACCGTCGAGAACAACACCGGCCGGCGCACCACCGACGACGGCTACCAGACCCACAGCGTCCAGCCCGGCTGGGGCTGCGGCACGGTCTTCCGGGGCAACCGCTCCGACCTGACCGGCGCCACGGGGCCGGACCGCTACGCCATCGACGTCACCAACTACTCCGCGAGCTGCCCGGTGACGATCGGCGCGGGCAACACCGTCACCGGCGGTCGGGGCCTGGTGAACCCCGGGGTCCCGGTCGGAGCGAGGTAGCACCCGGGACCGCCGCACGACCGGCAGTCCCGAGGAGAGCGGCAGGGCCGGCCGTGCCCGAGCCGTGCCCTTCTCGACCGGCCTGCGGCCTGTCAGTACCGCCGACCCCGCTCGCGCAGCCGGCGGTTGCGTGCCGCGCGTCGGCGGGCTTCCTCCTTGCGCGCCCGCTCGGCCTGCGCGCGGGCGCGCTCCGCTGCTGCAAGCTTCCGCTCGGCTTCCGCTCGGGCTCGTCGCCGAGCCTCGGAGTCCGGGTCCGCTGCGGCACGCGGGCCCTGGGAGTGCCCCGGCTCGTCGGACCGCGGAGGAGGTGACGCGTCCGTCCGCCAGGCATGTCCGCCGGATCGCGGCGTGTCCTGCCGGCCTTGCCCGTACGGCCCAGGAGGAGTCGGTTCGTCCGGCCTCCCGGCTCCGCTGCCGGCGATCCACCGGCGCAACGCGACGCAGGCGACCAGCGGCCCGAAGAGCAGCGAGAGCAGCCACAGCGTGAGGGCCGTGGACCAGGCGGTGCCGTGGGGCCGGGGGCCCGGAAGGAGCGAGCCCAGCAGCACCATCAGCACGGACAGCGCCAGCCAGGTGGCGACGACCACGGCCGCCGCCCGAGCGGCAGTCACCACCCAGCGCATCGTTCCCCCCTCGTGCCTCGTGCCTCGTTGCGGTCGCGGCCCGTGGCGTCGGCGCTCACCACTGATCGCCTGCTGTTGGTCATGACCCCGGACGGCGCGGGCGCACACCGTGTCGTACCCGCTCGCCGGCAGGGTCTACCGGGCAGGCGGCGCGTTCAGGACGGGAACCCGCTTCGGACCGGAATGCAGGCCGGCGGAGCCTGTTCCCGTGGCCCCGGCTCCCGGCACCGAGGCGGGGCCACGGCGCCGGGAGTCCGCGCGGACGTCACTGCTGGAAGGGGCTCGGCCGCCAGGCCGTCCCGTCGACCGGGTAGCTGTACAGCGGCCGGCCCTTGA
Organism: Kitasatospora sp. NPDC048194; assembly: GCF_043202455.1. Lineage (NCBI taxonomy): Bacteria > Bacillati > Actinomycetota > Actinomycetes > Kitasatosporales > Streptomycetaceae > Kitasatospora > Kitasatospora sp. NPDC048194. The sequence goes on from NZ_JBIDAK010000014.1 coordinate 59,598, forward strand.
CCGCGCTGGTGCGGAAGGGCGTGTCCTGGCCGGGGTGGGCGCCCGCGTCGAGGCCGATGGTCAGGGTGCCCTTCCGGTTGCCGCTGGTCCACTCCAGTTCCAGGTACCAGCTGACGTCGTGGGAGGTGGTCTCGGCGGTCACCTCGATGACCTCCGGGTCCCGCTCGCTCACCTTGACCGGCAGGCCGGTGCTGCCCTCGGTGACGACCGGGCGGGGGCGGGCCGCGTCCAGGTCGAGGTCGAAGGAGTGGACGTCGACTCCGCCGCCGCAACCCTCGCCCATGGCGTAGGCGTTCCACGGCAGCGGGGCCGCGATCCGGGCGATCCGGACGTTGAGGGCGGTCAGCACCACGGTCTCGCTGCCGGTGCCCTGCACGGTGAGCTCGATCGACTGGTAGTGGCCGGCGACCGCACCGACCCGGGAGACCCAGGCCGGGACGTCCACCACGGCGGGCGGGCGGGGGACCTCCGACGGCGGGCGGTCGACCAGGTACTGGTCGCAGGCGCTGTCCCAGGCGGACGGGCGGACCGCGACGCTGATCGGGGCGCTCGCGTCCTGGCCCGCGGCGGTGTCGACGGGCGCGGCGGCGGCGACGGGCGCCGGGGACCCGGTGGCGGCCGGACCGGCCGCCGCGGCCCGGGTGGGAGCCGAGCTGAGCGGACCGCCCGAGTGGGTCGTGAGGCCGGTGGCGACCGCCCCGACGGTGGCGAGCACGGCGGCAGCCGTCCCGGCGGCGAGCGCGGCCCGCGGTACTCGCCGCCGCCGTACCACGACGGGGGTGAGGACCGGGGCGGCCGGCCCGGCCCCGGCGGCGTCGGCCGCGGCCGGTGCCTCCGGCGGTGTCCCCGGCGGCCGCTCCGCCGTGGTTCGCTCCGCGGTCTCCTCCGGTTCCGGAGCGGCAGGAGGGTCCGGGACCGTCCGGTCCTCCGGAGCCGCCGGCGAAGCCTCCGCCCCGCCCGTCGCCTCTGCCTTCGCTGCTGCCTCCGTCGCAGGAGCAGGAGCAGGAGCAGGAGCAGGAGCAGGCGCCGGCGTAGGCGCGGTCCCGGGCGTCTGCCGGTTCGTCCGCGCCGCGTGGGCGACGATCCACAGCCGGTAGAGCTCGGTGCGTTCCTCCGGTGTCGCCCGGCACAGACGTGCGAGGCGCTCCAGCGGGGCGAACTCCACCGGCATCACCTCGCCGTTGCAGTAGCGGTGCAGGGCCGACGTGCTCACGTGCAGCCGCTTCGCCAGCGCTCCGTAACTGAGGCCCGACCGGCTCTTCAGCTCCTGGAGCAGCCGCGCGACCTCGTCCGCCTCCCTCAACTCCCCGGTCCCCTCCGGCACTGTTCCTCCACCCGCTCGTGAGCCCCCTCGGTGTCGACGCGAGCCCCGGCAGAGAAGCACGCCGCAGACCGTCCCACGGTTCCCCGAGGGCGCCGCCGGCATCGGCCGCGCCCTCCCTGCGCCCCGCGAGCGCGTCCCAGAGAGACTACGTCTTCCCAGCTCAAACCGGGTAGAGGCGTCCCCGCGTCCCTGATCGCCGGCGCACCGTTGCGGCCGGGACGAACCGGCGCCCAAGCTGACGGCGAACACCGAGAGGGAGCAACTGTGAGCACTGTTGGGGCGGCCCGGGCCGCGATACGCACCAGCGACCGTTTCCACCGCGGCGCGGCGGCACTGGCGATGGGCGGGGTCCTGCTGATGACCGCGGCCTGCGGCGACGGCCAGGGCGACGGCGGCGCCGCCGCGTCGGCCGCGGCCTCCGGACCTTCGGGGGCCTCCGGCTCCTCCGCAGCCGCCGGAGCCTCCGCCGGGCCGGCCGCCGCGGAGACGCCGAGGGCGTCGACCGCGGTGCTGGACGTGCAGCCGAAGGACGGGGCGCAGGCAGTCGCGCCGACCGCGCTCCAGGTGTCCGTCTCCCACGGGAAGCTCACCGCCGTCGACGTGACGGACAAGGACGGCAAGCCCGTCCAGGGCTCGATCACCCCGGACGGCACCGGCTGGAAGCCCGCCGCCGCGCTCGCCCCCGGCACGTCGTACACGGTGAACGCCCAGGCGAAGGACGCCGACGGTCTGGTCTCCGCGGCCACCAGCACCTTCACCACCCGCGCGCCCGGCAAGCAGGTCTCCACCAACGACAACATCGCCGACGGCCAGACCTACGGCGTGGGCATGATCGTCAAGGTGGACTTCAGCACCAAGGTCGTGAACAAGGACGCCGTCGCCAAGGCCATCACCTTCGAGACCGACAACGGCACCGAGGTGAAGGGCCACTGGTTCGGCGACGACCGGATCGACTTCCGCCCGGCCGAGTACTGGAAGCCGAACACCAAGGTCACCATCCACTACCGGCTGAAGAACGTCGAGGTCGCCCCCGGCGTCTGGGGCGACATCGACAAGGACGAGCCGTTCACCATCGGCCGCTCCCAGGTCTCCACCGCGGACGCCGCCACCCACCAGCTGACGATCGTGCGGGACGGCAAGTCCACCACCGTGCCCGCCACCCTCGGCGACGACAAGCACCCCTCCTGGGGCGGCACCATGGTCATCATGTCCAAGGAGAAGGTCACCCACATGAACTCCCAGACCGTCGGCCTGGGCAGTGAGTACGACATCCCCGCGGTCCCGCACGCCATGCGGCTGACCAGGTCCGGCACCTACCTCCACGGCAACTACTGGTACAAGGGCGACCCGTTCGGCAAGGCCAACACCAGCCACGGCTGCGTCTCCCTCAAGGACGTGGAGGGCGGCAGCGACACCTCCGTCGCCGGCTCGTTCTTCAACAGCTCGCTGATCGGCGACGTCGTCACGGTCGTGAACACCAAGGAGAAGACCGTCGCCCCCGACAACGGCCTCGGCGGCTGGAACCTCCCCTGGGCCACCTGGTAGCACCCGGACGCCAGCCCCGGGCGGCCCTCGGCGAGCGGGACGGCCGGGGGCTCGCGCGGAAGCAGCAGCCGAAGGCGCCGGAGCGCCTGACGCGCGCGGCAGGCGCCCCACCGCCTTTGACGGTCCGGCGAGTCCGGCTGCCGGCCCGGTCCGCCCGGTGTTCGCTTCAGCGGGCCCGGCGCCGCACCGGGCCCGGCGCCGCACTGACCGCGGCCGTCGCGGCCGTGCACGGCCCGGATCGACCGGATCGAGGAGTGCTCGACGCGCGACCAGGCGTCAGCGCTCAAGCCGGTCGGGCGAATCGTCCACCGCTCGGAAGGATGCCCGGCCGCTCGTTCGTCCCGTCCGGGAGGGGGCCCGGAGGCGGGCGGGCGCGGGAATGTGACCGGTCTGACAGACATGCCGCGGCACGGACGGGTTATCGGCTGGGGGTGGAGATAGCCGGCATGGACGTGGTCGCGCGGGGAGCGAGCGTGCGGGGGCCCCGGGGAGCGGTGTTCGAGAACCTGGATCTGGGCGTGGACCCCGGTGGGCTGCTGGTGCTCCACGGGCCGGCCGGCTCCGGCCGGACGACGGCGCTGCTCGCGCTGGCGGGGCGGATGCGGTTGGACGGTGGCGCGGTTCAGGTGGGCGGGCACGTCCTGCCCCGCGACGGCCGTCGCGTCAGGGAGCTGGTGGCGGTGGCCCGGGCGGAGCCCGCCCTCGGTCTGGACCCGGACCTGCGGGTCCGGGAGTTGGTGGCCGAGCGCCGCTGGTCGAGCCGCCGGCTGAGCTGCGCGCAGGTCGATGAGGCGTTCGCGGTCCTCGGTGTCGAGGTGGACCGGCGGACGCTGGTCCGGGACCTGTCGCCGGTGGAGGCCCTGGGGGTGGCCCTCGCGCTCGCTCTGGCCACGCGTCCCGCGGTGGTCGTCGTGGACGACGTGGACCGCGGGTGCCCGGCCGAGGAGCGCACCCGGGCCTGGCAGCTCGTGGGCCGGGTCCGCGGGGTGGGCTGCACGGTCGTGGCGGGTGCCCTCGACCCGCCCGGATCCGGTGCCGGCCTCGATACGGCACCGGTGCTGGTGGCGCTGCCCCGACTCAGCCGCTTGCCCGAGCGATCGGCGACGGCGGGCGGAGCGGACGATCGGGCCGGGGCGGCCGAGCAGGCCGGGGCGGCCGAGCAGGAGGGGGCGGACGAGGCGGGCGCGTCGGCGCGACGCCCGTGGCGAGCGCGCGTACGGCGACTGCTCGCGCAACGACTGCTCGGGCGGCGGGGACCGGACGGCGGGCGCGTCGGTGCGCCCCGGGGCGAGGAGGACGCATGACCGCGATCAGGCTGGCCGGGTTGGAGCTGCGCGGCTTCCGCGGCCCTCTGCGGCGCTTCGTCCCGCTCGTGCTGTGTCTGGTTCCCCTGCTGTACGGGGCCATGTACCTGTGGGCGAACTGGGACCCCTACGGGAAGACCGGGCACATCCCCGTGGCGGTGGTCAACGAGGACCGCGCGGCCGAGACCCGGCAGGGACAGCGGGTGGACGCGGGCGCCGAGGTCGTGAAGGAGCTCAAGGCCTCGGGGGAGTTCGACTGGGCGTTCGTCGACGAGGCAGCGGCCCGCAGCGGCCTGGAGCACGGGCGTTACGCGTTCACGGTCCGGATCCCCGCCGACTTCAGCGCCCGCCTCGCCACCGGCCCCGACACCCAACCGGAACAGGCCCGGATCCACATCCTGCTCAACGACGCGAACAACTACATCGCGGGCGTCATGACCGAGGTCGTCCAGGCGAAGCTGCAGGAACAGGTCAACTCCGCCGCGCACGAGGCCTACGTCCGCGGGGTCTACGGCCGGCTCGCGGACATCGGCGGGAAGCTGGACACGGCGGCGCAGGCGGCCCAGGGCCTCGTGAACGCCACCACCGTGGCCCAGCAGGGGAGTTCCGCGGCCGTGGGCGCGAGCGCCACGCTGCAGTCCGGCTCCACCCAGCTCGCGGACGGGGCTCAGAAGCTGAGCCAGGCCACGACCCAGGTGCACACCGCAGCCACCGCCCTCACCGAGGCCGCGCCCCAGCTGAACACGGCCGCCGGCGCCGTGGTCAGCGCAGCCACGCTCGTCAGCCAGGGCGTGGACGCCGTCCACACCGCGACATCGACGGTGAAGCAGGGGACCGCCAAGGCGGTGTCCGACCTGGACCAGCTGGCTGCGGCGCACCCGGGACTGGGCGACGACCCCGTGTTCCAGCGCGTCAAGCAGGAAATGACGGCAGCCGACACCGCGGCCGGCCAGATCGACGCGCACGCCGCCACCGCCAGCGGCACCGCCCACACGGCGCTCCAGCAGGCCGTCGGCCTCCAGAAGACGGCCGCGGCCGTCCAGCAGTCGGCGCAGAACGCGCAGACCCCGCTGGCCCTGGTCGACTCCGGAGCCCAGAGCATCGCCGCCGGGACCGCCACCGTGTCCACGGGACTGGCCGCGCTCCAGCAGGGATCCACGGCACTGAAGAACGCCGCCGACCAGTCGCACACCGGTGCCACGACGCTGGCCTCGCTGATCGACGACGGGAAGAAGCAGGTGCCCGTCCTGGACGCCGAACAACTGGACCACGCTTCAAGGGTGTTGGGGACTCCCGTCGACATCGACCGGTCGAACCTGCACCCCGCCGGCGTCTACGGCCGCGGCTTGGCCCCGTTCTTCTTCGGCATCGCGCTGTGGGTGTTCGGCCTCTTCGCCTACCTCTTCCTGCGACCGGTCAACGCCCGGGCGCTGGCCGCCCGCACCCGGGCCTCCACCCTCGCCGTCGCGGGCTGGCTCCCGGCCGCGGCACTCGGCGTGCTCGGGGCCGTGATCCTCTACGGCGTCGTCAGCGCCGGGCTCGGGCTGCACGCCGCGGCCCCCTGGAGGACCGTCCTGCTCCTCGCGGTCGGCGCCGCCGCGTTCGTCGCCGTCGACCACTGCCTGCGGACCGTCTTCGGTACGGTGGGCGACGTCCTGTCACTGGTCCTGCTCATCCTGCAACTCACCGCCTCCGGCGGCCTGTACCCGATGCAGACCACCCCGGCGCCGTTCCAGGCCGCCCACCCCTTCCTGCCGATGACCTACCTGGTCGACGGGCTCCGCGTGACGATCAGCGGCGGCCTGACCTCCCACCTCATCCGGGACCTCGCCGTCCTGGCGGGCTTCGGCGTCCTGTTCCTGGCCCTCACCTCGCTGACCCTGCGCCGTCGGCGGGTGTGGACGGTCGCCCGCCTCCACCCCGGCCTGGACCTGTGACGGGCGGGGACCGACGGCCGCCCCCCAGCAGATCGTGTACGGACCCTCATTGGAGGACAAGTCCGCAAGTGATCGGATTTGATCGGACAGGCTTTCGCACGGCAGGCTCGGTGCGCACCGTGGCGGGTCAGCCACGGTCCGCCACGGAGGGGAGCCGCATGTCCGGGACCGAACACCGCAAACCGACCGCACACGTCGTCGTCGGGTACAGCCCCCACGAAGGGTTCGTCGCCGTCCAACTCAGCCCGCCGCCGGCGGAGTACGTGTGGTACGACCGCCAGGCCGAGCACCGGAAGGAGCGGTTCGGGCCGGGCAACGGCTACCAGCAGTGGCTGGCCGTCGACGTCGCCACCGGTGCCGTGTGGTTCGGGGACACCGACTGGCGGACGCGGGAGGAGGGTTACGCCGAGGGGCTCCCGGGGCTTCGCCGCTGCGAGGCCGGGGACGGGGCCCTGCCCTCGCCGGCCGTCCTCGTCCACCCGCTCACCCACCGCACCACCGACGGCGACGGCACGTCCACCTGGCGCTTCTTCACGGCCGAGGAACTCCACGCGCTGGCCCGGCGCACACTGCCCACGGTCCAGCGGGTGGTCGACTCCCTGCACCGGGTGGGCCCGGCCGGCGACCTGGAGTGGTCCGCCGAGGCCGCCACGGCCTGGGCCGATCTGGAACAGGCCTGCCGCTACTCGTGCGACGCGACCGGAGCGGTGACCTGGGCCGAACCCCGCACGAGCCGGGTCCGCGGGACGCGCGTCGAGGTGGCGGAGTTCCTCGCCCGGAACCCGGAGTTGTGCGATCCGTCCTGGTCGACGGCCACGGACGCGGAGCTGGACGCGTATGCCGCCTACGAACCCCCCTCCGGGTACGGCGGCGTGCCGGGGCGGATGTGCGCTCCGGCGAACGTCCGGATCGAGGAGGGATACACGTTCTACGGCCACCGCGCCGCCCTGTACGCCTTCCGCGCGGCCGCCTGCGGCGACCGCACACCGGTCGAGGCCGGTGCCTGGTTCCGCGGCAGTGAGGCCGGGCGCGCCAGTTGGGAGGCGGCCAGGGTCGCGGGCGCGAGCCTCGCGGACGCGCCGGACTGCGTCCTGGGCCACCTCGCCGACACCTTCCGCACCGCGGCGGAGGAGGACGGCGTGGTCCTCACCGGGCTGAACGCCTACCTGTGGCGACAGCGCGCCGAGGAGCGGGCGGCGGTCGACGAGACGCTCGCCGCCACCGGCGAGGAACTGGAGCGCCTGGAGGAGATGGTCAAGGAGCTCCGCCGCGCCCGCAACACCGTCCTGACCCGGGTCCTCAACTGGACCGACGGGCGGGGCGACGAGGAGATCGGCCGGCTGGCTGCGATGTCCCCGACGGCCGTGGCCGAGTGGCGCGAGCGGCTGACCGCGAGCCCGAGCGGCCACCCGGAATAGCGGGGCCGGAGCAGCGGCGGCAGCCCCGGGCGCCCCACCTGCGGGAGCCGGGAGCCGGGCGTGAGCCGGGTCGGGGGAGCGCCGGCGCCCGCTCCGTCGGGTGCCCGATCTCCGCCCGTCGGGCGGCCGGCAGTGGCGCAGCCGCTCGCGCCGCCGGTCGGGATCGGCGAACCGGGCCTCGGCCGGGCGGAGTTGGCGGGGCGACGCCGGGGCCTTGACACCACCGTACGGAATCCCCCAGGATCGGCCCGTGAACCTGTCAGACAGCAAGACAGTCAGTCCGATGCCGAAGCGCGTGAGCGCCATGGAAGCGGTGTTCGGCCACCTCCGCGGTGCCATCGAGCGCGGCGAGTACGTGGTGGGGGACAAGCTCCCCTCCGAAGCGGAGCTGTGCCGGACCCTCGAGGTCAGCCGGCCGGTGCTGCGGGAGGCGCTCCGGGCCCTCCAGGCCATGGGACTGACCGTCTCGAAGACCGGCAGGGGCACCTTCGTCGTGGCGAACACGGTCGAGGACCCCACCTTCGGCGACTACGCCGCCAGCGACCTCCTGGAGGTGCGCCGCCACGTCGAGATCCCGGTGGCCGGGTACGCGGCGCTGCGCCGCACCCCGGAGGACCTGGACCACCTGACCCATCTGCTCGACCGGATGGAGCGGGAGACCGACACCACGGCATGGGTGGCCCTGGACACCGTCTTCCACCTGGCGGTGGCCGAGGCCTCCCGCAACCCGGTCTTCCGGCGGGTCATCGAGGAGATCCGTGACGCACTGGCGCGTCAGTCGGCCTTCCTCAACGAACTCGGCGATCGACGCGAGCAGTCCAACTGCGAGCACCGGGCGATCGTCGAAGCACTGATCGACGGGTCCGAGCCGGACGCGGTGGAGGCCATGTCCCACCACCTGCGCCGCGTCGAGGCGACCCTCACCGACATCGTGCGCCCCCAGCGCGCGGACATCCCCCCAACAGAAGGCAGACCCGAGGCGTGAGCGAGCAGTTCCTCAAAGACGAGAAGCGCCCCTCCACCCGACACGTCGACGCCGGGGACACCGGCTACAGCAAGTCCCTGAAGCCCCGGCACGTCAACATGATCGCCATCGGCGGTGCCATCGGCACCGGCCTGTTCCTCGGCGCGGGCGGCCGCCTCGCCGATGCCGGTCCCTCCCTGTTCGTCGCCTACGCCGTGTGCGGCGTCTTCGCGTTCCTCGTCGTGAGAGCGCTCGGCGAACTCGTCCTGTACCGGCCGTCCTCCGGCGCCTTCGTCTCGTACGCCCGGGAGTTCCTGGGGGAGAAGGGGGCGTACACCGCGGGCTGGATGTACTTCCTCAACTGGGCCACCACCGGCATCGCCGACATCACCGCGGTGGCCACCTACGCCCACTACTGGCACCTGTTCTCCGACGTCCCGCAGTGGGTGATCGCGCTCGTAGCCCTGGCGGTGGTCCTCACCGTGAACCTCATATCGGTGCGGATCTTCGGCGAACTGGAGTTCTGGTTCGCCATCGTGAAGGTCAGCGCCCTGGTCGTGTTCATGGTCATCGCGATCGTCCTCCTGGTGACCCGGCACCCGGTGGACGGGGCCACCCCCGGCCCCTCCCTGATCACCGCCAACGGCGGCATCTTCCCCAACGGTCTGCTGCCGATGCTGCTGATCATCCAGGGCGTCGTGTTCGCCTACGCCTCCGTCGAACTGGTCGGCGTCACGGCCGGGGAGACCGAGAACCCCGAGAAGATCATGCCGAAGGCGATCAACTCGATCATGTGGCGGGTGGGCCTGTTCTACGTCGGTTCGGTGCTCCTGCTGTCGATGCTGCTGCCGTGGAACCGGTACACCGCCGGCCAGAGCCCGTTCGTGACCGTGCTGTCCCACATCGGGGTGCCGGCCGCGGGCAGCGTGATGAACCTGGTGGTCCTCACCGCGGCGATGTCCTCGCTCAACTCCGGCCTCTACTCCACCGGCCGCATCCTGCGCTCGATGGCCGTCAACGGCTCCGCCCCGCGCTTCACGGCCCGGATGAGCCGCAGTCAGGTGCCCTACGGCGGCATCCTGCTCACCAGCGGCATGTGCGTCCTCGGCGTGGGCCTCAACTACGTGGTGCCGGCGAACGCGTTCGAGATCGTGCTCAACCTCGCGGCGATCGGCATCCTCGCCACCTGGGGCATGATCATGATCTGCCACCTCTCCTTCTGGCGGAAGACCCGGGCCGGTGAGCTGACCCGGCCCGCCTACCGGCTGCCGGGCTCGCCCTGGACCGAGACCGTGACACTGGCCTTCCTCGCCACCGTCCTGGTCCTGATGTACGCCGACGGCGGCGCCGGGCGCACCACCGTGCTCTGCGTGCCGCTGATCGCCGCCGCGCTGGTGGCCGGCTGGTACGCGATCCGCGGCCGCCTCGCGCGCAGCGGCGCCCGTCCCGGCGAGGGCCGTCCCGAGGGCGGCCTGTCCGACGAGGCCCGTTCCGACGGCGGCCGTTCCGACGGCTGACACCGGGCGGCGGCCGACAGCGGGCGGGCGGCCTCCGGGGCGGGGAAGGACTCCGCGGCTCCCGAGGGCCGCCCGCCCGGCCGAGGACCGGCACCCGACCACCACCGAGCGAGGCAGTGATGCACAGAACCACCCCTGCGGACGCGCCCGCGATCCGCGAGCCCCGGCACGCCCCCGTCGCCCACGTCACCCGCGGCGGCCTGATCGAAGGGGTCCACCACGGCTCCGTCGTCGTCCTCGACGCGGACGGCGAGGTCCGCTTCCGGCTCGGCGACATCGAGGTCGCCTGCTACCCGCGCTCCGCCCTCAAGCCGCTCCAGGCCGTCGCCATGGTGCGGGCCGGCCTGCCGCTGGACGGTGAACTCCTCTCCCTCGCGATGGGCAGCCACTCCGGCGAGGAGCGCCACCTCGCGGGCACCCGGCGCATCCTCGAACTGGCCGGCCTCGGCGAGGCCGACCTGCGCAACGTCCCGGACCTCCCGTACGACCCGGCGGTGCGGGACACCTGGGTCCGGGGCGGCCGCCCGCCCTCCCGCCTGGCCCAGAACTGCTCCGGCAAGCACGCCGCGATGCTCTACCTCTGCAGGCTCAACGGCTGGCCCCTGCGGACGTACCTCGACCCGGCGCACCCGCTCCAGACGGCGATCGCCGGGGTCGTGGAGGAGCTCACCGGCCAGCGCACCGCGCACGTCAGCGTCGACGGCTGCGGCACCCCGTTGTTCGCCGTCTCGCTGCACGGGCTCGCCCGCGCCGCCGCCCGCATCGCCGGGGCGCGGCCGGGCACCGCCGAGTTCCGGGTCGCGGACGCGCTGCGCGGCCACCCGGAGATGGCCTCCGGCACCGGACGGGACACGGCCGCGCTGATGCGCGCGGTGCCCGGACTGCTCGCCAAGGACGGTTTCGAGGGCGTGCAGATCGCCGCGCTGCCGGACGGCCGCGCCGTCGCGGTGAAGATCGCGGACGGCGCGAACCGGGCGCGGATCCCGGTGGCGGCGGCCGCGCTGGCGCTGGCCGGCGTCGACCCCCAGCTGCTGGTGGACTGCGCCGGCGAGGCGACGGCGGGCGGCGGCCGCCGCGTGGGCAGCGTCCGGCCGGTGCCGGCGCTGGCCGACGCGCTGGTGCCGGCACCGGTTCCGCGAGCCGCCGCCCGTCCCGCGTGAGCGACCACCACCCGCCGACCCCCGACCTCAGGACCCAGGAAGAGGACCCGCACACCATGCCGACCGCCATCCGGAGCGAGCACGACCTGCTCGGGGACCGCGACGTCCCCGCCGACGTCTACTGGGGCGTCCACACCCTGCGCGCCACCGAGAACTTCCCCATCACGGGCACGCCCATCTCGACCTACCCGCACCTGATCGAGGCACTCGCCGCCGTCAAGGAGGCCGCTGCCCTCGCCAACGAGGAACTCGGCCTGCTGGAGCCCCGGAAGGCCGCCGCGATCGTCGCCGCCTGCCAGGAGATCCGCGCCGGAAAGCTGCACGACCAGTTCGTCGTCGACGTCATCCAGGGCGGCGCCGGCACCTCGACCAACATGAACGCCAACGAGGTCATCGCCAACCGGGCGCTGGAACTGCTGGGGCACGCCAAGGGGGAGTACCGGCACCTGCACCCCAACGAGGACGTCAACCTCGGCCAGTCCACCAACGACGTCTACCCGACCGCCGTCCGGATCGCGACCGTCTACGCCGTGCGCGGCCTGCTCGACGCGATGGCCGTCCTCCAGGACGCCTTCGCCCGCAAGTCCGCCGAGTTCCGCGACGTGCTCAAGATGGGCCGCACCCAGTTGCAGGACGCCGTGCCGATGACGCTCGGGCAGGAGTTCTCGGCCTTCGCGGTCATGCTGGACGAGGACCGCAGCCGGCTCGCCGAGGCCGTCGAGCTGATCCACGAGATCAACCTGGGCGCGACCGCGATCGGCACCGGCCTCAACGCCCCGGCCGGCTACGCCGAAGCCGCCCGCCGGCACCTGGCGGACATCTGCGGGCTGCCCCTGGTCACCGCCGCCAACCTGGTCGAGGCCACCCAGGACTGCGGTGCGTTCGTCCAGATGTCCGGCGTGCTCAAGCGCATCGCCGTCAAGCTGTCGAAGAGCTGCAACGACCTGCGTCTGCTCTCCTCGGGGCCGCGTGCGGGCCTCGGCGAGATCAACCTGCCGCCGGTGCAGGCCGGTTCGAGCATCATGCCCGGCAAGGTCAACCCGGTGATCCCCGAAGTCGTCAACCAGGTCGCCTTCGAGGTGATCGGCAACGACGTCGCGATCACCATGGCCGCCGAGGCCGGCCAGCTCCAGCTCAACGCCTTCGAACCGATCATCCTCCACTCGCTCTCGGAGTCCGTCACCCACCTGCGCGCCGCCTGCCTCACCCTGGCCGAGCGCTGCGTGGTCGGCATCACCGCCAACACCGAGGCGCTGCGCGCCACCGTCGAGAACTCCATCGGTCTGGTGACCGCCCTGAACCCGCACATCGGCTACACGGCCGCCACCGACATCGCCAAGGAGGCCCTCGCCAGCGGTCGGGGCGTGGCCGAACTCGTGCTGGAGAAGGGCCTGCTGCCGGCGGAGCGGCTCGCCGAGCTGCTGCGTCCCGAGGTGATCGCGGGCACCGGCGCGCCCGTGCGCTGACGGGAGGCGGGAGCGGGGGCCGCAGCGGCGAGCGGGGGCTGCTGGAGCGGCGGGCGGGGGAAGGAGCCGCGGCGCGGGACGCCGCGGCTCCTCGGCGCGTTCGAGGCGGCCGACCGCCGCACCCGCGCCGGTGCTGGGACAGGTGTCGCTCCCCGTGCGGCGGGTCGCCTCGAGGGGCCGGAGTGAGCCGGGGGGCGGGTGACTCGATCCCGTGTGCGGGGGACGAACGTGCTGGCCAGACCACCGATTTGCGGGTTTCGGAGCCGTCTGACGCCCGTTCGGAAGGTCCAAACCGCGCTAGCTTGGCGCCATGGATATCAGTACGACACAAGCAACGGTGAAGTTCGACGCGAAGGTGGTCGCCGCCGCCTCGACCACGGTGGTGCTCTGGGCCTCCGCCTTCGTCGCGATCCGGGACGCGGGCGGCGCGTTCGGTCCGGGGGCGCTGGCACTCGGCCGGCTGCTGACCGGCGCGCTGGCGCTGCTGGCCCTGCTGCTGGTGCGCGGCGAGGGACTGCCGCCGCGCGCCGCCTGGCCCGGGATCCTGACCTCGGGGGTGCTCTGGTTCGGGCTCTACATGGTCGCGCTCAACTGGGGCGAGAAGGAGGTGGACGCCGGCACCGCCGCGATGGTGGTCAACATCGGCCCGGTGCTGATCGCGCTGCTCGGCGGCTGGCTGCTCAAGGAGGGCTTCCCGCGCAGCCTGCTGGCCGGCATGGCGGTCTCGTTCGCCGGGGCGATCGTGGTCGGCGCCTCGATGTCCGGGAGCGGCGGCAGTTCGGTCCTCGGCATCGTGCTGTGCGTGCTGGCGGCGGCGGCCTACGCCGCGGGCGTGGTGAGCCAGAAGCCGGCCCTGCGGCACGCCTCGCCGCTGCAGACGACCGCGTTCGGCTGCCTGGTCGGCGCGGTGGCCTGCCTGCCGTTCAGCCCGCAACTGCTGGACCAGGTCGGACACGCGCCGCTGCGGGCCGTCCTGGACATGGTCTACCTCGGCCTGTTCCCGACCGCGCTGGCCTTCACCACCTGGGCCTACGCGCTCTCCCGCACCACCGCGGGCAAGATGGGCGCCACCACCTACGCGGTGCCGGCCCTGGTGGTCCTGATGTCCTGGGCCGTCCTCGGCGAGGTGCCCGGCTGGCTGACGCTGCTCGGCGGCGTGCTCTGCCTGGGCGGTGTGGCCGTCACCCGGCGCCGCTGACGACCCCGCGCACCCGTCGCGCGGGGGTGGGGCTCCCGCGCGGCGCAGGGCCGGCCGTCCCGTGCCGGAACGCGGGACGGCGCTACAGCACCAGGGTGGTCTCGCTACGGCCCAGCAGGTAGCCCAGGTGCAGCCGGTTCTTGGCGCCCAGGCCGTCCTTGATGGCGGCGACGTGCGCCTGCAGCGAGCGCTCGCTGATGCCCAGCCGGCGGGCGATCACCTTGTCCGAGTGCCCCTCCACCAGCAGCCGCCGGATCGACTCGCGGATCGCCGGCACCATCTCGGGTGCGGCCTGGGCGGCGTGGATGGGGACGAAAGGGAACGGCTCGGCCCGGTCCCAGGAGCGCTCGAAGACGTCGCTGAGAAAGCGGACCACGGACGGCTCGGTGATCATCGAGGCCACCGTGCGGTCGTCGTTGGCGGAGATGAACGCGGTGCTGCGGTCGATCACGATCAGCCGGTCGAAGAACTCGGCCAGCGTGCGCACGTGGACGCCGTGGTCGGTCACCGTGCGGACGTAGCCCTTGGTGGCCTCGTCGAACCGCGTGGTGTGCTGGTAGAGGGTGCGCATGGCCACCCCGCCGGCGATCTGGCGGCGCACCGACTCCAGCGCCTCCTCGAGCACCGCGCCGGGCCTGGGGCCGTCCGGCTGGGCGGTGAGGATCTCCCGCTCGGCGTCCTCCAGGGCGGTCTGGATGGTCTGGTTGATCTCCGGCAGCCCGTGCAGGTACACCACCCCCGGCGCGGCGGGCTCCCCGGCCGCGGCGGCCGCCGGCCCCGCCTTCTCCTCGTTCTGCTGCTTGGCCAACTGGGCCAGGGCGAGCTTCAGGGCGGCCTCGACCAGGTTGCTGTTGAGGTCCTGACCCGGCGGTGTCCCCTCGGGCACTAACGACCCCCCGGCGTGGTCCTGCGCATCCGATTTGCCCGATCCTGCTCGCATATAGACCCCTCGGTTAACTGCAATGCGACGACCCGAACCATCCTAGGTCTGGAGCCGTGAACCCAGCCAGGGGAAGGTTGGTTGTGCGGGCGGCGGAACTCCCCCGGGAACACCGGGAAAAACCGCCGCAGCACTCGAACTCAGCTACTGCACAAGCGAACTGAGTATCCATCAGGTCATTGCGTTGCAGCGCGATGAATTTACGGAAATTGCCGCCCGGTCGGCGCTGTCCGGAAAAGCCCTCCCCGATCAAAGCTTTCACGAAAGAGGTCTGCCATGCGCCAGTACGCCTCCGTCCGGTTCCTCGCCCCGCTCGTCCTCCTGCTGGCCCCGGTGGCCGGTGTGGTCGCCGGCACCTCGCTGCTCCACGGCACCGCCGCGTCCGCGGTGCAGAACCGCGCCGACGTGGGCTGGAACAACATCCCGATCGGCGGCACCGCCACCCCCACCCCGGCGCCCACCGCCTGACCCTTCCGGCCCACCCCCGCCAGATCCGAGGAGAGCAGCCGTCTGCCATGTCCGACTCACCGTGGTTCGTCTCCCGCCCCACCAGCAGCCGGGCCCCGTACCTGGTCTACTGCTTCCCGCACGCCGGCGGCAACGCCCGTTCGTTCCTGAGCTGGCAGCAGCACCTGGCGGCGGACGCCGAACTCGTCGGCGTCTGCGCCCCCGGACGCGGCCTGCGCCTGGACGAGCCGAGCCCGGCCGACATCGCCGAACTGGCCGAGGGCGCCGCCCGGGCCGTCGCGGCCGCCGCGGACCGTCCGTTCCTGCTCTTCGGCCACAGCTTCGGCGCCGTCCTCGCCTTCGAGACGGCCCGCCGGCTGCGCGAACACCCCTTGCTGAGGCACCTGGTGGCGTCCGGCTGCGCCGCCCCGCGGTTGCTGCCGAGCGAGCGGGTGCAGCAGACGGCCAAGCTGCGCGGCCAGGAGTTCACCGAGGCGGTCGCCTTCTTCGGCGGCCTGCCGCCCGAGGTGCTCGCCGAACCCGAACTGCAGGACCTGCTCCTGCCGGGCCTGCGGGCCGACTTCCGCCTGGTCTCCGGCTACCGCTACCAGCCGGGTGAGCCGCTGCCGATCGGCATCTCGCTGGTCAACGGCCGCGAGGACCCGCACGTCGGGCCGGCCGAACTGCGCCACTGGGAGCACGAGTCCGTACTGCCGCTGCGCTACCACTGGGCCGACGGCGGCCACTTCTACTTCGGTCCCGACCCGGCGCCCGCGGTCGACCTGCTGCGCTCACTCATTCGTGCGGATTCCGGTGCGCCGAGGGCGCAGGAGGAACACGTCGAACTTATCTAGTTGTGCCGCCGGAAGGACGGGTGGTAACCCGTCCGGAACCGCAGCCGGGGAAACGCCCCGCAACCCGCGTCACAACAGAGAGGAACCTGCGATGCAGTCGGCAGCCGCAGACCAGTACCACCGCGCCCGGGTGTTCCGGGAACTCCACGAGCGGTCCACCGCCTTCGTGGTCCCGAATCCCTGGGACGCCGGATCCGCCAAGCTGCTGGCCGGCCTCGGCTTCCCGGCGCTCGCCACCACCAGCGGCGGGCTGGCCTTCTCGCTGGGCCGCCCCGACGGCGACAACCGGGTGAGCCGGACCGAGGCCCTGGCCAATGCCGCGGACATCGTGGCCGCCACACCGCTGCCGGTCACCGCCGACCTGGAGAGCGGCTACGGGCCGAGCCCCGAGGACGTCGCCGGGACCATCCGGCTGGCTGCCCGGGCGGGCCTGGTGGGCGGTTCGATCGAGGACGCCACCGGGGACCCGCAGGCGCCCGTGCTGGAGCCGGCGGCGGCCGCGGACCGGGTCCGGGCGGCGGTCGAGGCCGCGCGCTCGCTCGACTTCCCCTTCACGGTCACCGCGCGGGCGGAGAACTTCCTCTACGGACGCCCGGACCTGAAGGACACGATCGCGCGGCTGCAGGCCTACCAGGAGGCCGGCGCGGACGTGCTCTACGCCCCGGGCCTGCCGGACGCCGACGCGGTGCGCGCGGTCTGCTCCGAGCTGGACCGCCCGGTCAACGTGCTCGCCGCGGCCGGCGGCCTGAGCCTGTCGGTCGCGCAGCTGGCCGAGCTCGGCGTGCGGCGGATCAGCCTGGGATCCGCCCTGGTCCGCGCGGCGCTGGGCGGGCTGCTGGCCGCCGCGGAGGAGGTGCGCACCACCGGGACCTTCGGGTTCGCGGCGCGGGCGCTGCCGTACGCCAGGGCCAACGAGGTCTTCACCGAGCTGTCCGACATCCATCGACCCCCGAAGGAAGAGACGTCATGAGTGTCCTGCAGGCCCCGCAGTACGTCCTCGGAGAGGAGGAGTTGGACCACACCGAGGTCGAGTGCCTGGCCGAACGCGCCGCCGAGCTGAAGATGGTGCCCAGGGCCGCGCTCTGGGGCTGGGGTTCGGTGCGCCGCACCGGCCGCGGCCTGGCGGAGCTGGCGATCGACAGCGGCACGGCCACGCTGCGGGCGGCGGGGGTCGACCCGGCCGAGGTGGACGCGCTGATCCTGTGCTCCACCCGGTTCCCGGGCGGGCCGCGCACCCACGGCCGGTTCGTGGAGCGGATCCTGACCGGGACCGGCCTCGAGCGCGCGGCCTTCCTCGGGATCACGCTGAACCGCTGCACCAACCTGCTGGTCGCGCTCGACACCGCGCACGCCCTGGTGGCGGCCGGCCGGCACCGCCGGATCCTGGTCGTCACCACGGACCGGATCGAGGACGAGAAGGAGCGGATGGAGAGCTTCGCGCTCTTCAGCGACGGGGCGGCGAGCTGCCTGGTCTCGGCCGGTGACACGGCCGGGGCCGGGAGCGGGACCGGAGCCCACTACCGGATCCGGTCCACCGCCGCCGCCCAGGAGGCGGCCGCCCTGGACTGGTCGCACGAGATCAGCGCCGACCTGGCCCGGGAGGCCAACGAACGCCTGCTGGCGCCGATCGGCCTGGCGCCCGACCAGGTGGACGGACTCCTGCACGCCAACCTGTTCCTGCCGCTGGTCACCATGAAGGAACGCCAGGCCGGCTTCACCGCCCGCCAGCTGTACACCGCGAACATCACCCGGTTCGGGCACTGCTTCGCCGCGGACCCGCTGATCAACCTGGCCGACCAGGAACGCGCCGGACTGCTGCGCGACGGCGGCCACTACCTGGCCGCGGTCAGCGTGCCGGGCTCGCGGGTCGCCGTCCTGCTCCAGCGCGACGGCGGCTGACGCCCCGCCGGCCGATCCGCCGGGCCGGCCCCGCCCGGGCCGCCCTCCGCACCGCCGCCCCTCCCCAGAACCCCCTTCCGCCGCGCTGCCCGCCGTCCGTGGGTCGCCCCGGCGCGCCCTGCCACGCCACCGTCCGATGGAGTGCCCGTGTACGCCCACCAGACCCACGACCTCGACGACCTGACCACCTCGCTGCCCGCCGGCGGCTTCGAGTTCAGCCCCACCGCGCAGGCCGAGGCCGAAGCGGTGCTGGCCGCCGGCCCGGCCGTGACCTACCAGCGGCTGCTCACCGACCAGGAGTCCCAGACCACCCTGCTGGTGGCCCGCCGGGTGCTGGCCGCCTTCCTCGACGCGGAGGACCCCGGCGCCGACCCGGTCACCGCCGAGGCGCTCACCGCCCTGGTCGCCGGCGCCAGGGCGGAGTTCGCCCCGACGGCGGCCCGGTTGACCGCCACGCCCGCCGACCGGGCCGTCGCACTGCGCGGCCGGGCCCCGGTGGCGCTGCTGGCCGGCTGCTGGCTGGACACCGTCTCGCAGCCCGCCACCCAGCCCGCCCTGGTGGTGAACCGGCTCTACGCCCAGTACTTCACGCTCAAGGGTGAGGGCCGCCCGCAGCACTCCGTGCCGTACCGCCGCCGCCGCGCCCTGGAGGACGCCGGGGTGCTGCTGCCGCAGCCGGAGGAGGCGGACTTCCTCGTCCGGGCCCAGGCCCGCCCGTTGGCCGCCCTGCACGGCGCCTTCCTGCTGGCCCTGTCCCGGCTGCCCGCCGCCTTCCTGCCGGAGGTGGTCGGCGTCCAGTACGCCTTCCACGCGCTCGGCCTGGACGACCTGCTGAACGGCACCGAGCCGACGCTCGCGGTCGACGAGCTGCTCGCCGAGTACCTGGAGCTGACCGAACGGTCGGACACCGGGGCGCAGGACCGGCGGCGCCTGGCCGCGGCGGTCCGCCTGGTGGTCCGGATCGAGCGCGAGCAGCTCGCCCTGCTGGCCGAACTGGTCTCGTACCGGGCCGGGTTGTCGGTGGACGCGCGGGCCGCCGAGATCGTCGAGCGGCACCGCCCGTTCGCCGGCCGCCAGCACAAGAACGTCAAGGTCGGCGGCGAGCTGCTCTCCGAGACCTTCGCCGACCCGCAGTTCGACCTCGACGCCTTCATGGCCGAGTTCCGCGCCTCCCGCCAGCTGCGCCCGCTGCGGCGCGGCGGCTGCCCGTTCACCCGGGCGGTCAAGTTCGGCGGCCCGATGTTCGGCATCTTCGACGAGGCCGAGGCCGCGGTCTTCAAGGAGTGGGCCGAGTCGGTCGCCGCCGGCGAACCCGCCGGTGCGCCGCTGCGGCCCGACACCAGTGGCGACGAGCAGGCCGCGCACTGGCAGCGGGCCGTGCTCGCCACCGACCCGCCGGACGTGCGGTTCGCCGAGGCGTCCCCCGCCGACGACCGCGAGTTCTTCCACCGGCTGGTCAACATCGAGCAGTTCCCCAACACCCTGCCGCTGGCCGCGCAGACCGCCGAGGAGGGCCTGGAGCGGGCCGAACTGCTCTTCCGCCACGGCGCCGGCGGCCGGTACACCGACGCCAGCTGGTTCGACTACACCCCCGAGGCGCTGCTGGAGCGGGTGGACCGGATCTACTGGGACAAGCTGGTCGGGCCGTACCGCGCACTCCAGGAGGTGCCGGAGCGCGACGAGGTGATCTTCCACCAGAAGACCTTCGCCCTCGGCAGCCTGATCGACGGCACCTGGGCCCACCGGATCGGCAACCACGGCCGCTACCACCGGCAGAGCGACGCCATGCTCTTCTCGATCTACGCCGACGAGATGGGCCGCGGCGAGCTCGCCAAGAACCACATCACGCTGATCCGCCAGGTGCTGGCCAGCATGGACGTCCAGCTGCCGCACATCCGCTCGGCGGAGTTCCTGGACCAGGGCGAACTGCCGGACGAGCTCTACCGGTTCTCGATCCACCAGATCTGCCTGGCGCTGTTCCCGGACCGGCTGCACGGCGAGATCCTCGGCTACAACCTCGGGATCGAGATGTTCGGGCTCGGTGAGATGCGCCTGCACGAGGTGCAGAAGCTGCGCCGCCACAACCTGGACACCGCCTACGAGGAAGCGCACCTGTCGATCGACAACTTCTCGGCCGGGCACGCCCGCCAGTCCGCCGAGATCATCGTCTCCCACCTGGACGGGGTGCGCCGGGAGGCGGGCGAGGCGGCCGTGCGGCGCGAGTGGCGACGGATCTGGCGCGGCTACGCCTCCTTCGCCTGGTTCGTGGAGCACCAGCTGGTCAACTCGCTGGCCACCGGGGCCGAGACCGCCGACGACCTGGTCATCTGAGGAGCCCGCCGTGACCTTCAACGCCTTCGACCCGGAGATCCTCCGGCTGCCCTTCTACACCGACGAGCACCGCGACCGCGCCCAACGGCTGGACCGGTGGTGCGGGGAGCGGGCCGCCCTGTGGACCGAACTGCGCGCCGACGGCCCGGACAAGGCCGTGCGCCGGGCGCTCGCCGCGCTCGGCGAGGCCGGCTGGCTGGCCTTCCTGGACGAGGAGGAGCCCGGCCCCGACGGCGACTACCGCTCGGTCTGCCTGGCCCGTGAGGCGCTCGCCTACGCCGAGGACCTGGCCGACTTCGCCTTCGCGATCCAGGTGCTCTCGGCCACCCCGATCCTGCGGTACGGCACTCCGGAGCAGCGGCGGCGCTACCTGCCGGGCCTGGCGGCCGGCACCCTGGCCGGTGCCTTCGCGGTCTCCGAGGAGCAGGCCGGCTCGGACGTCGCCGCGGTGGCGCTGGCCGCCGAGCGGGACGGCGAGGAGTACGTGCTCAACGGCGGCAAGGCGTGGATCGCCAACGGCACGGTGGCGGACGTGGTCTGCGTGATCGCCCGGACGGGCGAGGGACCGGGGCCGCTGGGGCTGACCGCCTTCCTCGTCCCCGGCGACACCCCGGGCCTGCGGGTGCGCGAGCCGATCGACGCGATCGCGCCCCGCCCGTTCGCCCACCTGGCGTTCGAGGACTGCCGGGTACCCGCCGACGCGGTGCTCGGACGCCCGGGGCGCGGCTTCGTGGTGGCGATGGACCTGCTGGAGCGGGCCCGGATGACGGTGGGCGCGGCCGCGCTCGGCTTCGCCCGGCGGGCCGCCGACGCGGCCCAGGCGCGGGCCCGGCAGCGCGCCATCTACGGCGGGGTGCTGTTCGACCTGCCCACGGTCAAGTTCGACCTGGCCGCGATGGAGGTCGAGGTGAACGCGTCCGCGCTGCTGGTCGGGCGGGCCGCCTGGGAGCTCGACCAGGGCCACCGCGGGTTCGGCAAGCACTCCAGCATCGCCAAGCTGCAGGCCACCGAGGCGGCGCAGCGGATCGTCGACCGGTGCGTGCAGCTGCACGGCGCCGCCGGGCTGGTCGCCGACAGCCTGCCGGAACGCCTGTACCGGCAGATCCGGGCGCTGCGTGTCTACGAGGGCGCCTCGGAGGTTCAACAGCTGACCATCGCCGGTGCGCTCGACGCGCGCCGGGCCCGCTGACGCCGTCAAGGAGCACGACAGCCATGCACACCCCGACGAACCCGGTCGAGGCCGTCCGGCACCCCGACCCGTACCCGTACTACGCGCGGCTGACCGCGGAACGCCCGTTCGGCTGGGACGAGCAGCTGCAGGCCTGGGTGGCCGCCGACGCCGCCTCGGTCACCGCTGCGCTGTCGGCCGCCGAACTGCGGGTCCGCCCGCCGGCCGAGCCGGTGCCGGCCGGGCTGCTCGGCACCGCCGCGGGCGCGGTCTTCGGGGACCTGGTCCGGATGACCGACGGCTCCGACCAGCAGCGCCTCAAGCAGGTGGTGCTGGACGCGCTCGGCGAGGCCGATCCGGCCGAGGCGGGCAAGCTGGCCGCGGAACGGACCAGGGAGAGTCTGGAGCGCGCCGGCGGCCCCGGCCTCGAGGAGCTGATGTTCCAGGTGCCGGCCCGCGTGGTGGCCGCGCTGTGCGGCCTGGACGCCGGGCTGGAACCGGAGGCGGCGCGACTGGTCGGGGACTTCGTGCAGTGCATCCCCGCAGGTGCCACGGCGGAGCAGCAGCGGGCGGCCGCCGAGGCCGCGGCGCGGCTGCGGGAGCTGCTCGGGCCCGGCCTGACCGGTGCCGAGCCGACCGGGCTGCTGGCCGCCCTGGTCCGGGCTGCCGGTCGGCGGGACTGGCCGCGGCAGGCGCCGCTGCTGGCCAACGCCGTGGGGCTGCTCTCGCAGACCTACGACGCGACGGCCGGCCTGATCGGCAACTCCCTGCTGGCGCTGCGCGAGCAGCCGCCCGGCGACCTCAGCGCGCTGGCCCGCGAGGTGGCCCGGCACGACGCGCCGATCCAGAACACCCGCCGGTTCGCGGCCGAGCCCTGGAGCCACGGCGCGGCGACCGTCCAGCCCGGACAGACCGTGCTGGTGGTGCTCGCCGCCGCCAACCGCGACCCCGCGGCCAACCCCGACCCGCACGCCTTCGACCCCGGTCGGACCGCACCCAGCTGCTTCACCTTCGGCGCCGGCCCGCACGGCTGCCCGGGCGCCGACCTCGCGGTGGCGATCACCGCGGGGGTCCTCGACGAACTGCTGACGCACGGCTTCGAGCCGGCCGCGCTGCCCGCCGGGCCGCGTTACCGGGCCCTGGCGAACGCGCGCATCCCGCTGCTCTGAGCAGCCCGTCCCACTTCGGTCCCACCGCCCCACCCCCCGCACGACACATCCAGGAAGGACGAGAGCGATGGCAGAGCAGCCGCGGCTGTGGATCCGGCACGAGGTGCGCGCCACCGAGCGCCGGGCCCCGCTGGTGCCGCAGGACGCACGCCGGCTGGTGGAGCTGGGGTTCCACCTGACCGTGGAGGAGTCCCCGCAGCGGGTGTTCCCGCTGGACGAGTACCTGGCCGCCGGCTGCCACGGGGCCGAGGCCGGCTCCTGGACCGAGGCCCCCGAACCGGCGTACGTCCTCGGGCTCAAGGAGCTCCCGGACCTGCCCGACCAGCTGGTCCACCGCCACATCTTCTTCGGCCACGCCTACAAGGGCCAGCAGGGCGGCCGCGAGCTGCTCGCCAGGTTCGCCCGCGGCGGCGGCGAGCTGCTCGACCTGGAGTACCTGGTGGACGACACCGGGCGCCGGCTCGCCGCCTTCGGCTACTGGGCCGGTTACGTGGGTGCGGCGCTCGGTGTGCTGCAGGCCCGCGGCCGGCTCACCACCCCGCTGCGCCCGATGGACAAGAGCGAGCTGGACCGGCAGCTGCGCGACTCGATGCGGGCCGGATCCCCGGACGCGCTGGTGATCGGCGCGCTCGGCCGCTGCGGGCGCGGCGCGGTGGACGCACTGGAGGTGGCCGGGCTCGCCGCCACCTGCTGGGACCAGGCGGAGACCCGCGAACTGGACCGCGCCGCGCTGCTCCACCACGACCTGCTGGTCAACACCGTGCTGACGACCCGTCCGATCCCGCCGTTCCTGCGCCCCGCCGACCTGCCGGTCGCCGACCGACGGCTGAGCCTGGTGGTCGACGTGACCTGCGACGTCACCTCCGACCTCAACGTGCTGCCGGTCTACCGCACCGTCACCGACTGGTCCGAGCCGGTGCGTCGCCTGCACCAGGACCCGCCGCTCGACCTGATCGCCATCGACAACCTGCCCTCGCTGCTGCCGGCCGAAGCCAGCCGGGCGTTCTCCGCCGAACTCGTCGCCCAACTGGGCGCCCTGGCCGACCCGGCCGCGCCCTGGCGGCACTGCCGGGCCGACTTCCGGGCCGCCTGCCGCCGCCACGAACTGGAGGCCGTCCATGTCTGAGCCGTCCGTGTCCGAGCCGCCCGTGTCCGACCTCTCGACCTCGATACGCACGGTGCACTGGATCGGCACCGGGCTCTCCACCGGCCGCAGCGGCCTGGAACTGCTGCTGGAGCACGGTGCCCGCGTGGTGCTCTGGGGCCGGACCGCGGCCAAGGCCGAACAGTGCCTCGCGGCCCGCGGCCTGGCCGGCCGGGCCGGGGCCCGCGGCTTCGACACGGCGGCGCTGGCCGCCGCGCTGGCCCCCGGCGACGTGCTGGTGTCGATGCTCCCGGCGGCCCACCACCCCGAGCTGCTGCGCCTTGCGCTCGCGCACGGTGCCCACTTCGCGTGCTCCAGCTACGTCTCGCCGGAGCTGGCCGAACTGGCGGCCACCGCCGAGCGGACCGTGGTGCTCACCGAGGCGGGCCTGGACCCGGGCATCGACCACCTGATGGCCCACCGCCTGGTCGAACTCGGCCGCACCGCCGCCGGGGAGGCCGTCACCACCGCCGACTTCACCTCCTACTGCGGCGGACTGCCCGCCGAGCTCAACGAGTTCCGCTACCGCTTCAGCTGGGCCCCGCTCGGTGTGCTCAACGCGCTGCGCTCGCCGGCCCGCTACCTGCGCGACTGGCAGCAGCGCACCGCACCGCGCCCCTGGGAGGCGACCACCGAGTACCCGGTGGCCGGCGAGCCGTTCGAGGTGTACCCCAACCGCGACAGCCTGCCCTTCGCCGAGCAGTACGGCTTCCCGCGGCACTGGCGCAAGCGCACCTTCGTCCGCGGCACGCTGCGCCCGGCCGGCTGGCGGGCCGCCTGGTCCGAGGTCTTCGCCACCGTGGAGTCCGGCGACGACGGGCGGATCGCTTCCCTGGCGGGCGAGTTGGCCGAACGCCACCCGATGCGCGAGACGGACCGCGACCGCGTGGTGCTCGCCGTGGCGCTGGACCTGAGCTGGGCCGACGGCGCCTGGTCGGGGAGCTGCCTGCTCGACCTGCGCGGCGACGAGCGGGAGAGCGCCATGGCCCTGCTGGTCTCGCTGCCGTTGGCGTACGGCATCACCCGGATCCTCGACGGCGCGCTCGCCCCTGGCCTGCACCGGGCCGCCGAGGGCGCCCGGGAGGCCGAGCAGTGGCTGGACTTCCTGGCCGCGCGCGGCATCACCACCGAGCTGCGCACCACCGAAAGCACGACCCAAGGAGCACTGCTGTGACCGATAGACGACCACCGGCCTTCGTCCTGACCGGAGCCTTCTGGGTGGTCTGCCGCAATCCGCGCTACCTCCAGGAGCTGGCCGCCCGCGGGCTGAAGATCCTGCTGATCACCCCGCGCGGCTGGCGCGAGCGCGCGCTGGCCGCGCAGGCCGACCCGACCGGGCCGGCCGCGCTCATCGACGAGATCGCCTTCGTGGACGGCGAGTTGAACCAGGACGGCTCGTTCACCGCGGGCGTGCTGGCCCGGGCCGCCGACTGGCGGGCGCGCTACCGGATCGTCGGCGCCTACGCGGTGGGCGAGACCCTGGTGGAGCCCACCGGGCTGCTGGCCGACGCGCTGGGCCTGCCCGGCCCCGGCCTGCGGGCCACCCGGGTCTGCCGCTCCAAGCCGCTGCAGCGCTGGTACCTGCCGGAGTTCGCGCCGCCCGGCGCGGTGCTGCCGGCGGCCGAGCGGGCCGCCTTCGACCCGGCCTCGGTCGCGTACCCGGTGGTGCTCAAGCCGGCCGCCCGGCACTCGAGTTCGGGTGTGGTGACGGTCGACGACGAGCAGGGCCTGGCCGCGCGGCTGGCCGACTACCCGGAGCACGAGACGCTGCTGGTGGAGCAGAAGGTGGTCGGCCAGGAGTACTCGGTGGAGAGCCTGGTGCAGGAGGGCAAGGTGATCTTCGCCTCGGTCACCCGCAAGACCACCACCGAGTCGCACGCGGCCACCTTCGTCGAACTCTCGCACTCGGTGCCGAGCGCGCCGGAGCCGGTGGACCGCGAGCTGCTGGAGGCCAACGCCACCATGCTGGCGGCGCTCGACTTCGGCAGCGGGATAGCCCACGCCGAGTGGCGGGTGGACGCCGCCGGCCGCCCGGTGCTGATGGAGGTGGCCGCCCGCACCCCGGGCGACGGCCTGCTGGCCCTCTACCGGCTGGCCACCGGAGAACCGCTGGAGCCGGAGATCGTCCGGCTGGCACTGGGCGAGCCGGCCGGCTACCCCGAGCCGCGCCGCTGGACCCGGCAGGTCTACCTGGAGCACCGGGAGGGGATCCTGGACGACGTCCGGGTGGACTGGCCCGGCGTCCGCCCGGTCTGGCTGGGCGAGGCCGGGATCTGGCCGGACCCGCCGGTCGGCGGCCCCGGCGAGCCGGCGGAGCTGCGCGCGGTGCTGGTGCTCAAGGAGCGCGGCAGCCGGCTCGGCCCGCTGGAGAGCTCCGAGGACCGCGCGGTCTGCTTCCTGATCGACGCCCCCTCACCCGAGGAGCTGGACGCGCTGGAGCAGCGGGTGCGCGCGGCGGTCGCGATCGAGGTGCGCGATGTCGACTGACACCGTCCGCCCGGAGCCGGTCGAGCAGGCCCAGGCGGTGGCCGAACCGGCGCCGCCCCGGGTGACGGTCTGGGCCACCTTCCGGGACGCGCCGCTCGCGGTGAAGACCGTGCTGGCCGGTGTGCTGGTCAACCGGCTCAGCGGCTTCCTCAACGTCTTCCTGGTGCTCTTCCTCGGCTCGAAGGGCTACTCCAAGCCGGAGACCGTGCTGGCGCTCGGCGTGTACGGCGGTGGCGCCGTGCTCGGCGTGCTGGTCGGCGGCTCGCTCGCGGACCGGCTGGGCGTGCGCAACGCCACCGTGGTCAGCATGAGCGCGACCGCGGTGCTCACCGCGGCCCTGCTCTACCTGCCCGGGTACGGCCTGCTGATGGCGGCGGTCGGCCTGGCCGGCCTCAGCGCGCAGGTCTTCCGGCCCGCCTCGGCCACCCTGCTCGCCGAACTCACGCCGGACGAGCGGCAGGTGATGGTCTTCGCGATGTACCGCTTCGGCCTGAACCTGGGCGCCACCGCGGCCCCGCTGGTCGGCTTCTGGCTCTACCATGCGGGCCACGACCGGTACCTGCTGCTCTTCTGGGGCGAGGCGCTGATCGCGCTGGCCTACGCGGTCCTCGCCCTGGCCACGCTGCCCGCCGCGACCCGCCGCAGTGCCACCGCGGCCGCGGCGCCGCAGGCCGGCGGCTACCGCGCCGTGCTGCGCGACCGCCGCTACCTGCGCTACCTGGCCGCCGCCTTCTGCCACGCCGTCGTCTACGTGCAGTACCTGTCCACCCTGCCGCTGTTCGTGCAGGACCAGCACCTGGCCGTCGTCTGGTACACCGTCGCGGTCGCGCTCAACGGCTTCGTGGTGATCGCCTTCGAGCTGCTGGTCACCCGGCTCGCCCAGTCCTGGCCGGCGCGGATCACCATCGGCCTCGGATTCGCCCTGGTCGGCGCCGGAGTGGCCTGCTACGCACTGCCGATCGGGGCGTCCGCGATCGTGCTGGGCACCCTGGTCTGGTCGATCGGTGAGATCATCGGCGGCCCCACGGTGTTCGCCTACCCCGGGACCGCCGGGCCGGAGCAGCTGAAGGGCCGCTACATCGGCAGCTTCCAGTTCGTGTTCGGCCTGGGCAGTGCGCTCGGCCCGATGCTGGGCGGCTGGCTGTTCATCCAGGCCGGCGTGCTGGTCTGGCCGCTGCTGGCGCTCGGTTCGCTGGCGGCCACCGTCCTCGGCCTGGCCGCCGTGCGGCCCGCCCCCCGCGCGGACTGACCCCCCGCCCCACCCCACCTTCCCTGACGCCCCGTTGGGCGGGCAGTGCGCTGTGCCCGCTTCTCCACTCTCCACCTTCGTCGTCCGAGAACAAAGAGAGGCCCGCAACATGTCCCACACCCACCCCGCCGAGGCCCACTACACCTGCCTGGGCGTCGGCGCCGGTCCCGCCAACCTGAGCCTGGCCTCACTGCTGCACAGCGAGCCCGAGGTCAGCAACCTCTTCCTCGACCGCAAGGAGAAGTTCGGCTGGCACGACGGGCAGCAGATGCCCGGCTCCACCCTGCAGGTCTCGCTCTACAAGGACCTGGTCAGCCTGACCGACCCGACCAACCCGTTCTCCTTCCTCGCCTACCTGCACGAGCACGGCCGGATCTACCACTTCCTCAACGCCCAGTTCAGCGACGTGCCCCGGCAGGAGTTCCGCAACTACCTGGACTGGGCCAGTCGCCGCAACCCGAACGTGCGGTTCGGCGAGGAGGTCCGGGCGGTCGACTTCGACGGCGCACGGTTCGTGGTGGACACCGACCGGCGCCGGCTGACCGCGGACAACCTGGTGCTCGGGGTGGGCAACCGCCCGTGGGTGCCGCCGCAGGCCGCCGGGCTGATCGGCCCGACCCAGTTCCACGTCAGCGAGTTCCTGGACCGGGCCCAGCACCTGGGCGGCAAGCGGGTCGCGGTGATCGGCGGCGGGCAGTCCGGCGCCGAGGCCTTCCTGGACCTCATCTCGCGGTCGGGCAGCGAGCTGCCGCGCCGGGTCTCCTGGATCTCCCGCCGGCGCAACTACTTCCCGATCGACGACTCGCCCTTCACCAACGACTTCTACATGCCGGGCCACGCCGAGTACTTCTACCGGCTCGCGCCGGCGGCCCGGGAGCGGTTCAACGCCGAGCACATCCTGACCAGCGACGGGGTCTCCGAGGCCACCCTGCGCGAGATCTACCAGCGGATCTACGTCCACCGGTTCATCGAGGGCGCCGAGGACCTGGTGCTGCTGGCCCCCAACCGCACCATGGAGACGGTGCGGGCCGCCGACGGCGGAGGCTGGACGGTCGAGGTGCGCCACAACGACCAGCGCCAGGGCACCGAGCGGATCGACGCCGACGTGATCGTCTGGGCCACCGGTTTCCGCCCGGCCGCCACCGACTTCCTGGCCCCGATCGCCGACCGCCTGGAGCGCGAGGGCGAGGAGCTGCGGATCGACCAGGACTACGCGGTCCGCTGGGACGGTCCGGCCGACCGCAACATCTTCGTGCAGAACGCGGCCAAGCAGCAGCGCGGCCTGGCCGACCCCAACCTCAGCCTGAACGCCTGGCGCAGCCGCCGCATCGTCGACCGGATCCGCGGGCTCCGCAGCAACGAGCCCCTCGAGTCCTTCATCGACTGGTCCGCCAAGGTCGGGGCCGACGCCGGCTGGGGAGCGTGAGCGGCGATGAACGAGGTCGACATCGCGGTCGTCGGCGGCGGCATCATCGGCTGCCTGACCGCACGTGAACTGCTCGCCCGGCGCCCGGAGCGGACGGTGGCGGTGCTGGACCGGGACTCGGTCGGCTCCGGCGCCAGCCGCCGCTCGGCCGGCCTGCACTTCCCGCGCGGCGCGACCGGCCGGGTGCGCGGCATGGCCGCCTACAGCGAGCAGTACTACGCCGAGCTGACCTCGCACCGACCGGAACTGCCGATCCACCAGGTGGGCATGGACGTGGTCGGCGCGGAGCAGACGGTGCGCGGGAGCTACCTGGCCAGCGCCCGGCCGACCCCGGCCACCGCGGGCGTCTGGCACGTCGAGGGCGGCCAGTACGCGGACGTGGCCGGTCTGACCGGTCGGCTCGCCAGCGAGCTGCGCGGCAGCAGCGCGGTGGTGCACGAGGGCACCGGCGTCACCGCGATCGGCCTCGGCCCCGAGCGGATCACCCTGGCGCTGAGCAACGGCAGTGAACTGACGGCCGGCCAGGTGGTGCTGGCCCCCGGGCCGTGGATCGCGGCCCCGGCCTGGCGCGAGCTGGTCGCCCCGTTGGGCGTGCGGGTGAAGAAGGTGGTGGCGCTGCACATCGACCTGGTGCCCGCGCCGACCGACCGGGCGGTCGTCTTCCAGGCGGAGGACGCCTTCCTGCTCCCGCTGCACGACCGCGGGCACTGGCTGTTCAGCTACACCTGCCAGGAGTGGGGCGTGGACCCCGACGCGCTGGGCGAGGGCCTGTCCGACCAGGACCTCGGCGACGCGCTGGCGGTGCTGCGCGCCGTCGCCCCCGAGTACGCGGCGCACTGTGCCTCCGGGCGGGTCTTCTGCGACGCCTACAGCGGCACCGGCGAGCCGGTCGTCCGCCCGCTGCCCGCCGACCCGCGGGTGGTCTTCGCCGGTGCCGCCAACGGCTCCGGCTACCGGTTGGCCCCCGCGATCGCCGCGCAGGCCGCCGATCTGATCGACATTCCGTTCCTGACCAGTCCGACCAGGAGTAACGCATGATACTGAGCAGCTACGACGAGGGCGTGCTGCACGAGGCCTTCGGCATCGACATGAGCAGCATCGAGGGAATCGCGGGCGGTCAGGGCTCGGGCGCCGGCTGGGGCCGGGTCGCTCCGGGCGTCAGCTCCGAGCTGCACCGGCACGACGAGACCGAGTTCTTCGTGATCGTGGCCGGCCGCGGCGAGTTCGAGGTCGGCGGGGAGCGCCACCCGGCGGTGCCGGGCACGGTCGCCCTGTTCGAGCCCTTCGAGACGCACGTGCTGCACAACACCGGCGCCGACGACCTGGTGTTCGTCACCCAGTACTGGCGCGACGCCGAGCGCGCCGCCCGGGCGGCCACCGCCCCCGCGGGCACCGGCTTCGGGGACCGGCCGGTCTTCGTCTTCTCCACGCCGCCCACCCCGAACGGGGACCTCCACCTGGGCCACCTGTCCGGCCCGTACCTGGGCGCCGACGCGTTCGTCCGGTTCCAGCGGATGAACGGCGCCCGCGCCTGGCACCTGACCGGCAGCGACGACTTCCAGAGCTACGTCGTCGGCGCGGCCGAGCGCGACGGCAACACCCCGGCGGAGACCGCCGCGCACTTCAGCGCGGAGATCGCGGCCACCCTGGAGCTGATGGACATCCCGCTGGACCAGTACACGGTGACCAACGCGGACGCCGAGTACCCGGACGGGCTCCGGGAGTTCTTCACCCGGCTGGTCGACTCCGGCACGGTCGCCCCGAAGGCCGCACCGGCCCTGTTCGACGGCGAGAGCGGCGCCTACCTCTACGAGGTGGACGTCAAGGGCACCTGCCCGACCTGCGCCGCCGGGACCAGCGGCAACATCTGCGAGGAGTGCGGCGAGCCCAACCTGGTGGTCGACCTCGTCGACCCGCGCTCGGCCCGCTCGCAGGCAGCGCCGCTGACCGGCACCGCGACCCGCTTCTCGCTGCCGCTGCACGAGTTCGAGGACGAGATCGCCGCGCACCACCGACTGGGCCGGGTCCCGGTCCGGCTGCGCGACCTCGCCCGGCGGCTGTTCGCCCGCCCGGAGGTGGACATCCCGATCAGCCACCCGGCCGACTGGGGCGTGCGCCCGGCCGAGGAGGCCGGCGCCGACCAGGTGATCTGGGTCTGGCCGGAGATGTCCTACGGCTTCCTGCACGGCATCCAGACGCTCGGCCGTCGGCTGGACCAGGACTGGCGGGCCGCGGAGCCCGGCGCCGACTGGAAGATCGTCCACTTCTTCGGCTACGACAACAGCTTCTACCACGGCGTGCTCTACCCCGCGCTGTACCGGGTCGCGTACCCCGACTGGACGCCTGACATCGACTACCACGTCAACGAGTTCTACCTGCTGGAGGGCGCCAAGTTCTCCACCAGCCGGCGGCACGCGATCTGGGGCAAGGAGATCCTCGCCGCCGACACGGTCGACGCGGTGCGGTTCTTCCTCAGCCTCACCCGGCCCGAGGGCCGGCGCACCAACTTCCGCCGCGAGGAGTACCAGCGGGTGCTGACCGAGACCCTCGTCGGCACCTGGGAGCACTGGCTGACCGACCTGGGTGCCCGGGTCCGCAAGGAGTACGACGGCGCGGCCCCGGACGCCGGCAACTGGACCCCGGAGCAGACCGCGTTCCTGGCCCGGCTCGGCGCCCGGCTGACCGCGGTGACCGGTGCGCTCGGCCAGGCCGGGTTCTCGCTCAACCAGGCCGCCGCCGAACTGGACGGCATCGTGCGCGACACGGTCCGGTTCGCCGAGCTGGAGAGCCTGACCGCGGACGACGCCCGCTGGCGGGCCGAGGCCCGTACGGCGGTGGCGCTGGAGCTGGCGGCCGCGAAGCTGCTGGCGCGGGTGGCGGCGCCGGTGATGCCGCGCTTCGCCGCCCGGCTCTCGGCCGCGCTGGGCCTGCCGGAGCCGGCGCACTGGCCGACCTCGGTCGAGCTGCTGGCGCCGGGCACCGAGGTCACCCTGGCGGACGCGGTGTTCTTCACCGCCCCGGCCGCCCCGGCCGCCGCACAGCCCGAGCACCTGGGCCTGCTCACCGACCTGGTGACCGAGGCGCTCCAGCTGGCCGAACGGCCGGCCGCCGACGCCACCCTGATCGACCTGGGCATCAG
The DNA here is from genome assembly GCF_043202455.1 of Kitasatospora sp. NPDC048194. NCBI lineage: Bacteria > Bacillati > Actinomycetota > Actinomycetes > Kitasatosporales > Streptomycetaceae > Kitasatospora > Kitasatospora sp. NPDC048194. The sequence continues at coordinate 91,684 of NZ_JBIDAK010000014.1, forward strand.
TTCGCTGCAGGCGGTCCAGCTGCAGTACCAGCTGCTCACCGCGCTGGACGTGGACGTGCTGGTGGACGAGCTGCTCGGCGAGCACGACCTGGCCGCACTGGCCGGGCTGATCGGCGAGCGGGCGGGCACGGCGGTCGTGGAGGCGGCGGCATGAACGCCGAACTCGTCGAACTGGTCCAGGACATCGAGGAGCGGGGCCTGTCCGTCTCGGTGACCGGAGCGGACCTGCGCCTGCAAGGCATGCGCGACCGGATGGACCCGGAACTGGTCGGCCGCATCAAGCGGTTGAAGGCCGAGCTGGTCGAGTACCTGAGCGCGGCCACCCTGCCCGAGAGCGGCAGCTTCCCGCTCACCCCGCTGCAGCACGCCTACCTGCTCGGCCGCGGCGGCGTGTTCGAGATCTCCACCGCCAGTCACGTCTACCACGAGATCGAGGGCCACTGGGACGTCGGCCGGCTGGAGGCGGCGCTGAACGCGGTGATCGCCCGGCACGACGCGCTGCGGGCCCGGTTCACCGAGGACGGCCGCCAGGTGGTGGAGGAGTCGGTCGCCCCGGTGCTGATCGAGCGGCTCGACCTGCGCGGGCAGAGCCCCGAGCAGCAGCTGCGGACCCGGGCCGCGCTGCGCGAGGAGCGCTCGCACCGGGTGCTGCCCGCCGACCGCGCGCCGCTGCTGGCGGTCGAGGTGACCGAGCTCTCCGACCGGGCGATGGTGCTGCACGTCAGCCACGACGGCCTGGTGATGGACGGGATCAGCTCCTTCCTGTTCTTCCGCGAGTGGTGGCGTGCCTACCAGGGCGAGCCGGCCCCCGAGGGCGCCGAACTGCCGCTGGAGGACTACGTCTCGGCACTGGCGGCGGCCGCGGTCAAGGCGCCCGCGGCCCGCTCCCGGACCTACTGGTCGGGCCGGCTGGACCAGTTGGCGGCCCACCCCGACCTGCCGGTGGCGGCGAGCCCGGCCGCGATCACCCGGCCGCGGTTCGTCCAGCGCCAGGTGCGGCTGGATGCCGCGCAGTGGGCGGCGTTCAAGCGCCGGGCCGCCGAGGAGAAGCTCACCCCGTCCGGTGCGCTGCTGGCCGCCTACGGCGAGGTGCTCTCCCGCTGGGGCGCCGGCGAGCGGTTCACCGTGACCACCACGGTGGCCAACCGCCCGCCGGTGCACCACCGGATCGCCGAGGCCGTGGGCCAGTTCTCCGACACCCTGCTGGTGGAGATCGAGGTCGACCGCGGCAAGCCCTTCGCGGCCCGCGCCCAGGCGCTCCAGCGGCGGCTGCGCACCGACCTGGACCACCGGCACCAGTCCGGCATCGAGGTGCTGCGCGAGCTGGGCCGGCGGCGCGGCAGCGCCGAGGCGCGGATGCCGTTCACCTTCAACAGCGCGATCGGCTACACCGAGGAGGTGGACGGTTCGGCGTTCGAACTGTTCGGCCCGGAGGTGTTCAGCGTCAGCCAGACCCCGCAGATCTGGCTGAACGCCTTCGCGATGGAGCAGCACCAGGGCCTGGTGATCCAGCTCGACGGGCTGGACGAGCTCTTCCCGGCCGGCCTGCTGGAGGCCCTGACCCAGGGCTACCAGTCCCTCCTGGAGCAGCTGCTGGAGGAGCGGAGCTGGGCCCGCACCGGCTTCGACCTGCTCCCCGGCGACCAGCTGCGGCGCCGGCGGGCGGCCAACGACACCGCCGTGGAGCTGCCCGACGTGCTGCTCCAGGACGCCTTCACCGAGCGGGCGACCAGCTGCCCGGACAACCCCGCCCTGATCACCTCCCAGCTCCGGATGAGCTACGGCGAACTGCACCGCCGTGCGGCGCGGACCGCCGCCTGGCTGCGCTCGCACGGAGTCGGCCGCAACGAGCTGGTGGGCCTGGTGATGCGGCGCGGGCCGGAGCAGATCATCGGCATCCTGGCCACGGTGCTGGCCGGGGCCGCCTACCTGCCGGTGGACGCGGCACTGCCCGAGGAACGCCGCCGGTACATGCTGGCCGACGGCGAGGTCCGCTGCGTGCTGACCAACGTGGCCGACGCCGACCGGGACGGCCGCGCCGTCCTGCGGCTGGACGCCACCGACCCGGCGCCGGCCGGTGCGCCCGCGCTGCTCGAACCGCTGGCCGGCGCCGACCCGGACGACCTGGCCTACGTGCTCTACACCTCCGGCACCACCGGCGCGCCCAAGGGCGTGATGGTCACCCACCGCAACGTGGCCAACGTGGTGGCCGACTGCTACACCCGGTTCGGCATCCACCAGGACGACCGGTTCTTCGCGATCAGCGCCTTCAACTTCGACCTGTCCGTCTGGGACGTGTTCGGCGCGCTGACCGCGGGCGCCGCGCTGGTGATGCCGGACGCCGACCGGGCGGTCGACCCCGCGCACTGGCTGCGGATGTGCGAGTCGGGCGGGGTGACGGTGTGGAACTCGGTGCCCGCCATCGTCGGCCTGATGCACGACCAGGCGCTGGCCGAGGGCACGGCGCCGCCGGCCCTGCGGCTGGTGATGATGAGCGGGGACCGGCTGCCGCCCGCGCTGCCGGCGGCGCTGCGCCGGCTGGTTCCGGGCCTGGAGGTGGTCTCGCTCGGCGGACCGACCGAGACCACGATCTGGAACATCCTGCACCCGGTCGAGGAGTGGGAGGACGGCTCCGAGTCCATCCCCTACGGCCGTCCGAACGTCAACAACCGCGCCTACGTGCTGGACGCGGACGGCCAGGACGCGCCGGACTGGGTGACCGGCGAGATCTGCGGCGCCGGAGCCGGGGTGGCCAAGGGCTACTGGCGCAACGAGGAGCGCACCGCCGAGAAGTTCCGCTACGACGAGCGGCTCGGCGAGCGGCTCTACCGGACCGGCGACCTGGGCCGCTACCTGCCCAGCGGCGAGATCCAGATCCTGGGCCGCAGCGACTTCCAGATCAAGGTCAACGGCTACCGGATCGAGGCCGGCGAGGTGGAGACCAGGCTGGCCGCGCTGCCGGCGGTGCGCCAGGCCGTGGTGGTCCGCCAGGAGGGCAGCCGCGGCGACCGGTTGGTGGCCCACCTGGTGCCCGCCGGCACCGACCGGCCCGACGTGCAGGCCATCCGTGACGACCTGCGGGAGGCGCTGCCCGAGTACATGGTCCCGGCCGCCGTGGTGTGGCACGAGGAGCTGCCGCTGACCCGCAACGGCAAGGTGGACCGGGGCGAGCTGATCCGCCGGGCGCCGGTGGCCGAGCCGGCCGAGCAGGCGGCCGCGCCGGTGGCCGACGACGGCGAGGCCGGGCCGACCGAGACCGAACTGACCCGCATCTGGGCGCAGATCCTGAACCGGCCGGCCGTCGGGCCGCACGACAACATCTACGCGCTGGGCGGCGACTCGATCAGTGCCGCGCGGATCCTCACCGCGGTGCGCAAGCGCTTCGGCGTGGGCATCCAACTCGGCCAGCTCGCAGCGCTGGAGACGGTGCGACTGATGGCCGCGCACGTGGACGCGGCCGTGGCGGCGAAGGAGGGGCAGCGGTGATCGTCAACCGGATCACGGCGAACGCGCCGACCGGCGGGCGGATCTCGTTCGCCAGGCTGGACGGCACCGAGACCCTGGAGCTGGCCGAACTGCACCGCCGGGCCGGGCGGCTGGCGAGCGCGCTGGCCGAGCTGGGGATCGGCCCGGGCGACCGGATCGGGATCCTGGCGGCCAACAGCCTGCCGTGGGTGCTGCTGGACCTGGCGGCGCTCTGGCTGGGCGCCGAGACGGCCGGCTTCGAGCCCGGCAAGTTCGAGCCGGACCAGCAGCTGATCAGCCGGTACGGACTGCGGCTGCTGTTCACCGACCGCCCGACCGAGGCCGCCGGCGCACTGCCGCTGGCCGAGGTGGACCGGCTGGTCGAGAAGGCCGACGCGGCACCCGAGCCGGTGGTCTGGGAGCCCGGGCAGGTGACCACCGTCAAGTTCACCTCCGGCAGCACCGGCGAGCCCAAGGGCCTGGGCGCCACGGCCGCCTCCGTCGACGGCTCGCTGCGCGCCGTCCAGGACATGTTCCACCACCGGCCGGGCGACGACCTGTTCGTCTTCCTGCCGCTGTCGCTGCTGCAGCAGCGGTACTGGATCTACTCCGCGCTGCGGCACGGCCACGACGTGACCGTCTCCACCTACGAGGCCGCCTTCGCCACCCTGCGGCGGGCCCGGCCGACGGTGGTGATGGGCGTGCCGGCCTTCTTCGAGACCGCCCGGCGGCACATCGAGGCCCGGGCGGCCCGTTCGGGGAAGCCGGTCGGCGAGCAGGCCGCGCAGCTCTTCGGCGACCGGATCCGCTACCTGTGGACCGGCTCCGCCCCGGCCGCCCCCGCGACGCTGCGCTTCTTCAACGAGGCCGGACTGCCGATCTTCGAGGGCTACGGCCTGAACGAGACCTGCATCGTGGCCAAGAACCACCCCGGCGCCTCCCGCGAGGGCAGCGTGGGCCGGGTGGTGCCCGGCAAGGAGGTGCTGCTGGACGCCGACGGCGTGATCAGCGTGCGCAGCGTCCACCCCGTCAACGACCACTACGCCTACGCCGCCCCCGGCGACAGCGAGAAGGTCTTCCGGCCCGGCGGCATCGTCCGCACCGGCGACCTCGGCCTGATCGACCAGGACGGCTACCTCTACATCCTCGGCCGCGCGGACGACGTGATCGTGCTGGAGAACGGCAAGAAGATCGTGGTCCGGCCGATCGAGGAGCGGCTGACCTCCGGGCCCGCCGTCGCCGAGGCGGTGCTGTTCTGCCCGCAGCAGACCGAGCTGGTCGCCGTGGTCCGCCCCACCCACTACCCGCCCGACGAGGCCGCGATCGCCGACGCGCTCGCCGACGCCAACGCGGCGCTCGGCAAGGACGAGCGGATCGCCCGGGCGATCGTCGCACGCGAGCCGTTCACCGTCGAGAACGGCCTGCTCACCTCGCAGTTCAAACCCCGGCGCCCGCAGATCCGGGCCGCCTACGCAGCTGACCTCGCCAACCCCCAGGAGGGTATCCATGCACGCTGAGACCGAGACCGCGGCCCGGGAGAACCTGGTGCTGGTACTGACCAGTCCCGTCGAGCCGGAGACGATCGACCCGGACGCCGACCTGGCCGCCCGCTACGGCCTGACCTCGCTCAACAAGGTGCTCTTCCTCACCTCGCTGTGCGACGAGACCGGCACCGACCTGTCCCGCTTCACCGAGCACGACCTGGCCCGGATGACCACGCTGCGCGAGGTCGTCGACGCCGTCACCCCCTCGACCGTCGAGGCGGTGTGACCATGGGAACCTGGGCCGTTGACGCACCGGTGGTGCTGGAGAACGAGTTCGTGCGGCTGAGCCCGCTGACCGCCGCCGATCGGGACGGGCTGCGCGCGATCGCGCTGGCGCCGGACATCTGGCGGTACTTCGTGACCCGGATCGAGTCCCCGGAGGACTACGAGGCCTTCTTCGACGCCACCCTGGCGGACCACCAGGCGTGCCGGCGGGCGGTGTTCGTGATCACCGACAAGCGGACCGGCCGGGTGGCCGGGTCGATGAGCTTCGGCAACATGGCCGAGGCGGACGGCCGCCTGGAGATCGGCTGGTCCTGGCTGGGCCTGGACTTCCAGGGCAAGGGGGTCAACCGCTGGGCCAAGTACCTGCTGCTGCAGCACGCCTTCGAGTCCATGGGCGCCCTGCGGGTGGAGTTCAAGACCGACGAGCTGAACAAGCAGGCCCGGCGCGGACTGCTGAACATCGGCGCCCGCGAGGAGGGCACGCTGCGCAGCTTCAACCCGATGCCGGGCGGCCGGCGCCGCAACGCCGTCTTCTACAGCGTGCTGCGCGACGAATGGCCCGAGGTGCGCGAGCAGTTGGCCCGCGGCCCGCGGGTGGTCCGACAGGAGGGGGCATGACCGGGCGGCTGCTGCTGACGGGCACCGCGTTCGAGCGGGGCGAGCAGCACGGGCGGGCGCTGGCCGGTGAGCTGCGTGCCTTCCTGGACGACGGGCTGGCCCGGCTCGACCACCTGACGGCCACCCCGCTGACCCTGGACGGGCTGCGGCCGCGGATCGACGCCTACCGGGCGGCGGTCGCGGCCGCCGCCCCGGACCTGGCCGCCGAGGTCGAGGGCCTGGCCGCCGGGGCCGGGCTGAGCCCTGACGAGGCCTGGCTGCTCCAGCTGCGGCGGGAGATCATGGGCTACCAGAAGGTGCCGACGGCCGGCGACTGCACCACCTACGCGCGGGCCGGCGGTCGGTACACCGGGCACCCGGTGCTGGCCCAGACCGTGGACCTGAACGGCAACCTGGACGACGCGATCGCCGTCCTGGAGGTGGCACCGGCCGGGTCCGCCCGGCGCTCGCTGGTGCTCTCCTTCGCCGGACTGCTCGGGTACCTCGGGCTGAACAGCGACGGGCTGGCGATCGGGCTCAACCTGGTGCTCGGCGGCGACTGGCGGCCCGGGCTGCCCCCGTACCTGGCGATCCGCCACCTGCTGGACACCGCCGGCAGCGTGACCGAGGCGCTGGAGCTGCTGCGCGGGATGCGGCTGGCCAGCTCCCGCTCGCTGACCCTGTGCGACCGGGAGCGGGCCGTCTGCGTCGAGGTCCTGGGGGACGAGCTGCGGGTGGTGGAATCGCACGAGACCGCCCACACCAACCACTTCCTGGACCCGGACCTGGCGCGCGGCGACGAGCTGAACGTGTTCGCCCGCAACTCCTCGGTGCGCCGCCTCAAGGAGGCCCGGGCCGGGCTCGCCGAGCTCGACCCGGCGGCCGGGCCGGAGGAGCACTTCGCCCTGCTGTCCAGGCCGCCGATCTGCGTGCCGGACGAGGGCGACATCCGGCGCGAGCGCACGGTCGCCGCCGTGGTGCTGCTGCCCGGGCGCGGGGAACTGCACCTGCGGCCCGGCGACCCCTCCCGATCGGCCACGCAGGTCTTCGGCCTGCGTCCGACGTGACCGCCCCGGGCGCCGGGGTGGAGGCCTGGCTGGCCGACCTGACGGCCGACGCCGAGCCCCTGTCGCCGGCGCACTACGCGGTGGACCTGACCGAGGAGGAGCGCCGCCGGGCGGCCGGCTACCTGAACGGCGAGGACGCCCGGCTCTTCCTGCGGTCCCGACTGGCCGTCAGGCGGCTGCTGGCCACGCGGCTGGGGGAGGCCCCGGGAGCGGTCCGGCTGGCCCGGACCAGGGGCGGCAAGCCCTACCTGCCGGACCATCCGGAGCTGAAGGTGAGCTGGTCGCGCTCCGAGGACCTGCTGCTGCTCGGCATCTCGGAGCAGGGGGCGCTGGGGGTGGACCTGGAGCGGATCCGGCTCATCCCGTCCGCCACCCAGGTGCTCGCCTCGCTCTACCCGGCCCTGCCGCCGCAGGCCGACGGGGCCGGACCGGAGTTCTTCTTCTCCGCCTGGACCCTGCTGGAGGCCGCCGTGAAGGCCACCGGCCGGGGGCTGGCCGAGGGGGTGGGGGACGTGACCCTCTCCTTCCCGGCGCGGGGCGGCGCCGCCCTGCTGGGCATCGCCCGCACCGGGGGAGAGCCGTGGGCGGCGAGCACGGCGCTGCTGGAGGCGCCGGCCACGACGGACGCCCGGCTGATGGCCTCGTTCGTGATGCGGGGGCAACGGAGTCGGATCTGGCTGCGGCGGTGGCCGCCGGAGGGGAGTGCGGGAGATGGCTGAATCGGCGGTGCTGCACGCGGTGGCCCCGCTGCTGACGGTGCAGCGGTTGCGCGAGCGCCTTGCGCGGGTGGCCGGCGACCCGCGGTTCACCGTCGCCGTGCGGGACGGCTGGGACGGTCCCCAGGCGTGGGTCGGGTGCCCGGCCGGCCCGGGGGCCGCGGGGGAGGTGGAGCGGGCGCTGCGCGGTCCCGGCGGCGGCGGAGCGGCGCCCGTGGCGGGCGAGGTGCCGGCGGCCGGGGCGCGGGCGGTCACGGTGACCGGACCGTTCCCGGCCGCGGCCGGGCTCACGGTCGGGGACGCGGCCGGGCTCGCCTTGGCGGGCTGGCAGGAACTGCTGCGGCGCCGTCCGGAGCAGGACCGGGGCCGCTACTCCTTCGCCCTGCACGCGGAGCCGGTCCTCCCCGAGGGGTGGCTGCTGCAGTCCTGGGTCAACCCCGCGTTCGGTCCGGTGCAGTTCACGGTCCGGTCAGGTCCGCGGCTGGCGGTCAGCTCGCCGGGCAGCCTCGGGCGCGAGGAGTTGGCCGTGCTCCTCGCGCAGTGGTCCCTGCTGGTGGCCCGGGCCGGTGCGCCGGGCTAGGCCCCGCCTTCGACAGCGGCTCCGGCGCGTCTGCTCCTCCGGCCGCCCCGGGCAGCGTCCGCCCCGGGCAGCGTCCGCCTCGCCCGGCATCCGCCTCGCCCGGCGCCGTCGGGGCTTCCGCACCGCTCACGGCCCGGCCCCGGACGACGTCCGGGGCCGGGCCGTGTCGCACCGGGGCGGCGGATTCCGGCGTCACTCGGTCACTCGGCCGCCCGCTCGAGGCCGCCGTGGCACAGCCCCCAGATGACCAGGGCGTCGATCGCGATCAGGACGATGGCCCACCCCGGGTAGTAGGGCAGCCACAGGAAGTTGGCGATCATTCCGAGGCCGGCGATGGCGACACCGAAGATCCGGGCCCACAGGATGCCGCTGAAGACGGCGACGCCCGCCACCACGATCAGGACGCCGAGGATGAGGTGGATCCAGCCCCACCCCGCGGTGTTCATCGAGTACACGTAGTTGCGGGTGACGACGACCAGGTCGTCCTTGGCGATGGCGGAGATCCCCTCGAAGACCGCCATGAGACCACCGGTGATCAGCATGACTCCGGCGAAGATGGTCCATCCGCTGGTGTAGCCGTGCTGCCGGGGCGGGGCGACCTGGCTGCCGCCGCTTCCGCTGACACTGCCGCTTCCGCTGACGCTGCTCGTCATGGCCGTGACTCCTTCAGTGGCGTCCCGCCCGGCGGATCGCAAAAGGCGGGGGGTCGAACAGAAGTCCTACGTTCACGGTAGGACCGGATCCGCGTCCTGTCGTGGGCAGCGGCCGGGGGGCGGTGCGGGCCCCGCGGAGCCCGGTCAGTCCTGCGGGGGCGGATGCCCGGCGTCGCCCGGCTCCAGGGCATCACCCGGTGCGGCGCCGCCCGGTCCGGAGGCGATCACCCGCCCGGAGGCGGCGATCAGTGCCAGCACGGCGAGGACCGCGAGCAGCACCAGGACGAGCAGGAGCACGGTCAGCACGGTCGGGTGGTTCCAGAGGGCGAACACCAGGGCCGCGATCAGCAGCGCCGCGAGGGCGAGCCCGCGGCGGTGGGCGTCGGTCCAGGCGCCGACCCGCCCGGTGTGCACGCCGTGCGCGCCGCCCCAGCGGGCGGCCGAGTCCGCGGCCCGGTCGGCCCCGCCGCGCACCGCGCGCGGCAGTCGTCCCGCCCCGGACAGGTAGGCGCCGAGCGCGACCACCACGCCGAGGACGACGGCGGTGCGCAGGCTGACCCGCAGGAACCTCAGCAGTGTGTCGAAGACCGCGGCCGCGGCGGCCGGGGACTGCACCGCGGGCGGCAGGTGGTCCAGGTAGTAGTGCCGGGCGATCACCAGGGCGATCGCCACCAGCAGGGCCGCTCCGGCCGCTCCCAGCGCCGTCGACACCAGCGCACGGCGCCGCCGGCGCGCCAGCAGGACGCCGACCAGGCCGAGCAGCACGGTGATCACCGGCACCCAGTTGCCCAGCACGTCCAGCGCGTGCGCGCCACCACGGATCTTGGCCAGCTTGTCGGACTGGAACAGCACCATCTGCTTGTCCACGTCCGGGATCTTCTCGGCCGGCGTCAGCCCCGCAGCCACCAGTTGCCCCTTCAGCTGGTCGACGGCCTGGCCCACGTCGAGGGTGACCGTGCCGTCGCTGACGCCGACGGCGCCGCGGCCGCTGCCGGTCAGCGCGCGCACCACCGCGGTGTGGGCGCCGCGGTTCGCCTGCGTCCAGACGGTCCCGAAGGCGTCGCTCTGCACGACCCCGGTCGCCGCCCTGGTGACCACCTGGTTCACGGCGTCGTCGATCCTGGGGCCCAGGGACCTGACGGCGGACGCGGCCCGGGGTGGCAGGCCCTGCGACTGCAGCCAGGACGCCAGGTCGGAGGCGACGTCCGGGCCGTCCACCTTCACGTCCACCGCCTGCGTGATCCGGTGGACCGCTGCGTCCTGGATCGCCGGGTTCATGGCCAACGGCGCGACCGTGGAGACGTAGCGGTCGGTGTCCAGCGCGATGTCGTGCACCCAGACGGTGAGCAGCGAGACCGGCACCAGGATGCAGGTCAACGTGATCAGCACGGCCGAGACGGTGCTCCTGACGATGCGGCCCGCCCGGGAACTGTGCCGGGGCTGCGCGGGGGTGCTGTCGCCGGCCGGGCCGCCGGGCGGCGCCCCGGCCGGCTGGGGTTCGCTCGGCCCGTTCAACTGCCCTCCTGGTGCCGGCTCTCGCTGAAGCGGCTGCGACGCCGCTGACACCATTCACGCCGCAGCCGCCCTGGTCCGGCGCGCCGGGCTGGGCCGTCCGGAGGCGCGGGAGCAGTGGCCGGCCGGTCACGCCCGCCCGACCGGTGCGCGGCCCGGCCCCGGCCGCCGTCTCACCCCGGGCAGGTGATCCGCGCCCACCCGGCGGTCCCTACGGTCGAAAGCAGCGACGGCCCGCAGGGACGGGCGCGTGAGGCCCTGACGACTTCACCGGACCTCACCGGACTTCACGCCGGACGTCACCCGGAAGGAGCACCACCATGGCCGAGGACGACCTCGCCGAGACCGGGCCCATCGACTACCTGGTGGTCGAGTTCCCCGGCAACCGGATGACCGGGGAAGGGCTTCCGCTGTTGATCGACTTGGTGGACCGGGGTGTGATCCGCATCCTGGACTTCGCGTTCGTGCGCAAGGACACCGACGGCACCGTCTCGGGCATGGAGATCGCCGACTTCGACGGCGACGGCCGCCTGGACCTCGCCGTCTTCGAGGGCGCCGGGTCGGGCCTGCTCGACGCCGGGGACCTGAGCGAGGCCGCCGCGGTCGTCGAGCCCGGCAACTCGGCCGGTGTGCTCATCTACGAGAACACCTGGGCCGCCCCGTTCGCCGCGGCGCTGCGCCGCGGCGGCGCGCGGGTGGTCGCCAGCGGCCGGGTGCCGCTGCCGGAGCTGCTGCGCTCCCTGGACGAGCTGGACGCCGCGGAAGGCGGCCCGGCCGGTGCGGCGGACGGCTCCGGTTCGGGCCCGTCCGACGCCAGGTGACGTCGCCGAGAGGAGTGGGAGTCATGCCTGGACTGCTGCGCGGCATCGCGCGCACCGCCGTCGTCGCCGGGACGGCGACCGCCGTGTCCAACCGGGTGTCCCGTCGCCAGGCGGGCCGTTGGGCGCAACAGGACGCGGCGGCCGAGTACGCACCGCCCCCGCCCCCGCCGCCGGCCCCTGCCGCACCCGCCGCGGCGGACATGGACGCGAAGATCTCCCAGCTGCAGCAGTTGGCGCAGCTGCGGGACCAGGGCGTCCTCACCGAGGAGGAGTTCGCCACGCAGAAGCGGCGGCTGCTGGCCGGCTGAGCGCCGTCGGCGGGGCCGCGGCAGCACCCGCGGCGGGTGCCTCAGTGCCCGACGGCGACCTTGGCCGCGACGATGACCAGGCCCAGGAGCAGGTTGACCGCGCCCTCGGCGGCCATCTGGCCGGACGAGGCGCTGGCCCGGCGGGCCCCCAGCGTCGCCCAGACCACCTGCTGCGCGACGGCGACAGCGAGGGCGAGCCAGGCGTTCTCGCCCGCCCCCAGCCACGGACTGACCAGCACCGCCAGGGCGGGCAGCGCCGACGCCTCGACGAGCGGCCACTCGTGCCGGCCGACCTCGCGCACCTGGCTCCGGGTGACCGGCCGGCCGGCCTCGCGCTCGCCGGCCACCTGCGCGTAGACGTGGGCGGCCCAGAAGACGAGCCCGGTGACCACCAGCAGCAGGATGAGCGACAGCCGGGGGTGGGGCTCGTGCAGGTCGGAGGCCGCGATCACCGAGGCGGCGAGCATCGAACCGTACACCGCGCCGGTGTAGTCGGTCCGGTTCCCGGTTCCGTCCGGAGCCGGTTCGCGCGGGGCGTCGGTATGCCCGCGAGACGTTGTCATGGCGCCTGCTCCCGTCATCGCCGCGAGGCCGACCGCTGGGACCGTTTGGGCCATCATCGCCCGCGACCCGGGTTCCGGCGCGTCCGTGCGGCTCACCCCCGCCGGGTGACCCGCGTTCCGGCCGCCGCTCGTAACGTCAGCACGGCAAGGGCTGTTTCCCCGTCGTCCACCGAGGAGTTCACCGTGAACCCCTACCCCCCGATCGCCGAGCACGGGGTCATCGGTGACCTCCAGACCGCCGCGCTGGTGGCCACCAGTGGCGACATCGACTGGTGGTGCACCCCCCGCTTCGACTCCCCGAGCATCTTCGCCGCCCTGCTGGACCACGAGAAGGGCGGCCGGTGCGGGCTGGCCGTCGACCGGGAAGCGGTGCCCGACGTCCAGGTGAAGCAGCTCTACCTCGCCGACACGGCCATCCTGGTGACCCGCTTCCTCGCGCCGGAGGGCGTGGCGGAGGTCGTCGACTTCATGCAGCCCGACACGTCCGAGTCCCCGAGCGACCGGCACCGGATCACCCGCACGGCCCGGGTGGTCCGCGGCAGGGTGCCCTTCCTGCTGGAGTGCCGACCGCGCTTCGACTACGGCCGGGCGCCCCACCAGCTCACCCTGACGGACGAACGCAGCGCGGTGCTCCGCGGCCCGGACCAGGAACTGTCCGTACAGGTCACCGCACCCGTCGTGCTCCGCGCCGACGGCTCCGACGTGACCGCGAGGTTCACCCTGGGCGCGGGGGAGATGGCCACCGTCCTCCTCAGCACCCAGCCGCCGGGCTCCGTGCCGGCCGCCCCGCCCAGTGACGTGGAGACCGTCGCCGCCTTCGACGCCTGCCGGGAGTTCTGGTACGGGTGGCTCAGGTCCTCCGGGTACCAGGGACGTTGGCGCCAGATGGTGGACCGGTCGGCGATCACGCTGAAACTGCTCAGCTACCACCCGACCGGTGCGCTGATCGCCGCCGCCACGATGGGGCTGCCGGAGCAGGTCGGCGGGGAGCGGAACTGGGACTACCGCTACACCTGGATCCGGGACGCCTCGCTCTCCGTCCACACACTCATCCGCCTCGGCTTCCGCGACGAGGCGCGCGCCTTCCGACGGTGGGTGCGGGACCGCATGGAGGCCGCCGACGGCGCCGGAGAGCGCCTCCAGATCATGTACCGCGTCGACGGCGACCCCCACCTGACCGAGGAGTCCCTCACCCACTGGGAGGGCTACCGCCGCTCCTCCCCGGTGCGCGCCGGCAACGCCGCCGCCGACCAGCTCCAGCTCGACATCTACGGTGAAGCGGCCTACGCGTTCGCCGCCGACGAGGACGACATGGGGGCCCTGCGCGGCTGGGCGGCGTTCCGCGGACTCGTGGACTGGCTGACCGAGCAGTGGGACCGCCCGGACGAGGGCATCTGGGAGACCCGTGGCGGACGGCAGGACTTCACCTACAGCCGTCTGATGTGCTGGGTGGCCTTCGACCGCGCCGTCCGGTTCGCCCGCCGGTTCGCCCGCCCCGCGGACCTGGACCGCTGGAGCTCGGAGCGCGACGACATCCTGCGCCAGATCGTGCAACGCGGCTGGAGCCGCGAGCGCGAGGCCTTCACCCAGCACTACGGCACCGACGTCCTGGACGCCTCGCTGCTGCTCATGCCCAAGGTCGGCTTCCTCTCTCCCACCGATCCGTCCTGGCTGACCACCCTCGACGCGATGGACCGGGAACTGGTCCAGGACAGCCTGGTCTACCGCTACGACCCGGCCGCCTCACCCGACGGGCTGAGCGGCTCCGAGGGCACGTTCAACCTCTGCACCTTCCTCTACGTCGAGGCCTTGGCCCGGGCCGGCCGGGTCCACCAGGCCCGGTACGCCTTCGACAAGATGCTCACGTACGCCAACCACGTCGGGCTGTTCGCCGAGGAGATCGGCCCCTCCGGCGAGCAACTCGGCAACTTCCCGCAGGCGTTCACCCACCTCGCCCTCATCGACGCGGCCATGGCCCTGGACGAGGAACTCGACCGCCGAGGGACGTCCTGAGGGGCGCGCGCGATGACCTCCACCGCCGTCCCCACCCCCACCGCGGCCGGACGCAAGGTACTGATCCCGCTGGCGCTGGCCCAGTTCATCTGCAGCTTCGCCGGCTCCAGCATGAACGTGATGATCAACGACATGAGCCGGGACCTGGACACCAGCGTCCAGGGCATCCAGGTCGCCATCACCGTCTTCCTGCTGGTGATGGCCGCGTTGATGATCCCCGGGGGCAAGCTCACCGACCGCTGGGGCCGCAAGCGCTGTCTGATGGCGGGCCTCGCCGTCTACGGCGTGGGCGCCCTGCTCAGTGCGGCCGCCCCCGGACTCGGCGTCCTCATCCTCGGGAACTCCGTCCTGGAGGGCGTCGGTACCGCCCTGCTGATCCCGCCCGTCTACATCCTCACGACCCTGCTCTTCACCGGTACGGCCGCCCGGGCCCGCGCCTTCGGCACCATCATGGCCCTCGGCGGCGTCGGCGCCGCGGCCGGACCGCTGCTCGGCGGCCTGCTCACCACGGCCATCGACTGGCGTGCCAACTTCGGCTTCCAGGTCGTGGTCATCGTTCTGATCCTGCTCTTCACCCGCAAACTGGAGGACCCCCTTCCCGCCGATCCCACCCGGGCGTTCGACACCGTCGGCGCCGTGCTGTCCGCGGCCGGCCTGATCCTGCTGGTCACCGGCATCCTCGCCGCCGACAACAACACCTGGTTGATGATCGCGCTCCTGCTCGCCGGCGCCGCGGTGCTGGCCGGCTTCTTCCGCTGGATCCGCCGGGTCGAACGCGCCGGACGCGAACCGCTGCTGGCCCCCGCCCTGTTCCACAACCGCACCTCCAACCTGGGGCTGATCACCCAGAACGCCCAGTGGCTCGTGCTGATGGGCGTCTCGTTCACCGTCGGCGCCTACCTCCAGGTCGTCCGCGGCTACAGCGCCATCGCCACCGGTGGCGTCTTCACCTCCGCCACCCTCGGCCTGCTCGCCACCTCGCTCGCCGCCGAGCGCCTCGCCAAGCGCCGCTCCCAGCGCACCCTGATCCTCACCGGTTTCGCGGTCACCACCGTCGGCATCGTCGTGCTGCTGCTCCTGGTCCGCGCCGTCGACGACATCTGGGCCTTCACCCCCGGCCTGCTGCTGATCGGGCTGGGCATCGGCCTGATGCTCACGCCCTCGGTCAACATCGTGCAGTCCGCCTTCCCCGACAGCCGCCAGGGCGAGATCTCCGGCCTGTCCCGCAGCGTCTCCAACCTGGGCTCCTCCCTGGGCACCGCGATCGCCGGAACCATCCTGGTCTCCGAACTCACCCGCAACAGCTACGCGGCGGCGATGGCCGCCCTCGGCCTCTGCGGCGTGATCGGACTCTGCGCGGCGATGTTCCTGCCGCGCGACGGGGCCGCCACCGCGCGCGGCCAGGCGCCGCGATCCCGCTGAGGCGCACGACGCCGGACGAGCTCGACGGCTCGCCCTGCGAACCGCCGTGCACCGGCCGCCGGCGCGGGGAGGACAGCGGACGCGCTGCGCCGAACGGCGGACCGTCCGACGTGCCGCGCGCCCTCCCGTCGCCCACTCTTGGACGGAATGCCCAGCGCTCGGGTCGAGGACGAGCCGGGGCGGACCGGATGCGGGCACGACCGGAGGGAGCGCGCGGTGGCGGCACAGCGTGACGAGCCCGGCCGTGCCGAATGGTTCCGCGCCAGGAGCGCCTGGCTGAGGGAACGGACGGCCACCCTGCGCGAGGCCCCGTTCCTGCGCCGGCTCGCCTCGCAGCTGCTCCACGTCCACGTCCTGGACATGGCCACGCGCCTCGCGGCACAGGCCTTCCTGACCGCCATCCCGGTGCTGTTCGTACTGGCCGCCTTCATGCCCCAGGAGGTGCGCAACAGCGTCTCCGAATCCCTGCGGACCGTCCTGGGGCTCCAGGGTGCCTCGCTCGACGAGATCCGGGCGGCGCTGCGCCCCAGCGGTCAGGGCTCCACCATCGACGCGTTCGGCGGCATCGGGATCCTGGTGACCCTGCTCTCGGCCACGAGCTGCAGCCGCATCCTCCAGCGGCTGTGCGAGCGGAGCTGGCACCTGCCCCACCTCGCCGGGCGCCTGGCGGCGTGGCGGTGGCTCGCCTGGCTCCTGGTGTGGCTGACCGCCCTGATCCTCCAGGGCCAGGTGCGGTCCGGGTTCGGGGCGGGCTCCGGCCTCGGGGTCGTGCTCTACCTGATCACGGCCACCCTGCTCTGGTGGTGGACCCAGCACCTGCTGCTCGGCGGCCGGGTCCCCTGGCTGCCCCTGCTGCCGGGCGCGCTGCTGACCGGAGCCGCGCTGACGGCGCTCGCCTGGGTGTCGCAGCTCTACGTCCCCCGCTCGCTGAACCGCAGCGTGACGCAGTTCGGCCCGCTCGGCCTGGTCTTCACCCTGCTCAGCTGGCTCATCGTGGTCTTCACGGCCGTCACCCTCGGCATCGCGATCGGGTACGTCGTGGCGAGCCAGGGGCGGCTGGCCCGGCTCCTGGCGACCCCGGAGCCGGCCCCGGCGGGCGCGGACTGAGGCCCGTCGCACCGTGACCGCAGGGGCGGGCGGCCCCGGACGGGGGGCCGGTGGCCCCTTTGCCAGGCCGAGCGGTGTCACCCAGGATGGGGATTGTCAGTGCTCCGCGCCACCGTGCGCCGTACTCCGAGGTGAGCACCATGACCATCGGCTCGCCCACCCACCCCGCGGACGCGCCCCGACCCGGCACCGCCCGGCCGACCCGGATACCCGGCGGCGACCCCGTCCTCGCGGCCCGCTTCGCCGTCCCGCCGGTCCCGGGGACGTTCGTGCACAGACCGCGCCTGGCCGAGCGCCTGCGCGACGGTCTCCGGACGCCCCTCCTGCTGGTGACCGCCCCGGCCGGAGCCGGCAAGACCCTGCTGGTCTCCGACTGGCTGGCGACGACGCGGCTGCGGGGCCCGGCGGTCTGGCTCACCGTCGAGCGGGAGGACAACGCACCGGGGGTCTTCTGGGCCCACCTGCTGGAAGCCGTGCGGCACCAGGGCGTCGTCCTGCCGGACGACATCGGAACCCCCGCCCGGGCCGACGGGATCGACCACTCGCTGCTGGCCGGGCTGGCCGCCCACCTGAGCCGCCGCGAGGATCCCGTGGTCGTCGTCCTCGACGAGCTCGAGCAGGTGTCGTCCGCGGAAGTGGCCTCCGGGCTCCACTTCCTGCTCAGCCACGCCGGCCCGGGCCTGCGGCTGGTCCTGATCAGCCGCAACGAGCCGTCCCTGCCGCTCCACCGCTACCGTGCCTCCGGCAGTGCCACCGAGGTCCGGGCCGCCGACCTGGCCTTCCGGCCGCAGGAGACCGCCGTGCTGCTGCGCCGGCACGGCCTGGCCCTCTCGGACGACACCGCCCGGGCGCTGACCGAGCGGACCGGCGGGTGGGCCGCCGGGCTGCGACTGTCCGCCCTGGCCGCCCAGCGGGCCGCCGACCCCGAGGTGTACCTGAAGGAGTTCGAAGCCTGCCGCAGCACCGTCGCGGACTTCCTGCTCGCCGAGGTGCTCGGCGACCAGCCCGCCGAGACGCAGGACCTCCTCCTGCGCACGAGCGTCCTGGACCGGATCCACCCGGGCCTCGCCGACGCCCTGACCGGCCGCTCGGACGGATCCCGGATCCTCACGGCCCTCGCCCGCGCCGACACCTTCGTCGAACCCGTCGGCCGCTCCTGGTACCGCTGCCACCCGCTGTTCGCCGAGATCCTCCGCGACCACCTGTCGGCGTGCAGCCCGGGGCTGGAACGGACGCTCCACCGCAGGGCGGCCCGCTGGCTGACCGCGGCCGGGCACCTGACCGACGGCCTGGTGCACGCCGCCGCAGCCGGCGACTGGGACTTCGCCGCGACCGAGGTCGTCGACCGGCTCGCCATCGGACGGCTGTTCGCCGGTCGAGACGCGGAGCGGCTCGACCGCCTGTTCGCCGACATGCCACCCGATGCCCGGGGGCCGGCCCCGGAACTGATCCGGGCGGCCCGCGACCTCGCCCACCACCAGGTGGACGGCGGGCTCGAGCACCTCCGGCACGCCGAGACGCTGCTCTCCGAGCGCGGCGCCGACGCCGCTGCGGCGGCCCTGCTCAATGCGGCCCACCTCCGGGTGCTGGCCGGCCGGCTGCTCGGCTCGGCCGACATGGCACGGGCCGCCGCCGAACGGGCGGCGCGCCTGGAGGAGGAGGTCCCGCAGGGACTCCGGCGGGAACACCCCGAACTTCCCGCGCTCCGCCTGACCGACCTCGGTTCCGCACTGCTCTGGAAAGGCAGCCTCGACGCCGCCGGAACGGCCCTGTCGGCCGCCGCCACGGCGGAGGCCGACGGTGCCGCCACGGCCTGTCCGCGCCACGAGTCGTTCGCTCGGCTCGCCCTGATCGACCTGCTCCGGGGTCAGCCGGGACAGGCCGAGATCCACCTGCGCAGGGCCGGGGCCGAGGCCGAACTCGGCGGCCTGGCACCGGACTCCCGCACGGGGGCCGACCAGCTCGTGCTGGCCGCGCTCGCCGTCGACCGCGACGACCTGCCCGCGGCGCGGGCGGCACTGGACCGGGCCGCCGAGTCGGCCGCGGCCGACCACGATCCCACCGTCGCGGCGGGGATCACGATCGTCCGGGCGAGGATGCTGCTGGCCGACGGCCGTAGTCGCGCGGCGCTCGACCTCCTCGGCGGGCTGGAGGACGGTACCCCCGTCGCCGGACCGCCACCGCCCTGGGTACGGGAGGGCGTCGCCGTGGCCGCGGCCGCCGGACACCTCGCCGAGGGCGACCCGGCCGCCGCGCTGGAGGCGCTGGAGCGCAGTGGCGCGGACGGCCCGGAACACGCCGTCGCCGCCGCCCGGGCCCACCTCGCCGCGGGGGAGAGCCGAGGGGCACTGCGGATCCTGGCGGCGATCCCCGAGCGCGACGGCCACGGACCCGCGATCACCGTGCGGGTCCTGCTGACCCGGTCCCAGGCGGCGCTGGCCCTGGGGGACGAGGCCGCGGCCCAACGCCTGCTCGCCCGCGCCCTCGCGGTCGCCCGGCCGGAGCGGCTGCGTCGGCCCTTCCGGGAAGCCGGTCCGTGGCTGCGGCGCCTGCTGCACGCCCGGCCCGAGCTGGTGGAGTCCCACGGCTGGCTGCCGCCCGACCTCCTGCCCGGCGCTGCGGCCAAGGCGTCCGAGGAGGCCGCCGCGGTGACCGACCCGGTCGAACCGCTCAGCGACCGCGAACTGGACGTCCTCAGACTGGCCGCGCAGATGCTCTCCACGGACGAGATCGCCGCCGAGTTGTTCCTGTCGGTGAACACCGTCAAGACGCACCTCAAGAGCATCAACCGGAAACTCGCCGTCACCGGGCGCAACAGGGCCGTGCGGCGGGCGCGCGCCCTGCACCTGCTCTGACCGCGCCCGTCCTGCCCCGGCCGCGCCCGTCCTGCTCCGGCCGCCCGTCCGCCCGGGCCCGCCTCAGCCGCGCCGACGCCGGCGCCGGCGGGCCCGGAGATGGCGCCACCCGACGACCACGGCACTCGCGCCGATCATCACCAGGAACATCGTGAGCCACGCGTTGTGGGCGACGCGGGCACCGGTGACCAGCACCAGCAGCACAGCGCCCACGGTCGCCAGGCACGCCAGCACGGTCCGCAGCACCACGAGGAGCATCCCCGGACGCAGGATCGACCGGGTCCTTCCGGTCCGCGCGGCCTCCGGCAGGGCCAAGCCGAACTGGCGCAGCGCACGCTCGCCGAGCTCTCCGGTGGCGCGGCGGTACATGACGCCGCACGCCGGCACCCACACGAACGGGACGACGGTTCCGATGAGCACCAGCGCGCCCAGGCCGATCCAGCCGAGCCATTTGCGGAGGCTGGTGCGGGCGGGGTCCTCGGGGGTCACCAGCCCGATCAGGTACGCCTGGCGGCGGACGACGGCCGCCCAGGAGGCCTTCTCCCCGGCGCCGGTTCCGGCCCGCGCCGCCCTCCGCAGGGCCTCCTGCGCCTGCTCGACCGTCGGGTGGACCCCCTGCACCACCAGGATCTGGGCCGCCGCGTCGTCGCCGCAGGGATCGCGGCCGGCCAGCGCCGCGAGCTCCAGCACCATGCGCAGCTGGGCGAGCAGCGCCGCGACGAACGCGACCGGGAGCAGGAGGATGAACGGGCCCCCGAGGAAGGATCCCTCGACGACCGTGCGGCGCACCCCCCGCTCGATGATCCGCTCGGCCGGATCCGGCTGCCCGGCCGTCCCCGCCGGCTCGCTCCGGCGCGGCGCCGCGGCCTGTTCCGCCGCCTGGGGGCCCAGGTAGTCGACCACGAAGGCCGCGAGGCGTTCGGGCAGGTGGGCGGGATCCGCTCGGACCGTCGCCAGCAGTCGTCCCACGACGCCGGGTCGCTGTTGCCGCTCGTGCTCCGCTCCGCCCATCAGCCGCAGGATAACCCCGCCGGTCGACGCCCGCCCCGGGGCCGGATCACCCGGCCGGGGTGAGGCCGGGGCGGACCGGCGGTGCGTATCTCTACGACTACGCCTGGGAGAGCCGCGACGTCCACGGCCACCACCCCGCACCGCGCCCGGGAGACGAAGGCGTCTCCCGGGCGCTCGTGCGCGTCGGTCACTTCCAGTCGAACCGGTAGGCCCGGTAGCTGTTCACCCCCGCGGGAAGCGTGGCGTCGTACAGCAGCTCGCCCTTCCGGCCGAACTCGGAGACGCCGGGCAGCGAGCCCCACCCGACGAGGAGGTTCCCGTTGCGCAGCGTCTGGGCGTTGCCCTGCGACGAGGCGCTGAGCTTCGCCGGCTGGTCGGCGGAGCTCACCAGGGTCGCCCGGTGCGTCCTGGTGTCCAGGCGCACGGTGACCACCCGGCTGTACGGAAGCTCGGAAACGGGGTCGGACCCGGTGTTCGCCCTACCCGCGGCCTCGTTGTCGAAGAAGGTGTACAGCCCGTTCCCGAGCGGCTCCGGGTCGTGCTGCCAGGCGAAGATCCTCGCGGCGCCGTCCAGCACCTGGCCCGGCGCGGCGGTCAGCTCGAACGAGCTCGCCTTGCCGCCGAGTTGCCAGAGGATCCGGCCGGTGTGCCGGGACACCTGGTACGTCGTCCAGGTGTTGCGGGCATCGACGAGGAGTTCGCCCTCGCCGTCCGGCTTGACGGCGTTGATGTGGAACCAGTCCCAGGGCGTGTCCGGCGAGGACGGCAGCGGCTGCTCGCTCTGCCCGTAGGGCACGTGGTCGGCGCTGTTCCATTCGAACAGGACCTTGCCGGTGCGGATGTCGATCTCCTGCACGATCCCGTTGATCACCTTCTGGTGGGCGGAGCCGCCGATGGAGGTGAGGTCGGCGGTGGCCTCGGCGTAGGCGAGGATCAGCGCGGTGTTGCGCGGCGTGATCACGAACTCGTGGCCGTCGGCCGAGTAGCCGTTGCCGGCCCGCACTTCGGCGATCTTCCGGTAGTGCTCGTCGTAGATGTAGTCGACGCCGCTGGCCAGGCCGCCGAGGTTGGTGCCCTGCCACCAGGTCAGCACCGGCTTGCCCCGGTAGGTCTGCTTGCGGAAGTCGGCCGCCTGCTGCCCGGCCGGTACCGTGTGCGACCAGACGACCTTCCTGCCGTCGGGACTGAGGATCTCCACGCCACTGGCGTACCGGCCAGTGGCGGAGTTCGGCGCGATGAAGAGGTCACCGCTGCCGGTCCCCGCCTTGTCGGTCAGGACGTTCAGCGGGGGCAGTGGCGCACTGTCCGGCGTCGCCGCCGTGGCGCCGGGCGCCGGCAGCACGCCGACGAACGCCGCGGTCGCAGCCACGGCCAGTGCCCTGCGGGCGGCCCAGGTCGTCTTTCGCATGGTGGTCCTTACTGGTGGAGGGCGGTCGGGTGAGCGGACTTTCGGTGGTGGGTCGTCAGCGGCCGGCGCCGGAGAGCAGCGGGGTACCGGCCGTCGCGGCGGCGCCGGGCGGCGGGCCGACCAGGCCACGGGCCTGGAGCACAGGGCGCACCCCTTCGCCGAACCAGTACGCCTCCTCCAGGTGCGGATAGCCGGAGAGGACGAAGTGGTCGATGCCCAGGGCGTGGTACTCCTCGATCCGGTCGGCCACCTCCTCGTGGCTGCCGACCAGCGCCGTGCCGGCCCCACCGCGGACCAGGCCGACGCCCGCCCAGAGGTTGGGGTGGATCTCGAGGTCCGCGCGCGATCCCCGGTGGAGCGCCAGCATCCGTTGCTGGCCCACCGATTCGCTGCGGCCGAGCAACTGCTGGGCCAGTGCGACCGCGTCGTCGTCGAGGTCGTCCAGCAGCCGCTGCGCCTCCTGCCAGGCGTGCCGGGAGGAGTCGCGGGAGATGGTGTGCAGCCGGACGCCGAAGCGGATCTCGCGGCCCTCGGCCTCGGCGAGCCCCCGGATCCTGTCGACCTTCTCCTTGACCTGGGCGGGCGGTTCGCCCCAGGTCAGGTAGACGTCGGCGTGCTTGGCGGCGACCGGGCCGGCGGCGGCCGAGGAGCCGCCGAAGAAGACCGGCGGCGCGGGAGCGGGCGGCACCGGTACGTGCGCGCCGGTCACCCGGTAGTGGGCGCCCTCGAAGTCGAACGGCGTGCCGGTCCACGCCCCGCGCACCACGCTGAGGAACTCGTCGGTGCGGGCGTAGCGGCCGTCGTGGTCCAGGTGGTCGCCGAACCGGGCCTGCTCGGCCGCGTCGCCGCCGGTCACCACGTTGAGCAGCAGTCGGCCGCGGGTGGCCCGCTGGTAGGTGGCGGCCATCTGGGCGGCCAGGGTCGGCGAGATCACCCCCGGGCGGAAGGCGACCAGGAACTTCAGGTGCTCGGTCTCGTGGGCGAGGAAGGCCGTGGTGAGCCAGGCGTCCTCGCACCAGGTGCCGGTGGGGGTGAGCACCGCTTCGAAGCCGAGCCGGTCGGCGGCCTTGGCGATCTGGGCGAGGTACTCGATGTCGGGTGGCCGGACGGCCGCGGCGGCGCTGCCCACCGTCGGGTTCGCGGCCGCCCCGGTGAGGTTGCCGGCGTAGGCGTGGCGGTCGACCAGGCCTCGGCCGTCCCCGCCGGTCGGCAGGAACCAGTGCAGGTGAAGGTTCATCAGGACTCTCTCGGTCAGGCGCTTCGGGCAGGGACTCCGGTCGGGCGCTTCGGGCAGGCGCTTTCGGCCGGGGACTCCGGTCAGGCACTTCGGTCGGGCGCTTAAGTCGGGGGGCAGGAGCGCCCGGTCAGGACGGAGGGGGCAGCTGCGTGGTGGAGGCCGGCAGCCTCGCGTTGAAGCGGCGGTCGGTGAAGTCCGCGAAGGAGAAGGAGGCCGGGATGAGCTTCTGCCCGGCGAAGGTGTCGGCGATCGCCTGCTCGGAGCGGACGGCGTCGTCGTCCAGCGCCACGCCGAAGGACGTCGCCTGAGTGCGCCGCACCGAGGTCAGCGCGACGTCGTAGGGGATCCCGGTCTGCTTGGACCACACCTGCGCCCACTCCTCGGGATGCGTGGCCGCCCAGTGCTGGGCGGCCCGCAGCCGCTGCAGGTAGTCGCCGACCAGCTTGCTGCGCGCCTGGTCGGCCAGCGCGCTGGTGGAGGCGACGGCGAAGGACAGTCCCGCCGTGACCCCCTCCCCGGTGGCCAGGACACGGCCGCCGGCCTGCTCCGCCATGGCGGTGTACGGGTCCCACACCGCCCAGGCGTCGATCTTCCCGGAGTTGAACGCGGCCAGCGCGTCGGCGGGTTGGAGGTAGCTCAGGTGCACGTCGGCCGGCGAGAGGCCGGCCTTGAGCAGCAGCGCGACCAGGGTGTAGTGCGAGGAGCTGCCCTGGGCGACGGCGATGGTCCGGCCCTTGAGCGCGGCGATGCCGGTCACCCCCGAGCCCTTGGGCACCAGGACGGCGTCACCCGCTGCGGAGGCCCGGACCGCCCCGACCACCTTCACCGGCCGGTTGGCGGCTCCGGCGAAGACCGGGGGCGTGTCGCCGACCGAGCCGAGATCGACCGACCCGGCACCGATCGCCTCCAGCATCGGCGGGCCGGAGGTGAAGGAGGACCAACTGATCCTGTACGGGAGGTCCTTGCTCTGGCCCGAGGCGTCCAACAGGGCCTGCGCGGCGGAGCCCTTCTGGTCCCCCACCCGCAGGGTCGGGGCTGCCCAGGCGGATTCCGGGGCCTGCGACCGTGCCGATGACGAGCCGCAGGCGGCCAGAGCGGCGAGCAGGAGGGGCGCGATGGCGGCCGCAACGGTGCGGCGGTTCTTCAGGGACATGTCGTGATCCTCAGTAGGGGCCGGAGACGCCGAGCCGGTCGAGCAGGGAGCTGCGCAGGCGGAGCACCGCCGGGTCGGCGGGGTCGCGCGGTCGGGGGAGGTCCACCGGCTCGTCGTGGACGATCGCCCCGGCGCGCATCACCAGCACGCGGTCGGCGAGTAGCGCGGCCTCCTCGACGTCGTGCGTGACCAGTAGCACCGCGCAGTTGCGACGCTCCCAGACCTCGGCGACCAACCGCTGCGCCCGCAGTCGGGTGAGGGCGTCCAGTGCGCCGAACGGCTCGTCCAGGAGCAGGAGTTCAGGTTCACGCACCAGCGCCCGAGCCAGTGCGGCACGCTGGGCCTCGCCGCCGGAGAGGGTCTTGGGCCAGGCGTCGGCCCGGTGGGCCAGACCCACCTCGGCGAGCACCCGGTCGGCCAGCGACCGGTCCGGCCGGCCGGGGAGTCCGAGGACCACGTTGCGCCAGACCCTCTTCCAGGGCATCAGCCGCGGTGCCTGGAAGGACACGGCGCGACGCCCCGGCACCAGCACCTCCCCGTCGATCTCCCGGTCCAGACCCGCCAGGATCCGCAGCAGCGTGCTCTTGCCGCAGCCGCTCGCGCCCAGCAGAACGGTGAACTGCCCCGGCTCCAGGCGCAGATCGAGACCGTCGAGGACGACCTCCGGGCCGAAGGACTTGCGCAGGCCGCGGACCAGCACGGCGGCGCCGGTCGAGTCCCTCACCTTCCGCTGAAGGTCGGTCGCCACGACAGCAGAGTCCTTTCCAGCGTGCGGACGATGAGGTCGGCCAGGAGCCCGAGGAGGGCGTAGACCAGGAGGCAGACGACGATCACGTCGGTCTGGAAGAACTCGCGGGCCTGGTTCATCAGGAAGCCGATGCCGTTGTCGGCGTTGATCGTCTCCCCGAAGACCAGTGCGAGCCACGAGACGGTCAGCGCGTACCGCAGGCCGGTCATCAGGCCGGGCAGCGCCCCGGGGAGGACGATGTGCCAGATCTGCTGACGCCGGTTCAGGCCGAGCGTCCTGCCGGCCTCGACGAGCGCGTCGTCGACGCTGCGGATCCCGGCGTAGACGTTCAGGTAGAGGTTGAAGCCGACGCCCATCGCGATCAGCGCCACCTTGGGTGCCTCTCCGATGCCCACCCAGATGATGAGCAGCGGGATCAGGCCGATGAAGGGAACGGTGCGCAACATCTGCACGGTCGCGTCGACCAGGTCCTCGCCGAGCCTGGACAGGCCGGCGACCAGGGCCAGTCCGACACCGACCAGGCTCCCGAGCGCCAGGCCGCAGAGCACCCGTTGCAGCGAGACGGCCAGGGCGGACGGCAGGGTGCCGTCCGCGGTCATGGCGACGGCCTTGCCGAGAACGGTGGACGGCGCCGCCAGGGTCTGGGCGGAGAGCGCTCCGGTCGAGCCGAGCACCTGCCAGACGGCGAGCAGGACGAGCGGCGCGATCGAGCGCCGCGCCCAGCGTGGTGCGCGCCGGCTCCGACCGGCGCGTGCGGCGACGGCGACCAGATCGGGGGCCGGGGCGTCGCGGGTAACTGCGGGTGGTGGTGGGGCGTCCGTGTCGATGGACACAGGTGTCTCCTCGGGCAGAGTCGGACCCGTGCGAGGGCAGGGAGAGGACAGGCGCCGCAGCGTGCACCCGACGGGCACACGGGTGCGGGCAGGCCTGGGAGTGCACCGCGCGAACGGTGCGTCGGCACACGTGAGGCGGTGTCAGAACACGGGCGGTTCAGCGGCCGGGACGGCCGTCAGAGGCCGTGCGGCAGGGCGTCAGCAGCCCTCAACAGGGGCGACAGGCAGCGGAACAGACCCAGAGGAGGTCGATGTGACCCCGGGTCGTCAGAGGGATTCGGCGCTGCTGCATGCCGGGGAAGCTAGCCGGACTCGGCAAGCGGCGTCAACCACGTCCGGATCCTGAACGCCGCCGGCGGTCGGATCTACGTGACGACGAGGGCGTCCGCACCTCGGCGCCACCGGGCACGCGGCCGCGGCGCGGGACGCCTCCGGCGATGGTGCGCGCTCCGCCGCTGAGGGAGCGCTGCCCGCCCCCTACGCCCCGGGCCGCACCTCGGCCACACCACGGGCCGTCCCGAACGGCGAGTGGCGTCCTGGTCCGGATGCTCCACCGCGCCGGTCACGAGCCGGTGATCGCCGGTCGGCACCGGTCCTCGAATCTTCACGGGGCGTTACAGTGCGCAGGCCGGTCGCGCCCCTCGACGACTACGGCCGCGCCGCAGCCACCGCGCGCCGTCGCCCGAGCAGCACAGCACTCCCCGGCCCGGTCGACCCGGACGGACCGGTCACGGCCCGGTGCCGGGCGGGGGCCCCGGACGGCGTGGCGGCAGGGGCAGGAAGCCGCTGGTACGGGCGGCATACTCGGCCCAGCCAGGGCGTTCGGAGCCCAGGTGCCTCTCCAGCAGCGGTTTGCCGCTGCCGAAGGCGAGCAGCCAGGTCATCAGGGCAGGGCTGAGGACGAGGGCCCAGCCCGCCGGGGTGTCGGCGCACAGCAGGAACAGGCCCCACCACAGGCAGGCGTCGCCGAAGTAGTTGGGGTGGCGGGTGTAGCGCCACAGGCCCCGGTCCATGATCCGGCCGCGGTTGGCCGGGTCGGCCTTGAAGCGGGCGAGCTGACGGTCCCCGACCGCTTCGAAGAACAGACCCACCGCCCACAGCGCGGTGCCCGCCCAGGCGAGCGCGCCGGGCGGCTCCGGGATGTACTGGGCGGCCTGGACGGGCAGGGAGACGAACCAGACCAGGGCGGCTTGGAGCAGGTAGACCATCCGCAGGGCGTAGCGGGTGCGGGCCGGGCCCTCGGGGGCACGGGAGAGCATCCGGGCGTAGCGCGGGTCCTCGGGCTCGCCCCGGCCGCGCCACCAGATGTGCCCGGACAGCCGCAGGCCCCACACGGTGACCAGCACCGTGGCCAGGATCCGGCGCCCGGGGTCGCCGTGGCCGCCGGAGAGGGCGAGGGAGGCGAGGGCGACGGCGGTGAACGCGAGCCCCCAGGCGACGTCCACGCCGCGGTGGCGCCCGGTGCGCACGCCGACGGCGAAAGCGGCGAGGAGCACGGCCAGGGCGACGGCGGCGGTGACCGGCAGCGCCCGGGCGAAGGCGGCGGCGTTCACGGGTGCGTCCCGTACCAGTGGGCGGGGCGCACGGTGGACGGCGGGCCGCCGGGGCGTCGGGCGAGGATCTGGTCCACGCCCATCCGCCCCTCGGCGAACGCCAGGGAGCTGCCGGCCAGGTAGAGCTCCCACAGCCGGACCGTGGGCCGGCCGACCAGGGCGGTGAAC
Source organism: Kitasatospora sp. NPDC048194 (assembly GCF_043202455.1). NCBI lineage: Bacteria > Bacillati > Actinomycetota > Actinomycetes > Kitasatosporales > Streptomycetaceae > Kitasatospora > Kitasatospora sp. NPDC048194. Next base: position 119,243 of record NZ_JBIDAK010000014.1, read on the forward strand.
TCGGCCCGGCGCTCGCGCAGGGTGTCGTGCCAGGCGTCGATGGTGCGGGCGTAGTGCTCGCGCATCGCCTCGGTGTGGACGACCTCCAGCCCGGCGGACTCCAGGAGGTCGACGGTGCGGCCCACGGGCCGCATGTGCATGTCGGGGGCGATGTAGGTCTCGATGAAGGCCCCGCCGCCCGGTGCGGTGGCGCCGCGGGACATCTGCTGGACGAGCAGGCGGCCGCCGGGCCGCAGCAGGCCGTTCAGACGGGCCGCGAAGGCCGGGTACCGGTCCTCGCCGACGTGCTCGCCCATCTCGATGCAGCTGATGGCGTCGTAGGCGGCGGGCTCGATGTCCCGGTAGTCGCGCAGCTGGACGTCGACCAGGTCCGCCACGCCCGCTGCGGCCATGCTGTCGGTGGCCCAGCGGTGCTGGCGTTCGGAGAGCGTGACGGCGGTGACGCGGGCCCCGAAGCGGCGTGCGGCGTGGCGGGCGAGCACGCCCCAGCCGCAGCCGACGTCGAGCAGCCGGGAGCCGGGTTCGAGCGCGAGCTTGCGGCAGACCAGGTCGAACTTGGCTTCCTGGGCGGCCTGGAGGCCTTGGTCGTCGCGCCCGTAGTAGGCACACGAGTAGGCCATCGCGGGGCCGAGCAGGAGCGCGTAGAAGTCGTTGGACAGGTCGTAGTGGTGGCTGATCACCGCGCGGTCGCGGGCCCGGCTGTGCGGCGCGCCGCCGACCGCTGCGCGCCCGCGCGGACGGGCGGGAGGCGCACCGAGCGCACCGAGCCGGGCCGCGGTGGCCAGCAGTGCGGGCCAGGCCCGGGGCGCCGGGAGCGTGGGCCGCCGGCCGGCCAGGGAGCGTCGGACCTGGCTCAGGCCGGAGGCGAGGTCGCCCTCGATGTCCAGTTCGTCGAGGATGTAGGCCTCGGCCAGGCCGAGTTCACCGGGCTGCCACAGCAGCCGGCGCACCGCTCGGGGACGGCGCAGGACGACGACGGGGGCGCCCTCGGGCCCGGTGGCGGAGCCGTCCCAGGTCTTCAGGCGGAACGGCAGGGGGCCGGGGAGCAGCCGGCCGAGGGCTGCGGCGACCAGGGCGGCGGCGTTCACCTGCCCGCCTCCTCGCGGGTCAGCAGGACCTGGTGGACGTCGAGGTAGCCGGTGCGGAAGCCGGCTTCGGAGTAGGCGAGGTAGAGCTCCCACATGCGCCGGAAGACCTCGTCGAAGCCGAGGGCCGCGACCTCGGGGGAGTGTTCGGCGAAGCGTTCCCGCCACAGGCGCAGGGTCTGGGCGTAGTGCGGCCCCCAGGTGTCGGCGTGGGTCACCCGCAGGCGGGTGTGGCGGGCCGCGGTCTCCTCGATCGCCCGCAGCGAGGGGATCTGCCCGCCGGGGAAGACGTACTTGAGGATCCAGGTGTAGGTGCTGCTGCTGGCCAGCATCCGTTCGTGGGGCATGGTGATGGCCTGCAGGGCGACGCGGCCGCCCGGTGCCAGGACGCGGTCGAGGGTGGCGAAGTACCGGGGCCAGAAGGGCCGGCCGACGGCCTCGATCATCTCGACGCTGACCACGGCGTCGTACCGGCCCTCGGCGGCGCGGTAGTCGCACAGCCGCACCTGCACCCGGTCCGTGTGCCCGGCGTCGGCGATGCGGCGGCGGGCGAGGGCGAGTTGCTCCTCGGAGAGGGTGAGGCTGACCACGCGGGCGCCGCGCGCGGCGGCGCGCAGGGCCAGTTCGCCCCAGCCCGTGCCGATCTCCAGCAGCCGGGTGCCGGGGCCGACGGCGGCGAGGTCGAGCAGCCGGTCGATCTTGCGGTGCTGGGCGGCGGGCAGGCCGTCCCGGGTGGCGAGCGGGGCTCCGTCCGGTCCGGTCGGGAAGATCGCCGAGGAGTAGGTCATCGTCCGATCGAGGAAGAGTGCGAACAGGTCGTTGGACAGGTCGTAGTGCCGGTGGACGTTGCGCCGCGCGTTCCTCGCGGTGGGCACCTCCGCCGCCGGTGGGCGCTGGACGTACAGTCGGCGCAGCCACTGGGTTCCGGGCGGTACCAGCGTGTGGGGTGCGGTGGCGAGTTCGGTGAGCAGCGCGACCAGGTCGGGGCTGTCCCACTCACCGGCCTGGTAGGACTCGCCGAAGCCGATCAGCCCGCTTTCGCCGACGCGGTGGAGGAAGGCGCGCGGCCGGTGCAGGCGCAGCACGGGGGCGCCGGGCGGGGCGGGCTGCAGGGTGCGGCCGCCGGGAAGGTCGACGCGCAGGCCGCGGCGTGCCGCCACCCGCCGCAGCACGCGCGCCGCGGCGGCCGCGCGCAGCGGCACGTTCGGCACCCGCGCGACGTCCGGCCAGCGCGAGGGGTCGACGGGGGCCGACGGGGTCGACGCCGGCAGCGCGGTGGTGGTCGTCATGGGGTGGGCACCTCTTCCGTGGGCGCGGGCGTTCCGGCGGGCCGGTACGGGCCGGCGGGCGGACGGGGATGGACGGGCAGGCCGCTGAGCCACAGGCGGACGCCCTGGTAGCGGATGTGCAGACTGACGGCCCAGGTGGCGAACGGGTGGGCGAGCGCGGCGCGCAGCAGGGCGGCGGGGCCGGCCGGCCGTGCGGTGCCGCGCACGGTGGCGGTGAAGGCCCGGCCGCCGGGGCGTTCCAGGTGGACGGTCAGGCGCAGCCGTTCGCCCGGTTCGGGCAGCAGCATCGTGTAGCGGCCGTCGACGGGGAAGAACGGTGAGACGTAGAAGTCCTTGTCGGTCCCGCCGCGGCCCCGGGGATCGGGTGGCAGCAGGTAGCGGTGGCGGCCGCCGTAGGTGTTGTGGACCTCGGCGACGGTGCACAGCGGACGGCCCGTCTCGTCACGGCACCAGTACACGGTCAGCGGGTTGAACACGTGCCCCAGGGAACGGGCCTGGGCGAGCATCAGGACCCGCCCGCCGCCGAGGCGGACACCGCGGCCCTCGAGGAACCGTGCCAGATCCTGGCGGACGGTCGGCGCCGGGCCGGGCGGGCCGAGGAGGTGGTCGCCCACCGGGAACCGCGCCAGTGGCCGCAGCGGGCGCGGGACGGGCGGCAGGCGGTCGAGGTCCACCAGCCACAGGTAGCCCCGGTGGCGGAACTGCCGCCGGGAGGGCGCGGTGCGTACGTGGGTGGTGACGGTGTCGTACAGGACGGCGCCCCAGGGCCCGGGCAGGGCGGTCACGGAACGCTCACCCCCAGCAGCGAGTGCGCCGCCTCGACGCCGGAGCGGCAGCCGTCCTCGTGAAAGCCCCAGCCGTGGTAGGCACCGGCGAACGCGGTCCGACCGGTGCTCAGTTCGGGCAGACGGGCCTGGGCGGCGACGGTGCGGGCGGTGTGGACCGGGTGCTCGTAGACCGTGCGGGAGATCACCAGTTCCTCGGGGACCGGCTGGTCGCGGTCCTCGTTGAGGGTGACCAGGTAGTCCTCGGCGGTGTCCAGCCGCAGAAGCCGGTTGAGGTGGTAGCTGACCCGCACCCGGTCGCTGGGCGCGGTGCAGTGCGGCATCCGGTAGTTCCACGAGCCGCGTGCCGAGCGGGCGGCGGGCAGCGCCGACGGGTCGCGGTGCAGCACGGTGGGGTTGCGCGAGTAGGTGAAGGCGCCCAGGACCTCCAGTTCGGTGTCGGTCGGGTCGGCGAGCAGGTCCAGCGCCTGGTCCGCGTGGGTGGCGATCAGCACCGCGTCGGTCTCGGTGCGGTGTCCGCCCTCGCGGACCACGGTGACGCCGTCCGGGTGGCGGCGCACCGCCCGCACGGGAGCGGACCGGTGGACGGCGCTCAGCCGCTCGGCGATCCGCTCGACGTAGGTGCGCGAGCCGCCGACGACGGTGCGCCAGGTCGGGGAGCCGGTCACGGAGAGCATGCCGTGGTTGTCGAGGAACGCGAACAGGTAGCGGGCCGGGTAGTCGCCCGCCAGGTCGGGCGCGCAGGACCACACGGCGGAGACCACCGGGGTCATGAAGTGGCTGACGAAGTAGGGCGAAAAGCCCTCGGCGGCGAGGAACTCCCGCAGACTCGGGTCCCCCGCCCCGGGGTCGGCGAGCAGGCGGCGCGCCCGCCGGTGGAAACGCGGCACCTCGGCGAGCATCCGCAGGTACCGGCCGCGGACCAGGACGTCGGGTACGGCGAACAGCCCGGCGGGCCCCCTCGCGCCGGCGTATTCCAGCCCGCAGCCGTCGCAGCGCACCGACATGCTCATCTCGCTGTCGCGGGTGCGGATGCCGAGTTCGCGGAAGAGCCGCACCAGGTGCGGGTAGGTGCGCTCGTTGTGGACCAGGAACGCGGTGTCCAGCGCCACCGCCCGGCCGTCCGCCCCGGTGGCCTCCTGCGTGTGGGCGTGGCCGCCGAGGCGCGCGTCGGCCTCGAACAGCTCGACCTCGACGCCGGCGCGGGACAGCTCGTACGCCGCGGTGAGTCCGGCGACGCCCGATCCCACCACCGCGGCCCTTCGCGGACGTCCGCCGGCAGACGCGGTGACGCCGCGGTCGGTGGAGACGGGGACGGTACCGACGATCGTCACGAGAGCCCCTCCGGCGGTCAGGGCCGCAGGCGCGGCCCGAACTGTGTCTTCACCGGATGTTCGGAACCGGGGGCGGGCCGGATTGGGCCGAATGCCGCCGACGAGTGCCACCGGCGGAGGGCACGGGCGGAGGGCATGGGCGGAGGGCACGCGAGCGTGGCGGGGGTGGGCAGGGGCCATCCGTGCGCGGTTGCGCAGGTAGGGGCGGCTGCGGTCGGGCAGCGGGACCGGTGGTAGGCGTGCGTTCGTCCGCCGTGCCACGGGAGCAACGGGATCCTGCCAGCACCGCCCTGCGCCGCCCTGCGCCGGCCCGCGCCGCCCTGCCCCGCCCGCCCCGGATCCGCAGCGTGCGGCTCCGGGCGTGACGACGGGCCGGGCACCCCGTTCCCGAGGTGTCCGGCCCGTCGCGGAAGAAGCGGTCAGTCCTTGAACGCGTCCTTGACCTTCTCGCCGGCCTGCTTCACGTCCCCCTTGACCTGGTCCCCCTTGCCCTCGGCTTCGAGGCGCTCGTTGCCGACCGCCTTTCCCGCGGCCTCCTTGACCTTGCCCTTGACCTTGTCACCGAGGTTCGACGCCTTGTCCGAGGCACTCATCGCGGTTCTCCCTCCGTATCGCAGCATCCTGTCGGGCACCCGTCTGCCCGCTCGATCCCGGACCATGCACCGGATTCGGTCGGGTCGGGCCCGCTCCGTTCGAGGACGGGCGCTCACGACTGCTCGACGTTGCGCTCACTGGCTCTGAAGGGCGAACGCCTGAGGGCCCCCTACGCCTTGGAAGCGCGGGGGAGCCCGGGGCGGGACGGGATCAGGCCGAGAGGGAGATCTCGGTCGACTTGATCAGGGCGACGACGGAGGAGCCGGCGGCCAGGCCGAGGGCCTCGACGGCGTCCCTGGTGATCGCGGCGGTCAGCTCGCCGCCCTCGACGTCGACCTTGACCGATCCCATGGCACCGCCGGTCGCCACCTCGGTGACCGTGCCCGCGATCTGATTGCGGATCGAGATGCCCTCGACGGGGGCGGTCGCGAGGGACACCTCGGTGGACTTCACGAGCGCCTTGACAGCACTGCCCTCGGAGATGCCGAGGTCCTTCACGGCGTCCGTGGTGATCGCCGCCGTGATGTCCTGGCCGCCGGCGAGGCGGACCTTCACCGCGGACATGGCCTCGCCCGCCGTGACGGCGGTGACGGTGCCGGGGATCTGGTTGCGGATGCTCAGGCTCATGGACGTACGCCTCACTCGGGTCGCTCGTGGAATCCGCGGCTTCGGGCCGCCACCCACCACGCTATTCGCGCCGGTCGGGCATGGCGGAACGCCCCCTCGCATCCGCGAGGGCAGCACGGGCCCAGGCGTCGCATTTCCGTCTCAGACGAACGTCACGAAAAACCCGACACGTCAGTTCTCGCTCTTGGAGCTTTCTCCCACCCTTGCCACTGTGACCTCCTCGAATCCCGACCCCGGCCCGCGCCCCGTGCGCGCCGACGCGCTGCGCAACCAGCAGCGCATCCTCACCGCCGCCCGCGCCGCGTTCGCCGAAGACGGCCTGGAGACCCCGCTCGAGGACATCGCCAAGCGCGCCGCCGTCGCCCCTGCCAACGGGCGGCTCGACGGCATGGTGGGCTCGGCCCTGCCGGTGCTGCCGGCCCTGCCGACGCTGCGGGACCCGCACGTGACATGCGCGGGGGAGGTGATGACGGCCGGTCACGAGGTGACGGAAAGGACGACCTTCCCGGTGGTGCGGCCGGCCTCGCCCAGCGCGTGGGCGGCGGCGGCCTCCTCCAGCGGGAAGACGGCGTCGGCGATCACCTGCAGGCGTCCGTCCTCGACCAGTGCGGTGATCTCACGCAGGCCCTGCCGGTCGGGCTCGACGAGCATGAACTCCGTCCGCACCCCGGCCGCCTCGGCCTCCTCGTGGGGGAACGCGTCGTCCAGCGGCAGGATCGTGACCAACCGTCCGCCCCGGCGCAGGGTGCGGAGGGAGCGGACCCGGTCGGCGCCGCCGAGGGTGTCCAGGACGATGTCGACATCGCGGACGGTCTCGGCGAAGTCCTGGGTGCGGTAGTCGACGAGTTCGTCGGCGCCCAGGGAGCGCAGCAGGTCGTGCTTGGCGGCGCTGGCGGTGCCGATCACATGCGCGCCGCGTGCCTTGGCGATCTGGACGGCCAGGTGGCCGACGCCGCCCGCGGCTGCGTGGACCAGGACGCGCTGGCCGGGCCGGACGCCGGCGGTGTCGACGAGGGCCTGCCAGGCGGTGAGCGAGGCCAGGGGAAGGGCGCCCGACTCGATGTGGGTCAGGCCCCGGGGGCGAGGGGCGAAGTGGCGTGCCGGGGCGGTGACGTACTGGGCGTAGGCGCCGGCCGGGTGCGGGAAGCGCGGCATCCCGAACACCTCGTCGCCCGGCTGGAACACGGTGACACCGTCGCCGGTCGCCTCGACCACCCCGGATACGTCGAACCCGAGGACGAAGGGCAGCGGTGTCCCGTCGGCGAACACCCCCCGCTGCCGGGTCTTCCAGTCGGCCGGGTTCACACCCGCCGCGTGCACCCGGACCAGGATCTCGCCGCGGCCCGGCTCCGGGCGCCGGGTCTCGACCACCTTGAGGACGTCCGGGGCTCCGGCGGTGTCCTGCAACACGGCGCGCATGGTGGGGGCAGTGGTGGTTCGGGACATGACGGCGTTCTCTTTCCGGGTGTGCTTCCTGAGGTTGCGCCCGGTCTCCCGGACGCGCCCTCAGACTGCCGGGCCCCGGGAGCCCCCGGTAGCGGCGTGACGGCCACGGCCTGAAAAGATCTGGCCATGCACCACGTGGGCGTTCTGGCACTGGACGGCGTCGTCCCCTTCGAACTCGGCATCCCCGCCCGCATCTTCGGCGCCGCCCGCGACGGGGCCGGCAACCGGCTCTACACCGTGACCACGTGCAGCCTCGACGGCGGGCCGGTACGGACCGAGGCCGACTACGGCCTCACCGTCAGCCGTGACGCCTCCTTGCTGGCGGACGTCGACACCGTCGTCATCCCGCCCTCCCACGCCCTCGGCCCCATCCGCGAGGAGGGCCGCCTGCCCGCCGCACTGCGCGAGGCCCTGGCCGCCATCCGCCCCGGCACCCGGATCGTGGGCATCTGCACCGCCGCCTACGTCCTGGCCGCCGCAGGGCTGCTCGACCACCGCCCCGCGACCACGCACTGGCGCGAAGCGGAGCGCCTGCAACGGATGTTCACCACCATCCGCATCGACCCCGGTGTGCTGTTCGTCGACGACGGCGACATCCTCACCTCCGCCGGTGTCGCCGCCGGGATCGACCTGTGCCTGCACCTCGTCCGCCGCGACCACGGCAGCCGGATCGCCAACGACGTCGCCCGTTCCTGCGTGGTACCGCCCTGGCGGGACGGCGGGCAGGCCCAGTACATCCAACGCCCCGTCCCCGACTCGACAGCCCCCGGCACCGCCCCCACCCAGGCATGGGCCGTGCAACGCCTCGCCGAACCCCTCACCCTGGCCGACCTTGCCGCCCACGCGAACATGAGCGTGCGCACCTTCACGCGCCGCTTCCGCGACGAGACCGGCACCACCCCGGCCCAGTGGCTGGTCCGCCAGCGCGTCGACCTGGCGCGCCACTACCTGGAGACCACCGACTGGCCCGTCGACCTCATCGCCGACCGTACCGGCCTCGGCACCGGCGCCTCCCTGCGCCGCCACCTCCGCGCCACCACGGGCGTCACCCCCCAGGCGTACCGCCGCACCTTCCGCCCCGCCCCCGCGGCCGGCCCCTCCAGGTCACCCGAGCTGCCAACCGGCACCTGATCAGTCGGCTCAACACGAGCCACCGACCTCGGACGCGGGGGCGGTGGGGCAGTGATCACTTCCCATCGCCCCCGCAGCGACGAGTTGGAATGCCTGCATGCCATCCATCGTGGTGCCATCGGGATTCCGCCCGAAGGCGGCCGCCAGAACGACAGGGAGATCGACCTCGGGGACAGCGACGCGCAGCTCCGCGAGGACGTCAGGAAAGTCGACGTCCTCGATGAAGCCCAGATTGCACCGACCCGCTGGTCGACGTCGGAATGGTCCTGCAGGAGCCCGAGGGCGAAGGCGGGGAACGGTTCGGTGAACAACTTCGCGGTCCAGTGGTGGACACCGGTGACACCGGTACTGACCGAGCTGGTGTGGCGCCACAACTCGACGCTCGGGTCGCGGACTGCCTGCAGCAGGAGATCGGCTCGTCGAGCGGGAAGGTTCGGATCAGTCGAGGCGAGCGCGTGCACTGCTGCCAGGCGGATCTGCACGTCCGGCGCGTCGAGCAAGTCGCGGAGCAGTCCCAGGACCTCGGCAGCCTGCGGGCCGGCGGGTTCCCGTCCGGCCGCCAGGCCGAGCGCGAGGACCAGGTCGAGGCGGGTTGCCGGATCGGCCTCCGACCGCCAGCACTGCATCAGCGCAGACAGTACGGCTTCACCGCGGGTCTCGCAGGCGCCGAGGATGTGGGCTGCGTCCCGTCGGATTTCGGGAGCAGGGTCGGTGAGCAGGAGGATCACCTTCGGCACCGCCCGTTCCCAAGCCGGCCGCCAGCCGGGGTCGAGGAACCTCTCAGCGACCCGCCCCGCCTCGCTCACCAGCCTCGACACCAGTTCCAGCACCGCGCGGCGGCTCGAGAGCAGGACGTCCGGACTCGCGGCCAACCGTACGAGAAAGGGCAGCGCCGCCGACGAAGCCGAGCAGATCCAACCGCCTTGGTGGAACAGATGGTTGAGGAGCTCGGATGCGGCGTGGTCGACGTCCTGCAGATTCTGTCCCGCGCACTGACGCAACAGAGCGGGCACATCTTCGGCGGACCCGCAGTTGTCCTTCAGCGTCGCCCAGTCAATTGCCTCCAGTCCCTCCCACATGCCCCGACCCTATCGCCGGGCCACGCGCGAGCGGCGAGAGATCGTCGCCTCGGGTAGCCTCGATGCGCCCGCTCCATACTCTGTCAGCTGCCGAGATCCTGTTTGAAGGATCCCCGCAACAAGGTCGAGCAGCACCTCGAGCTGGTCATCAACGGCGCGAGGGCCAGCAGCTACTGGCAGGCCCCCCATGAGCGCGCGGAACGTCACCGGCCGTGTTCGCATCGAGCCCTGACCCGCCCCTCGCACCGCCGAGAGAAACGAGAAAGTACCGTGGGATCCACCTTCTACATCAGCGCAGACCGCGAGCGAGCCGGACCGTGGACGTTCACCGGTGACCAGGTCACGGACTGCGTGCGGCGGCACTGGCCGGCCTCCACGGTGAGCCACGCGTTCGAGCGCTTCCTGGAGATCGACGTCGAGGTCGAACCCGGCCGGCGGGCGGAACTGTCGTTCAACCTCCGGCATGGCGCGTTCTCGTTCGAGGACCGGGAGCCGCACTCCGCGTCACTGACCGTCGTCCATGCGGTCCTGCACGAGCTCGCCCCCGACACCCCCGTTGTGTGGTGGATCGACTACGACGGCGACCCCCAGCCCCTCGATCTGGCCGGAGGCCGGCAAGCGTTCATCGACAGCTTCCCGGCGTAGATCCTTCGCGACCGCGGGCTTCCCCGAGAAGCCACGGCTCGGAGGATCAAGACGATCTCGGCCAGGCGGGGGAGAGGCACCACCGACGGCCGGTCCCGGCGTTTCGTTACCGGGTGATGGGGCGGGGAGAGCCGTCCCGCTCGCTCGTCGACGCGCGGTTCGACGCAGACCGCGGAGCGCTGTCGAGGCCAAACCGGCGGGGTGCGGCCACACAGCCGATGACAGGGCTCGCACGATCGCACGTCCGGCACCGATCGAGTTCGCGATCCGGTCCAGCACGTGGTCCGCCGCTACCAGCGCCGGGCACTGCACGAGCGTCAGCAGCGGTTGGACGGCACATACCCTGCTGCGCCGCAGAGCGCCGCGAAGGCGAGACCTGGCCGCAGTCGCGGTCACCGGCACCCCGCATCCGGACAGTTGCCGTTTGACAACAGTAGTCGCCAAGCAACAGTCTTGTGCTGCACAAGAGCGACAGTCGAGTGGGAGGTGCGCGGTGGTTCGCACGGCGCGAGCGCGCTTCCTGCCCCGGCGGGGTCGTCAGGCGGTGCGGGCGGCCTCGTTGCTCTGCGCATCGGCTTCGTACAGTTCCCCGACGGCGGCGTCGCGGAAGGCCTCCAGCCCCTGGAGCAGCGCCTGCCGCTTACCGGCGGGCATGCGGGTGAGCACTCGCTGCAGCTCCTGGATCCGCCGGGCCCGCAGCTCGTCCACCAGTGCGCGCCCGGTCTTGCTGAGGTGCAGGCGCACCTCGCGTCGGCTGGTGGGGCTGGGCGTGCGTTCGACCATGCCCATCGCTTCCAGCCGGTCGCACAGCCGGCTGACCGAGGGCGGACTGGAATCCATCGCCTCGGCGAGCGTTCTCAGGTTGATTCCGTCGCTGTGCTCCAGAATGAAGATGGCGCGCAATTGCGATGCGGAGACCGGGCCGGTGAGAGCCCGCCCCCACATGACTTCGAGCAGTTCAACGGCATCCGAGGCGGCGCGCGCCGCCGTGTCGGCGTGCTGCTGTTCTCGCTCGGATGGTTTCACAGTGACACTGTGGCAGGCTCGGCCCGGGATGTCAGCCTGTACCAGTAGCACCGGCGGAACCGTTCCAGTTGTCGTCGCAGCATTGCGGCCGCGGCCATCGCGCCTTGAATGTGCGAGACCGGCCATTTCAGAAGAGGCATGAGCAATCATCGTGAACAGATTCCATGTAGCGGAACGCGCTCTGCGCCGGGCTGCCCCTCATCGGCTGCTGGAGGCGCTCTGCGAGGTGCTGGTGGAGCAGTACGCGGTTTCGTGCGTTGACTTGTACATGGCCGATTATGGGCTGAGCGTCCTGCAGCCGGTCTCGGTCCTGCCGCACACCGACGAGCCGATCTCGGTGCACAATACCGCCCCCGGCCGCGCCTTCGGCTCCCAGGAGCCGTTCGTGGAGGCCTCGGGGCAGGGGTCACGGGTGCACCTGCCGGTGACGGTGCGCGGTGACCGGCTGGGGGTGCTCACCCTGTCGCTGCCCGAGGAGAGCGTCTCGCCCGACGTGCTCGGCGAGCTGCGGGAGATCGCCGAGATCCTGGGCCACGAGGTCATCGTCGCCGAGCGGGACACCGACGTGTACCTGCAGGCGCGGCGCCGGAGCCGGCTCACCCTGGCCGCGGAGATGCAGTGGCAGCTGCTGCCCGGGCGCTCGTGTTCCCGCAGGGAATACCAGATCGGGGCGCAGCTTGAGCCCGCGTACGCCATTCACGGCGACAACTTCGACTGGTCCGCCACCGCCGACCGGTTGTTGCTGTACGTGACCAACGGCATGGGTGAGGGCATCGAGGCCTCCCTGCTGACCAATCTGGGGATCAATGCTCTCCGCAACGCCCGCCGTGCGGGCATCTCCATCGAGGACCAGGCCGCCCTGGCGGACCAGGCCATCTACGCCCAGCACCGGGGGAGCCTGCATCTGTCGGTGCTCCTGCTGGACTTCGATCTGGACAGCGGACGGGTGAGGGTGGTGGACGCGGGCTCTCCGCGGATGATGCGCATGTCGGCGAAGGGCGGCGTGGAGACGGTGGACCTGGACGCCCAACTGCCGCTGGGCATGTTCGAGGAGACCGACTACGTCGCCCAGGAGTTCAGCGTCGAACCCGGCGACCGGCTGTTGTTCGTCAGTGATGGGGTGTACGAGGTCGCCTCGCCGCTCGGGGAGCGGTACGGGGAGAAGGCGCTGGCTCGCGCCATGACGGCCACCCGACTGCTGCCGGCGGCGGAGGTGCCCAGGGCGGTGCTGCGGGAGCTGACGGTCCACCGCGGTCGGCCGATGCCGGACGACGACGCGCTGGTGGTGTGCCTGGACTGGTACGGACGGTGATGGGCGACATTCCATTCGTGAATTCTGAGACGTTCAGCACTCGGGTGTGACTGCCGACGACGTCTGATCCCGGCTACAGTTGTCGGACAGCAACAATCGGCTGGATGTGCCGGAGCGGTCCCCACGTCGCCGGTGCAGACGAAAGGGTATTGCGCGTGTCGGAGCAGCAGAACGCGGACGAGTGGTCGTCGGCGACCCGAGTGGGGGAGGCACTGCGTCGCCGCCGTGAGCAGATCGCGCAACGCTGGGCCGACGCCCAGCTGTTCCGTACGGTGTTCACCGTGTCGCGCGACGAGGCGGTGGAGGCGTGCAGGGCCGTCCTGGACGCGTTGGCCGATGTCGCGGACGCAGGCGCCACGGAGGACGTGGACGCGCCCGGCTTCCAGGCGGTGCGCGAGCAACTGGCGCGGATGTCGGCGTCCCGGGCGCGCACCGGTCTGAACCCGGCGCAGATCGCGGCCGAGGTCGCCGCACTGCGTTCGCCTGCGGTCGAGCACCTCGGCGCAGAGCTCGACCGCGAACCGGACGCCGTGGTGCACGGCGCGCTGCTGGAACTGACGCTCCTGATGGGCACGTTGCGGCTGGTGGTGATGGAGACCGCACTCACCGAGGGCCACGAACTGATCAGCCGTCAGCGGCAGCAGCTCCTGGAGATCGCCACACCGGTGATCAAGCTCTGGGACGGCGTCGTCGCGGTGCCGCTGATCGGCACCCTGGACAGCGCGCGGAGCCAGGTGGTGATGGAGAGCCTGCTGGAGGCGATCGTCGCCCAGCAGGCCCGGTACGCGATCCTGGACATCACCGGGGTCCCCACCGTGGACTCGCTGGTGGCGCAGCACCTGATGAAGACGGTCGCGGCCGCGCGGCTGATGGGGGCCGAGTGCGTGGTGTCCGGAGTGCGTCCGGCGATCGCCCAGACGATCGTGCACCTGGGGATCGACCTCGGCGGCGTGGTCACCCGTGCCAGCCTGGCGGACGCTCTCGCCTTCGCGCTGCGCGGGCTGGGAGCGGGGGTGGCTGCGTCACCTCAACCGGCCGCGCAGCGATGACGGACCGGCTCACGCGGCTGCCGCAGGTCCAGGTCCCGGTCCTGCGCCTGGAGGACGCGCTGCTGGTGACCATCCAGGGCGATCTGCAGGACAGGAGTGCGGAGCGACTGCAGGCCGACGTTCTGCGGCACGTCGCGGAGAATCCCACCGGAGCGGTGATCATCGACATCTCAGCGGTCGAAGTCGTCGACTCGTTCCTGGGCCGGGTACTCGCCGAGATCGCGGCCGGCGCGGGCCTGCTGGCCGCGCAGACCATCGTGGTGGGCATGCGTCCGAGTGTGGCGATCACGATGGTGGAGCTCGGTCTGAGTCTGCCCGGGGTGCGGACGGCCCGGGATCTGCAAAGCTCGCTGAGCATGCTCCGCGAGTCTCCTGCGTCCGTGCACGAGCGCGGTGAGCGAGGCCTGGATGACACCCATCGGTACTGACGCTCACCGCGGTTCTCCGACCCACCTGCCGATCCGCTCCGACATGGATCTGATGTGGATCCGCCAGGAGGTGCGCCAGATGGCGGCCGAGGCGGGCTTCTCCTTGGTGCAGCAGACGAAACTCGTGACCGCCGTCAGCGAACTGGCGCGCAACGCACTCGTCCACGGTGGCGGCGGCCACATGGAGGCCGCCGTGGTCCGTGAGGGCGCGCACACGGGTGTGCGCCTGGTCTTCACCGACTCCGGCCCCGGCATCGCCGACATCGACCAGGCCATGAGCGACGGCTACACCTCCGGCGGAGGCCTGGGCCTCGGCCTGGGCGGCGCGCGGCGCCTCGTCCACGACTTCCACCTCGACAGCGAGCCGGGACGCGGGACGACCGTCACCATCACCATGTGGCAGGGCAGCGTGCCCCCGACCCGGCAGGCCCTGTGATGGCGGGGCTGTGGGAGATCCCGGTACAGGACACCACCCGGGTCCACGAGGTGCGGGTAGCAGCCGAGACCACCGCGCAGCAGGCCGGCCTGGGCCCCGAACGCGTGGCCGCGGCCGCGTTGGTGGCCACCGAACTGGCCACCAACCTGCTCAAGCACGCCGGCGGCGGGCGGATCATCGTCGACGAGGTGGCATGCGGTCCCGCCGGGCAGCCGCAGTACGGCGAACCGGTCGTGCAGATCGTCGCCCTCGACCACGGGCCCGGCATCCCCGACGTGCAACGAGCCCTGCAGGACGGGTACTCCACCGCTGCCTCCCTGGGCGCCGGCCTGGGCACCTGCCGCCGTATCGCGGACACCTTCCAGGTCCACAGCACCCCTGGCCGCGGCACGGTCGCCCTGGCCCGTCTGACCGCCAAGAACGTCCGCCCGACCAAAGGCCTCGCCGCCCCGGCGGTGCGCGTGGCCGGTGTGCGCGTGGCGCTCGACGGTGCCAGGATCTCCGGTGACGCCTGGTCAAGCACGGGCGGCCAGGACCGTGTCACCGTCCTGCTCGCGGACGGACTGGGCCACGGACCCGCGGCGGCCGCAGCAGCCCGCACCGCCGTCGCGGCCCTGCGCGATCGCGAAGCACCCGGCCCCCGCGAAGCACCCGGCCCCCGCGAAGCACCCGGCCCCCGCGAAGCACCCGGCCCCCGCGAAGTCCTCGACCGGCTCGACGCCGACCTGCGCGGCACCCGCGGCGCCGCGGTGGCCGTGGCGCAGATCGACCTGCGCACGGCGACCGTCCAGTTCGCCGGCATCGGCAACATCGGAGGCCGGATCGGCCACGACGACACCTGGAGCCACCTGATCAGCCACCCCGGAATCGCCGGAACCCACCGCCCTGCCCGAGTACCGGTGCACCACCACCCCTGGCGGCCCGGAAGCGTCCTGGTCATGCACAGCGACGGGCTGGCCAGCCGCTGGGAACCCCCGCACGCCCCCGACCTCAGCCGCTACGACCCGGCAGTCATCGCCGCCGTGATCATGCGCGACGCCAGCAGCGCCGCGCTGCCCGCCCGCGACGACACCACCATCACCGTCGTGACCCACCCGGACACCGTCGCGACATGACCGAGCCCGCACCGGTGACCTGGACCGTCACCGCACGCAAGGACTTGGCCCACGTGCGCGCCGCCCTCGACCACGCCCTCACGGACGTCCCGGCCGAGGAGCGCCTGCGCCTCCTGAGCGACCTGACCGCCCACGTGGGCGCACGGCTCGACGACAGCACCGGCCCTGTCCTCGTGCAGGCGACCGCCGACGACACGAGCCTGACCCTGCACGTCCACGACACCTCCACCCCGGCCGACCGGCCCCACTGCGCCCACCAACCTCACTGCGCCCACCGACCCCACTGGGAACAGAGCCTGGCCTGCGCCCAGCCCCACGCCGTCCTGCGCAGGGCCGCGACCAACGGCGCGGACCCCGGCACGGCCCTGCTGAGCACGGACCGCGACATCGCCGACCTGCTCGCCCGGCTGTCCCAGCAGGCCGGGCTCCTCGACTCCCACCGCGAGGAACTCCACCACACCAACCAGGGCGTCCTCGCGCTGCACGCCGAACTCGACACCGCCGCGAAGGAGCAACGCCGCCTGCTCGCCGCCGAACGCGCCGCCCGCGCACAGGCCGAGGACGCGCGACGTCGCCTGCTCTTCCTGACCGAGGCCAGTGCCGCACTGGCCGCCTCACTCAGCCACGACGCCATCATCGCCACGCTGCGGAAGCTGCTCGTCCCCGCCTACGCCCGGGCCGCCAACGTCCGGCTCCAGGACGACCGGCAGGAGCGCGGCACGCCGCCGCCGGCAACACCCGACGCCCTGACGAGCAGTCCGCACCCGGCCCCGCTGCAACTGCCCCTCACGGTCGGCCGCACCACCCTCGGAGTACTGAGCCTCACCCCGCTCGGTGACACCTTCACCGACGACGACGTGACCCTGCTCCGCGAACTGGCCCACCGCACCGCCGTCGCGCTCGACAACGCCTTGCGCTACGAACGCCAGCGCGACACCGCCGAAGCCCTGCAACAAGCCCTGCTGTCGGACCTCCCCACCGCCGGACACGTCCACCTCGCCGCCCGCTACCTCCCCGCCACCCGCGGCCTGAACGTCGGCGGCGACTGGTACGACGCCTTCACCCAACCGGACGGCAGCACCACCATCGTCATAGGCGACGTCACCGGCCACGGCCTGCGCGCAGCAGTGATGATGGGGCAACTGCGCACCGCACTGCGCGCCTACGCCGTGGCCGGTGACAGCCCCGGCGCCCTCCTCGCGCGTCTGCACACCTTCATCCCCCACGTCGAGCAGGAGCTGTACGCGACGGCCGTCGTGGCCCGTCTGCAGCCCGGCGAGCCCACCGTCACCTGGGCCGCAGCCGGTCACCTCCCACCGCTGCTGCGCACTCCGGACGGGCGCGTCCGCGTCCTGGCGGAGCGGTCCGGGGTCATGCTCGGCCTGCCCGTGCAGCGCCCCTTCCCCGACCACACCGCGCCGTTCCTCCCGGGTTCCACCCTCCTGCTCTACACCGACGGCCTGGTGGAACGCCGCGACAGCGGTATCGATCCCGGCATCGACCGCCTCTCCCGCGGCCTGGCCGCCCTGCACCCCTCCACACTGTCCGACGATCTCGACCACGCGGCCGACACCCTGCTGGCCCCCATGCTGGCCGACAGCGACGGCGACGACGACGTCTGCTTCGTGCTGTGCCATGCCCCACTCGTCCCGGCGCCCGTCCGGCGCCCGGTCCTGCACCGCCGCATCGGTGGCGCGATCCAGCCGGCCGGGACCTGATCCCGTCCCGGTGGGCACCCCGGCCATCGCGAGCGCTCGCGGCTCCGAGCCTCAGCCCCCGACCCCGTGATACTCCAGCGGTGCGGGGACGGGGGCGAGGGGTCGCCTCACCACCCGCTCAGAAACCGTTGCCGCCGCTCTCCTGCCGAGGCCGCTCGGTGACGACCGTGAACAGCGCGCGCAGGCCGTGGACCAGAGCCGCTCGGTCCTCCGGCGTCAAACGTGCGAAGACGGCCGCAAGATCGTCGCGTCGCCGGGCCGTGACCTCCCGCACCGTGCGGCGCCCCTCAGGGGTGACCGCCAGGACGACTTCCCGGCGCCTGAGCGGGTGCGCCCGCCGCTCCAGCAGACCAGCCGCCTCCAGCCGCCCGCACAGGCGGCTGCATGCAGGAGTCCCCACCTCCAACACCCCCGCCAGTCCGGTCAGGTTGAGGCCTTCCTCGCGCTCCACAGCTTCAAGCGCCCGGAACTGGTACGCGGACAGCTGCGGCGCCGTGCGGTCCAGTGCGGATCTCCACAACGATACGAGGGCCGCGACGGCCTGAGGTACCTCACCGGCAGCGGCCTCGTCGAAGCCGCCCGATGTCGGAGGATGGAACCAGTTCTCGTCCGCTTGCACACTCGCCGCGTTCGCTGCCGTCCGGTCTGAAACTCGCGGTCCCCGCCTACCCCGCGCCGCGCCACCCAATCTGCCCCGGTCTGCGGGCCGTGGGACCTTCCGGAAGGACACTCGACACGCCGGCCAAGCCCCGCGTATTCCTCGGCGGCTGGACGATAGCGGCTGGACGGTACGGAAGGCGCCGTCCTGGCCGGCGGGCCGGACTTCCCAGCGCAAGGCCGGTTCGAGCGCGTTGACAGCGTCGGAGAGAGGGTGCGGCACCAGCGACCCCTCGAGGGCGGCCACGAGGTCACCGCCGACGCCTCCAACGACCAGGGCCTGAAGGTCGAGGACAGCTGGGGCACCGGCTGGGGCGGCGACGGCTGCTTCACCGTGCCGTGGAGCTTCTTCGACACCGGCGACGTCCAGGAAGTCCACACCATGGCCCCGAAGACCTGACTACCCCGTGGCAGCCGCACGGAAGTTGAGCCGGAACCACCAGTCATGATGAAAGCCGGGCAAGCAACGTCGAATATCGCCTGCCAGCGGTGGCGGCGTGCGATGGATGAATCGGGGCCGGTCGGATGCGCTTCCGCAAGGTCAGGAGGAGAGCAGGCCGCGCATGCGGGTCCGTTCGGCCCGGGAGACCGCGGCGGGGCGTCCGGCCGTCATGCCGCCGTCGACTGCGAGATCCTGACCGGTCACCAGGCGACTGGCGTCGCCGGCGAGCCACAGTACGGCCGCGGCGATGTCGTCGGTCCGAACGGTGCCGGGGAGCGGTTGGCTGGAGTCCAGCAGCGGCTTGAACGCTTCGGCCACCGACGCGGCCGTGGCGTCAGCCGCCGATGCCTCGGCGCCGGAACCCTTGGCGAAGATGCCCGTCGGCACGAAACCGGGGGACACGCTGTTCACGCGGACCTCGTGCTCACCCAGGTCCACCGCCGCGCAGCGGGTGAGGTGGAGTACTGCGGCCTTGGCGGTCGAATAGTCCAGGCCGGACCAGCCGGCGATCTTCCCCGCCAGGCTCGCCACGTTGATGATGCTTCCCGAGCGCTGCGCCACCATCTGCCGTCCGGCATGCTTGACGCCGTGCATGACGCCCGCGACATGGACCGCCAGCGTCCGGGTGAACACGGCCGAGTCGAAGTCCGTCACCGACGCCATGTTCCCCGGCCCGCCGGCGTTGTTGACCATGACGTCCAGCCGCCCGTAGCGCTCGACGGCGTGGCCGACCAGTGCCTCGACGTCCGCCTCGACCGAAACGTCGCAGCGCACGAAGGTCGCCGACTCGCCCAGTGCCGCGGCCCGCTGCTGTCCTTCCTGCTCGCGACGGCCGGCGAGGACGACGTAAGCGCCCTCGGCGGCGAACGCCTCCGCAACACGGGCGCCGATGCCGCTCGTTGCCCCGGTGACGACGGCGACCTTGCGGTGCAGACTCTTCATAGCGCAACTCCGGTGTCGGGTCCGATGCACATGCGGTAGGACCGGGTAGTAGCAAAGATTGATCATCATCATTGGTCATCGAGGGACTCCTGAACAAGTCGTGCCGTCCGGCGAACGGGATCGCGCGCGGGCGGGAAGGCGTAAACCGGCGTTGGTGCGTGGACCGGTGTTGCACGGACCGGCGTTGTGTGGGCCGGTGTTGAATGGACCGGCGTTCGATGGCGGCGTGATCGCCTACGACTTGCGCAGCGCGGTGAGAGCTCAGCCGCGAGGGCCGACGGCGTGCGGGCGTTCGTCACCTGCGGCCGCCGATGGGCCGGCTGGTCGTTCGGCGGGGATTTCCGCGGCAGCATCCCCGCTCACCGTGCTCGCCGGGACCATGCGGGACGGATCGCCACTCCCGCCGGGGGTCGAGCGTCCGGCGCCAAACGTGACAGGACGGCCGCAAGATCGTCGCGTCGCCGGGCAGAGACCGCCCGCCTTGCGCGGCGCCCCTCGGAGGTGACCGCCAGGACGACTTCCCAGCAGGAGTCCCCAGCTCCACTACCCCCGCCGGCCCGGTCAGGTTGAGGCGATCCTCGCGCTCCACAGCTTCAAGCGCGCGAAACCGGTACGCGGACAGCCGTGACGCCGGGTGCCGGCGGAGGTGCGGTTCAGACGGTGTCGGGGGCGCCCTGGTGGGCGCTGAGCGCGTCGGCGGTGTTCGGGTGGTGGGGCAGAAGGGTGTCGACTCCGGTGATGGCGAGCATGCGCATCAGCCGGTCGGGGACGGCGGCCAGGATGAGGGAGCCGCCGGCTTCCTGGGCGCCGTGCCAGATGCCGATCAGTGCGCTGAGCCCGGCGGAGTCGCAGAAGCCCACACCCGACAGGTCCAGGATCAGGTGGCGGTGGCCCTGGCCGATCAGCTCCAGTGCACGGGTACGCAGGCCGGGCGCGGTGTGCAGGTCGATCTCGCCGGTGACGGTGGCGACCGCCGCGGGACCGGGGGTGGCGGTCAGGGCCAGCTCGATGTCGTCGGTCATGGCCGTCAGTGCTCCTCGCCGGCGGGCGCGGCGGTGGTGTGGGCGGTGGATCCGGCCCCCGTCGTGGCGGCCGCCTGGTCGGGAGTGGGGACCGACAGCGCCAGCAGGGCGACGTCGTCACTCGCGCCCTCGGGCAGGGCGTCCAGCAGGCCGACCGTGTCCTGGACCAACTGCGCCGCCCCGCACGACGCGGGACGAGCGGACAGGAAGGCCGTCAGGCCCTCGTCACCGAGCATGGCGCCGGTCCTGGTGCGTGCCTCGGTCAGCCCGTCGGTGTAGACGAGCAGGGCCTGGCCGGGGGCGAGGTGAAGGGTGATCGAGGCGAAGCGGGCGCCGGGGAAGGCTCCGATGAGCATGCCGTCCTTGGGGCGGACCGCTTCCACTCGCGTTTGCGTGGCGGGTCCGGATCCAGGTGGCGCGGGGACGAGGCGGTAGGCAGGGGGGTGCCCGCCGGTGGCCAGCTCCACGGTGAAGCCCCCGGCCTCGGCCGGGGTGAGAGTTGCGAAGTATGCCGTGCAGAACCGGCTGCCCGCCCACACGTCGGCCAGCAGGGCGTTGTTGAGTGCCTCGAGTACCGCGACGGGGTCGTCGGTGTGCTGGGCGGAGGCCCGCAGGGTGTAGCGGGCCAGGGAGGTGATGGTGGCCGCCTCGGCGCCCTTGCCGCACACGTCCCCCAGGAAGAATCCCCACTTCCCGGAGGACAGGGGGAAGACGTCGTAGAAGTCGCCGCCCACGTCGTGCGCGGACGCGGTGTGGTAGTGGCAGGCCAGCTCCAGGCCGGGCACCGTCGGCAGCGCCGGCGGCAGCAGAGTGCGCTGCAAGGTGGAGGCGAAGGAGGCGATCGCCGCCCTGTCCCGCTCCGCCTGCTCCCGGGCCGCCCGCTCGGCCTCGGCGGCCCGCTGCTCCTGGCGCACCGTGCGCAGGGCGGACAGGCGCAGCTCCATCTCGTCCAGCACGATCGCTGCCAGATCGGTCAGGGTGGCGGTCTGTCCGGAGGTGATGGAGCGGGGCTTGGTGTCCAGCACGTTGACGGTGCCCAGCTTGTGCCCGTCCGCGGTGATGATCGGCGCGGCGGCGTAGAACCGGACCCCGAGCGGACCGGTGACCAGCGGGTTGCCGCAGGCGATGTCGTCGAGCAGGGTGTCGGGGATCACCAGGGCGTCGTCGCGCAGCACCGCCGAGCCGCACAGGCCCGGGTCGCGGCCGATCTCACTGACCCCGTCCAGGCCGTGCGCGGCCTTGAACCAGATCCGGTCCTCGTCCACGATCGTCACCGTCGCCACGGGGACGTCGAACAGGCGGGCTGCCAGCGCGGCCACCCGGTCGAACGCCCCGTCGGGCGGGGTGTCGAGGATGTCGTAGCGGCGAACCGCCTCCATCCGACCGGCCTCGACGACCTCATCGGGCACCAGATGCAGGCGCTTGCCAGGAACGCCGTCCTCGGATGCCGAAGCCTGCTCGGGCATCGGCTTTCCACCTTCCTGGGCCTTCCGCAGCCACCGGGTGAGACGCGGGCCAGCGGGAAGCCTAAGCGCAACGGGTGCGCGAAGGCCAACCGGGTGACACCTTCACGGATCACCACCGATGTCGGCGCGCCGTTGCTGCCCGGTCAACCCCGCCGACGGCGCCGCGCGGCACCTCGCCGAGGAGCCCACCCGCGGCGAAGCGGGCCGACCAGCCCGGCGACACTCTCCTCCCGTACCGGAGCGCTGGTGGCATGGTGTCCGCGATGCGGGGCAGGACGCGGGTACTGGTGCGGCGCTGGATGACTCCTGGAGGCGTGGATACCGTGACGATGATGCTGCTGCTGGTTCCGCTGGCGTTGGCGATGGTCCTGGCAGCGACCGCTCCCCGCCCCGCTCACCGGGGCGGGCGGCGCCGGTCCACGGCGGCCCGGGTGGGGAACGAGGCCCACGGGCCGCGTCACGCCCGCATCCGTTGCTGAGCAGGGACGGTCGGCCGGGAGGTTCCGTCCGCCTGTGCCGGGCCCCGGCGATCCAGCCGTCGGTGGTGCGCGTTCCCCCTTCGCCGGACAAGGAGCCGAAGTGACATCCCTCCTCCTCCTGGCAGCCGCTCTGCTCCTGCTGCTCTTCGCACGGCGTTTCCGTGACGACCGGCGTCGCTTCGGCAACGGCGTGCTCCTGGGCCTGGGCGCTCTCCTCCTGTTCGCAGGCTTCTTTCTGGAGCTCGACCGCTTCCACCGACCGGTGGCGCAGGCGGTGGCCGGCGCCACCGGCATCGCGGCGGTGGCGAGTGCGACGGCCGTCGCCGGGGCCCTGGTGGCCAACGGCATCCGGATGGTCCGCACCGAAGGCGGCCGCCCGGCCAACCTCCTGTCACTGCTGGCGGGCCTTGCGATCCTGGCCGTACTCCCGCTCGTGGTGGTCGCCGCGCGAGCCGACCAGGGACCGCTGCGCGCGGCGGCCACCGCCGCCCTGCTGATGAGCGGCTACCTGTCGTTCCTCTTCCTCTGCTTCACCGGCTACGCCGCGCTCTACCACCGGGTCACGGCACGCCGCCCGGTCGACTTCGTGGTCGTGCTCGGCGCCGGCCTGACGAACGGGTCCACCGTCCCGCCGCTGCTGGCCGCGCGCCTGCTGAAAGCTCTGTCCCTGTACCGCCGTCAGGCGGCCAGGGGAAAGCCCCCGATCCTGGTGGTCTCCGGCGGCAAGGGCTCGGACGAGCGCGTGCCGGAGGCCGAGGCGATGGCTGACTACCTCGCGCGGCGGGGCGTCCCCGACGAGCACGTCCTCCAGGAGCGCGCCTCGACGAACACGGGGGAGAACCTCCGGTTCAGTCGCGAGCTGATGAGGCGGATCCGCCCGGACTACCGCTGCGCCATCGTGACCAACGACTTCCACACGCTGCGGGCGGGCATCCTCGCGCGCCGGGCCGGGGTACCGGGCGAGGCGCACGGCGCACCGACCGCGGCCTACTACCGGCCCAGCGCGACCCTGCGGGAGTTCGTGGCCGTCCTGGTCTCCTACCCGCTCACGAACCTGGCGGCGTGCGCGGTCCTGGCCGCGGCCGGGGCCCGCGCGGGCTGGCACGGTTGAGCCGGTGAGTCCCCGGCCGTCGCCGGAGCCTCGACCGATGTCCGAGTCCGTGCGCGTCGCCGATCGGCTGGCACCAGCCTCAGGCCATCGCCCTGGACGCCGGACCGGAACGGCGGGGTGGACGGGCCCTACGGGCAGCTGAGCTGCCGGGCGCTCACCGCGCCTCCCCGTCGGGGCGTCGGAGGAAGACCCGATCGAGTCCGGTGATGGTGAGGAGCCGTAGGGTCGAGCAACTCGGCCTGCAGCCGGGGCCGTGTGCATCCGGGGGTCGGCGTCGGGCGCCCGCCCGGCGCGGCGCCGGTCGGCCGCGCGCGGCACGGCCGTGAACACCGCGGTTCCGCCAGCCAGCCGGCGGAGGGCCCGCGTGCGACGGCCCGCCGACGGCCGTGTCCGCGAAGGACCAGCCGCTGGGTTGGTGGGGCGTGAGCGGGATGAGAGGGTGGGAGCAGTCAACGCCCCGGAAGGGGGCTGAGCCGGTCATGACCGAGCTGCACGTCTTCACCAGTCACCAGGGTGGCACCCTGACCCTCCATCCCCTCGGGGAGATCGACCTGGACTCCGCCGGCCACCTGGTCGGAGCCGCGCTGGCCGTGGAACAGGGGAGCGGTACCGACCTCGCCGTCGATCTGACCGGGGTCACCTTCATCGACTGCTCCGGCATCCACGCCCTGGTCGCCCTCCAGCACGTCGCCCGGGACGGCGGCGGCACGCTGATGGTGAGCGGAGCCGGCCAACAGGCCCGCGAACTGCTGGTGTTCAGCGGTCTGGCGGCCCTGATCGGCCGGCCGGCCGGTTTCCCCGCCCCCGGCCGGCAGCCGGAGCGGGATGTGTAGAGTCCTCGGGGCGCGGCAACACGTTGCCCGAGAGCCGCCGTGTACCGGTGCGGTGAGGCACCGGCGCTGGAATCCGCGCTGATTGCTCCCGCCCGGCGGAGCCCCGTGACAGTCATCAGAGGAGTGAGGATGCTGGTGGACAACAGCTCCGGGGCTCGCAGCGGCCAGTGGTCGGTTCGGCACGTCTTCGACGGCCGGCACGGAAGCATCGGCGCCGCCCGTGCCGTCACCCGGGACTTCCTCGCCGCGCTGCACCGTGCGCGTCCCAGCGACGACCCGCGGGCGGCCGACAACATCCTGCTGGCCGTCTCGGAACTGGTCACCAACGCCGTGCGGCACACCGCCGGGCCCGGTCGGCTGCACATCGACTTCAGCGAGGACGGCCGGGTGCGCGTCACCGTCAGCGACACCAGTACCGCCGTGCCCGAGCCCCGCCAGCCACAGCCCGACGGCACCGGCGGGTACGGCTGGCCACTTCTCGAGAAGCTCGCCGACGCCCTGACGGTGGTGCCCCACGAGAGCGGCAAGCACATCCACGCCGCGCTGCCCTGGCCCGGCCGCGCACCGGGCTTTCCAGGCTGACGGACGCCGGTTGCGTGCCGGTTGAGCAGGCCCCCGCACCTGGTGTCCCCGTTAACCTGATATCCATGACCTGAATCGCATGTCAGGAATTCCTTGACACCTTCCTGAGCCGCAGGCGACGGTGGCCGGTCCCACCGCCGCGTACAGCTACGGGCAGTGAAGCGCGCCGCCACGAGTGTGAGAGGACCTGCCGATGACGCCGACCCCATCCTCCGGCACCGACGACTGCCCCCTCGGCAACGGGGCGACCATGACGGTGCAGTGCTCCGACGGCGTGGTGGTCGCCCGTCTGGTGGGCGAACTCGACCTGGACAGCGTGGACGTCGTCCGGCTGGACCCGACCGTGCTCTCCGGCGCGACCCACCTGATGTTCGACCTTGCCGCACTGGACTTCTGCGACTCCAGCGGCTTGAACGCGCTGCTGCGGCTGCGGGCCGAGGCCGCCCGGCAGGGCCTCGAGGTCGGACTGTGCGCCCCGGGCGAGCGGGTGCGGCGGCTGCTCCGGGTCACCGGCACGGACCAGGTCTTCCCGCTGCACGCGAGCGTGGAAGACGCCCTGGCGGCGACAGCCGCACCGACCGCGATCCCGTCCCGGTGAAGCGCGGGGCCGCACCCGGGCAGGGGCACAGGGCACAGGCAGAAAGGGAGCGGGAAGCGGTGAAGCAGACGGAGACCGGCGGGAACGGGGACGCCCGCGGGCCACTGGCCGCTCCGGATGCGGTGTTCTCCCCCGATGACGAGGTCGGCCGCGATCTCGCTTCCGTCGACTGGACCGCGACGCCGCTCGGCTCTCCGGAGGACTGGCCGCAGAGCCTGCAGACGGCGGTGAGCATCCTGCTGTCGTCCCGGTTCTCCATGTGGATGGCCTGGGGCCCGGAACTGACGTTCTTCTGCAACGCCGCCTACCGGCGCGACACGCTCGGCCGCAAGTACCCGTGGGCGTTGGGCCGACCGGCCGCCGAGGTCTGGAGCGAGATCTGGGACGACATCGGCCCCCGGATCGACACGGTGCTGGCCACCGGCCGGGCGACCTGGGACGAGGCACTGATGCTGGTCCTGGAGCGGTCGGGTTACCCGGAGGAGACGTACCACACCTTCTCCTACAGCCCCCTGCGGGACGACGCGGGCTCCGTCGTGGGCATGCTGTGCGTCGTCACCGAGGACACCGAACGCGTCGTCGGCGAGCGGCGGATGGCGACCCTGCGGGACCTCGGCTCCGACCCGAGCGTGGTGCGCACCGAGCAGGAGGTGCTGGCCTTCGCCGGCCGGCAGCTGGAGCGGAACCCCCATGACCTGCCGTTCACCCTCACCTACCTGTTCGACGGCGACGGCTGCGCGCACCTGGCGTCGGCCACCGGAATCGCGGCCGGCCACCCGGCTGCCCCCGAGGTCATCGCGCTCGACGACCCCGACGGAGCGTGGCCCGCGCAGGCGGCGGCCCGCGGAGAGGAAGCCCTGCTGACGCTCGAGGGCGGCCCGTCCACGGAGCTGCCGTCCGCAGTCTGGCCTCTGCCGCCCAGCCAGGCACTGGTGGTGCCCCTGCAGCAGCAGGGCAGCTCGCCCTACGGCTTCCTGGTGGCTGCGCTGAACCGCTACCGGCCGGTCGACGAGCCGTACTGCGGCTTCGTGGGACTCGTCGCGGGCCACCTGGCGGCCGGAATCGGCTCCGCCCGCAGCTACCGGGCCCAGCAACAGCGTGCTGAGGGACTCGCCGAGCTCGATCGGGCGAAAACCGCCTTCTTCTCCAACATCAGCCACGAGTTGCGCACCCCCCTGACGCTCATCATGGGGCCGGTGGAGGAACTGCTGGGCGGCCAGCACCAGTTGGACTCGAGGGCGCGAGAGGAACTCGAGGTCGTCCGCCGCAACGGCCGGCGCCTGGGCAAGCTGGTCAACACCCTCCTGGACTTCTCCCGCATCGAGGCCGGACGGATGCAGGCCCGCTACGAGCCGACCGACCTCGGCGCGGTGACCGCGGAACTGGCGGCCGTCTTCCGCTCCGCCGTCGAGCGGGCCGGACTGGTCCTCGAGGTGGCCTGCGCCGCGGTGCCGGAGCCGGTGTACCTGGACCGCGCCCTGTGGGAGCGGGTGATGTTCAACCTGCTCAGCAACGCACTGAAGTTCACCTTCGAGGGCTCCATCCGGGTCACGGCGGGCACGGAAGACGACCACGCGGTGGTCACGGTGGCCGACACCGGGACCGGCGTGCCCCAGGAGGAACTGCCCCGGCTCTTCGAACGCTTCCACCGCGTCGACAACGCCCGGGCGCGGTCCAACGAGGGCAGCGGCATCGGCCTGGCCCTGGTGAAGGAACTGGTCGCCCTGCACGGCGGCACCATCGCCGCGCGCAGCCACGAGGGCGACGGCACCACCTTCACGGTTCGCCTGCCCTTCGGCCACGCCCACCTGCCGGCGGACGCCCTGGTACCGGCGGCGACCGCGCCGTCTCCCTCGGCCGGTGCCGAGTCCTACCTGGAGGAAGCCCTGGGCTGGCTTCCCGCAGGCCCCCCGGCACCCACGGGGGACACCGTCCCCAGTGCCGGCCACGGATCCCGGTCGGGGGTCCTTCCTGCCGGCACCTCCAGCCCACCCGGATCCTCCCCGGCTCCCGCAGGGCGCGGCCGTACGGTGCCGGCACGGGTGCTGGTCGCGGACGACAACGCCGACATGCGCGGATACCTCACCCGGCTCCTGCGCGGCAGCGGGTACGAGGTGCAGGCGGTGCCGCACGGGCAGGCCGCGCTGGACAGCGCCCGCCGCGAGGCCCCGGACCTGGTCGTCAGCGACGTGATGATGCCCCGGCTGGACGGCCTGCAACTGGTCGCCGCACTGCGGGCCGACCGGCGCACCGCGGGTGTGCCCGTCCTGCTGCTGTCGGCGCGCGCCGGGCAGGAGTCATCCATCGAGGGCCTGGAGGCGGGGGCGGACGACTACCTCGTCAAACCGTTCTCCGCGGCCGAACTGCTGGCCCGGGTCCGCGCGAACATCGAGCTGGCCCGCCTGCGGACCCACCACGCCCGCTGGCGCACCGCCTTGGTGGAGTCCCTGCAGGAGGCGTTCTTCGTCTGCGACGAGCAGGGCGCCGTGGTGGAGATCAATGCCGCGTTCACGGACATCCTCGGCTACGACACCGACGGGCTGCCCTACGCCCCGCTCCACCCGTGGTGGCCCGATGCGATCAGCGATCCCGAGGCCCACCGCCAGGTGGCCGAGGCGTTCAGCAGCCTGCTGGCGCAGGAACGCGGCTGCTACACGGTGCCGGTCCGGCACCGCGACGGCCGCCGGGTCTGGGTCACGGCCACCTTCAACCACGTCCAGGACCCGGACACCGGCCGACGCGTCATCGTCGGAACGCTGCGAGACGTCACCGCTGAGCACTACACGATCCAGCGGGAGAGCGCGGTAGCCGCCCTCAGCCTCCTGCTGTCCCGAGCCGGTAGCCTCGACGAGGCTCTCGAAGGAGCCCTGAAAGAGCTGCAAGTCCTCTGGAGCGCCCGTCAGGTGCTCGCAGCCGTGTTCCACGGAGCCGGGGCGCCGTCGCTGTACGCCTCCTGCGGCGAGAGCACCTGGGAGAGCCTCACCGACGACCAGCGCCGCGCACTCACCGCCGTGCGTGAAGGCCCGTCACTGGCTCCTGCCACAGACCGCGGCCCGGGCGTGGGAGTGGCTCTGGAACACCCGCAGGGTCCCATGGCACTCTGGCTCGACCTGGGCGGGAACCGTCCGTTCACCGATCAGGACACCACCCTGCTGGCCCTGCTCGCAGGGCACCTGGCACAGGGGCTCGCCCGAGCCCAGCAGATCGACCAGCAGCGGCAGACCGCCCTCGCCCTTCAGCGCTCCATCCTGGGCCCCTCCCACCTGCCCGAGGGTTTCGCCGTGCGCTACGAACCCGCCGCGCGGCCCCTCGAGGTGGGTGGCGACTGGTACGACACCACCGCGCTGCCCGACGGCCGCATCGGCATCGTCGTCGGCGACTGCGTGGGCCGTGGTCTGACGGCGGCCACCGTCATGGGACAGCTGCGCAGCGCCTGCCGGGCGCTGCTCCTCCAGGACGCCCGGCCCGGTCAGGTCCTCTCAGCCCTGGACCACTTCGCCGCGAGCATCCCCGGGGCCCTGTGCACCACCGTTTTCTGCGGCGTCCTCGACCCGGCCAGCGGGCACCTGGTCTACTCCAGCGCCGGACATCCGCCGGGCATAGTCGTCCATCCCGACGGAGCGGTGCACCTGCTCGAGGAGGGGCGTGCGACCCCCCTCGCCGTCCGCCCGGGCCACCCGCGCCCGAGCGCGGAGTTCACCGTGCCGGCCCGCGCCACCCTGCTCCTGTACACCGACGGCCTGGTCGAACGGCGCCGGCGCCCCGTGACCGAGGGCATCGAACAGGCCGCCGAGGCCGTCCAGGGGGGCCGGGACACCGACATCGAGGAACTGGCCTCCCAGGTCATGGCCGCGCTCGCGCCGGTCGGTGGGTATGACGACGACGTCGCCCTCCTCGTGTACCGGCACCCCGCCCCGCTGGACATGGCCTTCCCCGCCGAGACAGGACAGCTCGCGCCGGTCCGCCAAGCGCTGCGGGACTGGCTCCGCCGGTGCGACCTGCCGCCGCACACGGCACACGGCGTGCTGGTCGCCGCGGGGGAGGCGTGCGCCAACGCCATCGAGCACGGCCACCGCCACAACCCCGGGGAAACGGTCCGCCTGCGAGCCGAGACCCGGGCGGGCGGAATGCGGCTGACCGTCACCGACAGCGGACGCTGGAAGACCCCGGAGCCTGAGGCGAACCCTCACCGCGGGCGTGGGATCACCCTGATGCGCGCCCTGATGCAGCAGGTCACCATCGCCCCCGGCCCCGAGGGCACCACCATCGAGATGAACACGAGGATCGACTCATGAGCTCCCTGCTGTCTCTCACCGAAGAGCACCGAGCGGACGGGCGGAGCGCGCTGGTCGCCGAGGGCGAGATCGACATGACCAATGCCGCCGATCTCACGGTGGCCCTGGACACCCTCCTGGGCGCCGGCCCCCCACCCGTCCTCGTCGACCTCACCCGCGTCGGCTACCTCGACAGCGCAGGCCTGAGTGTGCTGCTCGCTCGCGCGGAGCGCATCGAAATCCGCGCCCCCGCCCTTCTCGTCCCCGTCCTGACGATCTGCGGCCTCACCGACATGACGACCGTCCACGACTCCGGATCCGACCCGCTCTGACCCGCCTGGCGGGCGGGGCACCGGATCCGGTTCGCCACCGCGGCGTCAACCACACGGAGGCACGGGCCGGGCCGTCCGTGTCACGGAGGAGCAGAACCGGCCGAGAGCATGAAATGTGCACAATTCCTCCACGGGGCTTGTGTGCATGATGCCCGCGGTCGCGGGCAACCGGGAACGAGCTTGCCCCGGCTTGGAGAGGAGCACCGATGACCACGCGAACCGAGGACCGCGAGCTGGCCGCCCGGCCGCTCGGCAGCCCGGACGCCGTCCGCCGCGTCGCGCCGGAACTGCTCGACGT
Source organism: Kitasatospora sp. NPDC048194 (assembly GCF_043202455.1). Lineage (NCBI taxonomy): Bacteria > Bacillati > Actinomycetota > Actinomycetes > Kitasatosporales > Streptomycetaceae > Kitasatospora > Kitasatospora sp. NPDC048194. The sequence continues at coordinate 149,378 of NZ_JBIDAK010000014.1, forward strand.
CGACAGCCCGCGGGACGTCGCCCCGGCGGACGCGCGAGAGCTGACGCGCGTGCTGCTGGCCCGACTCGCGACCCTCGAAGAAGGAACCCGCGAGTACTCCTACGTACGATCCACCCTGGTCGAGCTCAACCTGTCCCTCGTCCGGTACGTGATCCGCCGCTTCGACGCCCACCGCGAGCCCCAGGAAGACCTGCTGCAGGTCGGAGCCGTCGGCCTGATCAAGGCGATCGACCGGTTCGACCCCGAACGCGAGGTGGAGTTCTCCACCTTCGCCATCCCGACGGTCCTCGGCGAGATCCGCCGCCACTTCCGGGACACCACCTGGGCGGTCCACGTCCCCCGCCGGCTCCAGGAACTGCGCATCACCCTCGCCAAGGCCCAGGACGACCTCACGGTCCAACTCGACCGCGCACCGACGGTCGCCGAACTCGCCGGCCACCTCGGCCTGCCGGAGAGCGAGGTGATCGAGGGCCTCACGGCCGCCCAGGCCCACACCACCGGGTCCCTCGACCACGGCAGCGCCGAGGACGACGAAGGCCCCGGCCCCCTGGCCGACCGGCTCGGCCAGGAGGACGCCGCGATCACCCTCGCCGAGAACCTCGTCGCGCTCAAACCCCTCATCGCGGAACTGACGGCACGTGAACGGCTCCTCCTGTCCCTGCGCTTCACCGAAGAACTCACCCAGTCCCAGATCGGCGCCCGGCTGGGACTGTCCCAGATGCACGTGTCCCGGCTGCTCACCCGCATCCTGAAGAAGCTGCGGGACGGCCTGGAGGCAGGCTGAACTGCCTCTGGGGCAACTGCCCCTGGAGCACAGGGGCTCCTGTCAAGCGGTGGACGGCGTTCGGGCGATCCGGCTGCCTGTGGGATGCCGTCCCAGGGCCATCAAGGAACTTCGTGGGAGGGGACGTTGCCAGCCCGAAACAAGAACGGTGCAGCCCTGCCGGCGTCAAGGCCCGTCGTGAGTGGGGCAGTTGGGGTGCGGCGCACTGCGGACGGGGCAGCCGTCTGCACCTTCGCGGGTGACCTGGACCTCGACAGCCTCACCGAGGTCGGCACCGCGCTGCAGGAAGCACTCGCCGCACGCCCCGCCCTGCTGGTGGCCGACCTCGAGCACCTCGGTTTCTGCGACTCCTCCGGCCTGAACCTGCTGCTCAGGACGCGCATGAACGCAACCGCGGCCGGAGTCCCGTTCCGACTTGCGGCACCGTCGGAGGCGGTCACGAGACTGCTGGACATCACAGGAGCCGGCGCTGTCTTCTCCCTCCACCCCTCCGTCGACGAGGCGCTCTCCGCCCCTCGTTGACGCCGGACTCCGGCCGGCACTGAGACCACCGCCTCGGAGACGGCCCGCATGTACCGACCGCGACAGGGAAACCGGGGAGGAAGAGCGTCAAGCCGGAAGGACAACCGCTCATGAACACCAGCCGGGACCTCCTCGGCAACGAACCGGTCGCTCATCTCACCGCTCTGCCTGCCGGCGGTCAACGGAGACGCCTGGTCTTGGGAGGCGTACCCCGGCCGGTCGCCCGCGCCCGGACATTCACCGCCGCCGCTCTCGCGGACTGGTCCTGGCCCGACCCGGACCGTGCGAGCGACATCGTCCTGCTGGTCGCCGAACTCGTCTCCAACGCCGTGCTCCACGCCGGTGAGGCGGTCGAGCTGGCACTGCACGCCTCGGCGGCGCGTCTGCGCGTCGACGTCAGTGACCGGTCATCGGCGCTGCCGGAACCGCGCCGACCCCACCGGCCCGGCCTGCCCGGCGGGCACGGGCTGGTCATCGTCCAGCAGACGTGCGACCGCTGGGGCGCAGCCCGTCTCCCCGAAGGCAAGACCGTCTGGGCAGAGTTCGACCTGTGACCGGAAGGCGCGGGAGTCCGCCCGAAGGAGCCGGCTCCTCACCTCGACGCCCTACCGCGACCGCCTCCGACCCCGCCCCCTCGTGATCGCCATGCCCATGCGCCGAGCGTCGCCGTGATCATTCCGCGGACCTGGCGCACTCGTGCGCGGCCACCCGAACCGGCTGGATCGCACTGGCCACCGACGAGCGGCGCGCGGGCCGCCTAGCGTGCCCTCCGCGCCTACCGCGCCCGTGAGTTCGGCAGCCGACGGGCCCGCTCGGAGCTGGTCAGGACGCGGGACCGGGGCGGCGAATCGCCTGAATGATCCGCGCTGCCCAGTCGGCGGGCCGTTCCTGGCCGAGGAGCGTGGCGAGCCGACGCATGCGGGCGCGGCGTTCGTCGGCGGTGAGCGCCAGGGCCTTGGCGAGGACGGCGCTGAGGTCGTCCGGGGAACGCGGGTCGGTGAGAAGGGCCGCGTCCCCGAGCTCGGCGGCGGCGCCGGCGTAACGAGAGAGCACCAGGACGCCCGGCCCGCCCGCGCGGTGGGGCGCGAGGGTGGCTTGGACGGTGATGAACTCCTTCGCCGTCAGGTTCATCCCGTCCTGCAACGAGGTCACCCACAGCACGTCGGCGGCCAGGTACTCATCGACGACCTCGGCGAAGGGAAGGTTGCGCGAGACGTAGTCCACCGGACGCCAATGCCGAGCCCGAACAGTGACAGGTCGTTGAGTGAGTCCCCGGCGACCAGGATCTCCTCGGCCGACCAGTCCAGTTTCTCGGCCAGGGCCCGCAGGGCGCTTCCCTTGGAGGCCGCCGGAGGTAGGACATCGAGGTAGCGGTCCGCTGAGTAGGTCCAGCCGCAGCCGAGGGCCTCGACCGCCTCGGTGAGTCTGCCGGTGAGGTGCTCGGGGGCCAGGTGGTAGGAGCAGCGGCCGTCCTGGACCACGTCGTGCTGGTAGGTGAGCCGGGGGAACCGGCGCAACGCAGCCCGTACCTGCTCCTGCCCCGGCCAGCCGGCGCGTAGCTGTTCCTGCAGCGGCTCGACGGTGGAGAAGTCGGTACCGTCCAGCACGGTGGCGCCGACGTCCGCGATGATCCAACGGGGCCTCGGGACGAGCGGATCCCGCAGAACCTGCCGGATCGAGGCTGGTCCTCGGCCGGTGGCGAAGACCACGGTCACTTCGGGGTGGCGGTCCAGTGCTTCCCGCAGCAGGCGCCGGTCCTCACGGTCGCCGCCGAGTAAGGTGCCGTCCAGATCGGTGACCAGAATCCTCGACATCCGACGGACGCTAACACGATCACCCAGCGCCGTGAAGAGTTCACCTCACTCGCGCAGTTGGGCGCGCCCCCGACCGTGAGGTCACGAGGACGGGTGCTGCCCGCGGTCGAGGTCCTCGGCGCGCGGAGCCGCACTCGAGCCCGGGCCCGTGGCTGCCGCGGCGCCGCAGGCCGCGGCGGCGGCGAGGCATGCCGGCAGCTTCCGGCCGGCGAGCAGCCCGTGCACGAACCCGGCGTTGAAGCAGTCGCCCGCCGCGGTGGTGTCCACAGCCCGCACGGGAACGGCGGGGACGTCATGGCGCATGCCATCCCTCACCGCGGTCGCTCCCTGCGCACCGTCGTCCGACACCAGCCACGGCGGTCTCTTCCCCACGGCTTGCCCAACGAGCGCCCGGGCGAACGGACATGGGCATCAAGCAGTTCCGTTGGTTCCTCTTATCCGCCCGGGGCAAGCAACGACTCCGCAACACTTCCCGGTTTCCGGCTTTCGCCAACGGAGTTGATGGAAAACATGACTTCATGCACGACAGACTGCCGGATGACGGGGGAGCCGGCTTCCAGGTCGTGGTCGAGGACCTGGTAGAGGCTTCCTGGGGGATGCACCAGAGCAGCGAGGACCTGCTCGCCACCACGAACGCCCTGGTGGGCGAACTGGCGACCCAGAAGGGAACGGTCGGGGCGGACGAGGCCGGCCAGCTGTTCGGCTCGGTGTACGACCCGGCGGCAAGGACGACCGTCAACCAGATCGGCAACGCCTGCGTCATCATCGGCTCCGGAGCGGCCGCGATCCTGCAGACGGCCAAGAACTACCTGGCGGCCGAGTCCTCGCTGGCGGCCGGCCTGCTGGCCGCCACCGGTGACGGCGGGAGCAGCGGTCTGGCCACGCCCTGGCTCAGCCGCTCCGACCAGTGCCAGGAACTCCACGATCCACGGGGGCTCGGCAACTCGCTGCCCGAGGCCGTCGGAGACACCAGCTGGGAGAAGCAGTTCCTCGGTGGCGGCCGGTACCGAGGTGACCCCGACGGGCTTCGGCAGATCGCGGCTACCTGGCGCAAGGCCGCCGGCATACTGACCAACGTCCTGGCCGACGCCCAGGGCAGTTGGACCACCGCCGTCCAGAACCACGAGGGCCCGGCGAGCGTGGGAGTCAACGCGTACTTCACCCAGTTCGTCGGAAAGGCAGCTGCTCCGGCCCGTCCTGCGGAGGGGCAGACGCTCCTCGCGAACCTCCCGGCGGCCTGCTCGCTGCTCGCCGCCTGCTGCGAGAGCTACGCGGACCACATCGAGGCAGCGCAGAAGCAGTTGGGCGGCGACGCCCTTTCCCTCCTGTCGCCCGGTCCGATCTGGGACAACCCATTGTTCGGCGGGAACGGCAACGACGGCGGGCTGAAGGACCGGGTCGAGGGCGACGCGGACATCCACTCCCTGGGCGCGGTGGCGCACATCCTCGATGGCAGTCAGGCGGTCGTCACCATCCCAGGACAGCCGAACTCCGGGCAACCGCTGCTGCCTTGGCTGCCGGGCGGCGGAGTCCGCGAGTGGGGCGGCGACCCGCTCTCCCCGGACCCCTTCCCCGATCCGATCGTGCTCGCCTCGGTCGGCTTCCTGCCCACCGTCCAACGGCCGCGCAACCCGCTCCAGCCGGACGTCGACCCCATCGCCCCACCGGACCCGCCCGATCCGCGGTTCCCGGCCCTCACGCCCGCTCAACTGGCCTCCTTCACGATCTGGCAGAAGAGTCTGACCCAAGGGGACTTCTCCGACGCGGGCAACATAGCGGCACAGGCCTACCAGCTCAGGACCTCGGGGTACCCCGAGTTCGCGCTGCCGCTCCCGGCGGGCTCGAACCTGGGCGCGACCAACACCCTGATGGTGGACGGGATCCGTCCGACGGACGGAATGGCCGTCGAGGCCAAGTACGTCCAGAATCCGAAGAGTTGCTACCGGACCCTGGACAGCCTCCTGACCAACACCCAGAACAACAAGCGCCATTTCCTGTACGCCGATGACCGGACCGAGATGGCCAAGTACCGCGCCGCGCTGGCGAACCCGCAGAACCAGGGTCAGCTCCGAGGTGTCGAGGTCGATACCAACAACGAGACCTCGGTGGCCTACTGGGACACCATGCTGGCCCTGTACGGCGTCAACGGCTACGCCCGCTATGTCGCGTGACCGGCAGCGGGAGCAGCCGGTGCCCGTTCCCGCCATCCCGACGCCGATCGAGGAGCAGGCCCACTACTGGATCTTTGAACCCGTGACGGACGGCCTGTGGGGCCTGACCCTCGATGCGTTCCGGCAGGCCCTTCTCCGGCGCGAGCCGACGGAGTTCAGCCACGTCTGGGACCATCCGGGGCACGGGCGCCGCAACGGGCTCACCATGAGCTTCGGGATCACCCTGGACCAGCGGGCGGTGGAGGGAGTCGCGGGCGTAGCGGGCGAAGGCGCCGCCATCCGGAACGCCACGGCCGCGCAGGCCGCCGAGTTCGGCTCGTGGCTCGCGCGGGAGGTCGTGCCGGTCCGGGCGGCCCTGCGGATCAGCTCCCGCGAGGGCATCGACTTCGACGTGCCCGACGTGCTCGCGACCGCCTGCACCGAGGCGGAGCTGCGTGAACTCCTCCTCGGCCACATCCGCCGGATCGACGAGTCCGCGTGGCGCGTGATCAACCGGCGGAGCGTTCCCGACCCCCGGCTGCGGTACTGGTGAGATCCGTCCGCCGCGACGCGTCAGCGGCGGATCCAGGCGGGGTCGCGGAGCCAGCCCCTGCTTGACGTCGGCGTGCCGGAGAACCAATGGCCATGCACCAACTCACTGATCCAGCACTTCGGTTCGTCGAGCAGTGCGCGCCCGGCAACCCCCACGCGCCCGCCCATCCCCGCGCAGCGAGGGCCCTTGCCGAGCGAGCCGATACCTGGCAGCCAGGCCCGGCCTCATCCCCACAAGTGAACGGATCCGGCTGCCCGGCCGGGCACCAGCAATGCCGCACCGGCTGGGCCGGTGCGGCATTCGTCGAGCCGTAGGTGTGCCGGGCTGCCTCCCCCGGTGGGCAAGGGCGCGGGCCAGCGCCAGGGCCGCAGGGGTGCCGCTTGTGGCGGCAGGGGGGGCGATGCGGCTTGCGCGCTCACCTGCGGTGCGCGGAGGAGGTGGTGAGCGCGGAGTACCAGGACGGCCGCTGGCACCTGACCACGTCCGGGGAGGTGGAGGAGTCCTACGACGTTCTGCTCTGCGCCACCGGAGTGCTCGTCAAGCACGACGGCCGGCCCCGGACCTGTCACCGGGTAGGTGTCGCTCTACGTGCTCTGCGCCCCGGGGGCCGCTCCCACGGTGGTGCGCCGTTTGGATGATGGGGCGGAGGTTGGGAACGTGGAACGGGTGCGGCTGCGGTTCGACGGTTGGATCGCCGGTGTCGGGACCGAATCAGGTACGCGGATCGTCGTAGGGCACTGGACGGCGTCACCGTTCGGGGCGTTCAGCGACGTCATGGTCGAGCAGGCGGACGGGTTCCGGCTCCTGCTGGCCCCCACGGAACAGATCGGCGAGTTCATCGCGAGCACTTACTGCTTCGACCGGACCCAGGTCGTACCGGTCGCGGTGGCTCGTACGGGCACAGGGTGGTCAGTGACGGCGGGGCCGCTGGCCCTACGGTTCACGATGGGCCGACGCGGCCCGCTGGGCTGGTTGCTGCGGGCCGTGCCCGCGCCGCTCTCTCGTCGGCCTGCGTGGGCGGCCCTGATCGACGTTCCGAGCATGCTGCTGCCGGGAGTGAGAACACGGGGCAGCGCCGGTCAGGGCCGCCGGGAGTGGTACGCCCCCCGCGATCTGTGGCCGATCACCGCCGCCGGCGCCAGTCACCGCGGACAGGACCTCGGGCCGCTACGACCGGTCGAACCGCCCGTCCGGTTCGGATTCGGTTCCACCCCTTCCAGGCCCTGTCTGGTCCTGATCACCACCACCGTGGAGCAGGGCAGCGTTCCCGAGCCGCCCCGTGGCGAAAGGTGACTGTTCAGCGGTGGGCGGCGCGCGGGGTCGGCGGGTCATGTTCGCCACCCCGCCCACGCGCCAGAGAGCCATCGCCCTGTCTACCGGGCGGCCGGGCGCCTGCTCCGCTTCGTGCCCTGGGTGGGTCCGGTTCTCAGGGCGCGGCGCGCGCTCAGGCGGGGGCACTCCCACTGAACCGGCGGGATGCTCGCCGGCGCCGGCTGCACCAGCGAGCAGCGCTGGGCAACAACTCTCTCGGGAGGAGGCCGACGGCCCTCCCCGTGCCGCTGGCCGAAACGTGTCCTCCGGGTGGCGGAAGTCCCGGATCAGGGCCGGCTGTCAGTGTGGCCGCACACCCAGGCCAGCGCGTCGTGGACGCCCTGGCTGTAATCACGGGGCACCGTACGTTCCACCTGGTTCTCCAGGGCCACGTTCGCGGCGTCCACCTCTGCGGTCAACACGTCGTTGCCGGGCACACCCGCGGTCCGCGCACCGGTGACCGGGGCGCCGTCGCCGCGGCCCAACGCCCACAGGTAGCCGGCCAGGGCACCCCTGGACCACTGCGTCTGACGATTGGGCGCCGCCGCGTTCGCCTCCAGTTCGGCGAAGGCCCGCTCCACCTCGGCGGCCTTCCGCACTCCCACTGTCACCCCGGAATCCACGGGTTGGCTACCAGTCATGGAGCGCGTATAACCGCTCGACCGTCCGCTCATGCCCGGCTGAGTGCGGAGTCGAGCTGCTCGACGCGGGTTGCCCCTGGGCCCTGGGGAAGGGCACGTCGGAGGTGCCATCATGCTGCCATGACGACCGATGGGGGGTCGGCCCAGGAGCCGACGAGTTGGGGGCTGGCGGGCCCGGGGAGCACTCCGGAGCAGCCGCGCACGGTGGCCGAGCCGACCGTGGTGGAGGCGGCCGCAGTGCCGCAGCCGGGGGCGGGGCGGCTGATCGGTGGCCGCTACCGGCTGCTGGAGCGGCTCGGTTCCGGCGGTATGGGCACGGTCTGGCGGGCGCACGACGAGACGGTGGACCGGGACGTGGCGGTCAAGGAGCCCCGGCTTCCCGAGGAGTTGACCGAGGCCGAGCGGCAGACGATGTATCTGCGGATGCAGCGCGAAGCCCGGGCGGCAGCCCGGGTCGACCACCCCTCCGTGGTCACCGTGCACGACGTGGTCACGGTCGACGGAAGCCCGTGGATCGTGATGGAGCTGGTCCGCGGGCGGTCGCTGGCGGAGGTGCTCCAGGAGGGCACGCTTCCGGCCCAGGAGGCGGTGCGGATCGGGTTGGCGGTGCTGGAGGCTCTGGTCAGTGCGCACGAGGCGGGAGTGCTGCACCGCGACGTGAAGCCGGCCAACATCCTGCTGGGACGGCACGGCCGGGTGGTGCTGAGCGACTTCGGGATCGCCCAGGTGGAGGGCGAGCAGAAGCTGACCGAGACCGGGAGCTTCATCGGCTCGCCCGAATACCTGGCACCGGAGCGTGTCCTGGGCCAGCGGCCGGGCCCCGAGTCGGACCTGTGGTCGCTGGGTGTGGTCCTCTACCAGGCGGTCGAGGGTGTGTCGCCGTTTCGCCGCCAGACCACCGCGTCCACTCTGCAGGCAGTCCTACTGGCCGAAGTACCGCGGTCGGCGAACGCCGGGCCGCTGGGCGCGGTGCTCTGCGAACTGCTGCGCAAGGAACCGCAGGCGCGGCCGGCCCCCAGTGCGCTGCGCCAGCTCCTGCGCGCCGCCGTCGAACCAGCCGGTCCATCCGCGACCCGGGTGGCACCGGGAGCGGCCGCGCCGACCACGTGGACCCAGCGGGTCCGCCGGGCTGTAACCGGCAGCCGGCGGGTCCAGCTGGCGCTTGGCGCGGCTGTGCTGGCCGTGGCCGTGGGGTCGGTGCTGGTGTTCGCCGGCGATGACCCGTTGCCGGCCGGCTGGAAGCGTTACCAGGAGCCCGGGCTGGACGCTACGCTCGCCGCGCCGGCCGGCTACGTTCGCAGTGAGGACGACTCGTCGGTCACCTTCACGGACCCGACCAAGGTCTTCGTCCTCAAGTTCTCCAAGTGGACCGGGGAGACCCGCAGCCCGCTGTCGGTGGCCAACGCCGACCTGGCCTGGTACAAGGATCACTACCACTACTTCCAGGCCCCTGAGCCGGACGGGAACGTGAACGCTGTCCAGCAGCAGGGCAAGGACGCGGCCGTGTTGGACGTGACCTACCAGGACAACTCGGACTACAGGAATCCGAAGGACCAGCGGGCGCTGGAACTGGACCTGGTGCGCAAGGACGGGGCCGGCTTCAAGCTGGAGATCTCCTTCCCCTCCGCCCCCGACCAGGCAGCCGAAGGGCAGAGGACGTTCGACCAGGCCCGCAGGAACCTGACGATCAACGGGCTCTGACCAGCACCGTTGTCGCTCCGCACCCCTGCCGCTCACACGCCCCGACGCTTCATCGCCGACTCCCGCGGCCGACGGCGTGCCGTGGCAGGCCGGAGGGCGGCCAGGCGGCCGGCCGTTCTCCGGATCAATGTGGATAGCCCCTGTGGCCTCCCGAGATCCGGGTCCCTAGTCCTGGGCCTGCTCGCGGGCCTGCCGGGCGGCGTCCTGCCCGACCTCCTTGAGGTCACCGGCCGTGGTCTGGGCGGCCTGCCGGCCGGCCTGCGTCGTGCTCTGGACCGCGTCCTGAGCGGTGGCCTTGACCGACTCCACGGCCTGCTGGGCCGGCTCACGCAGTTCCTCCCTCACTTCCTGCACGGCCTCGGAGGCGGCCTGCTTGACCGGTTGCAGGAGGTCGTCGGCGTGCTCGCGCAGCTGGGCTCCGGCGTGCTGCTCGGCCTGCGAGACCGGTAGGAGGGTGCCGGCCAGCATGCCAGCGCCGAAGGCGATGATGCCCGCCGCGATCGGGTTGCCCCGGGTCTGGCTGCGCACCTGGGCCGGGGCGTGCCGCGCGGCGTCGGCCACCTGGGCGGCCGTGTCGCTGATCGTCTCGCCGACCTGTCCGGTCAGCGCTCCGGTGCTGTCGCCCACCTGTCCGGCCAGGTCGCGGGCGCTCTCGCCGACCGCCGTTCCGGTGTTGCTCACCGAGCCCATCACCTGCTCCTTCGCACTGGTCAGCCGCCGCTTGGTGGCGTCCATGCGGCGCCGAGCCACCCGCCGCGGTGTGACCCGTTCGGCCAGGCGGTCGACGTTGTGCGCCAGATGCGCCCGCCGCGCCTCCACTTCGCCCCTCAACTGGTCGGGTGTCGTGCCCACTTGGCGGCAACCACCGACGCCTGGCCCGCGACTGCGAAGCCCTGCCGGCCCGCTCCGAAGCCGTGATCCACGGCGCGATGATCGGCCTCATGACCCGCCGACTCGCCGGCGAGACCACCCAGACCTGGCGTGGAACCTGACCTCAGAAGTCGGGAACGAAACGCCCAGTCAGACCTCGCCGAGGGGGATGGTCGGGTCCGCCAGGCGGTCGGGGTCCACTTGGCGCTGGGAGACGATCAGTTCGCGGATCGGGTCGGTGACGTCCCAGACGTTGACGTTCATGCCGGCGAGCACCCGGCCGCCGGTGAGCCAGAAGGCGATGAACTCGCGGGTGACCGGGTCGCCGCGGAAGACCACCCGGTCGTAGCCGCCGGGTGCGACGTAGCCGAGGTACTCCATGCCGAGGTCGTACTGGTCGGTGAAGAAGTACGGCACGCGGTCGTGGACCGCGTCCGGGTGCCCGAGCATCGCCCGGGCGGCGGTCTGGGGCTGGTTGAGGGCGTTGGCCCAGTGCTCGACGCGGATGTGCGTGCCGAACAGGGGATGGTAGGCGTTGGCGACGTCGCCGGCCGCGTGGACGTCCGGGTCCGAGGTGCGCAGCCGCTGGTCGGTCTTGATGCCGTTGTCGACCTCCAGGCCGGCCGCCTCGGCGAGCTCGGTGGCGGGGGAGATGCCGATGCCGACCACCACCGCGTCGGCCGCCAGCTCGGTGCCGTCGCCGAGGCGTACGCCGCTCACCGTGCCGCCGGCACCGGTGAGTTCGGTGACCTGGACGCCGAAGCGCAGGTCCACGCCGTGGTCGCGGTGCAGGTCGGCGAAGACCTGGGCGACCTCCCGGCCCAGCACCCGCAGCAGCGGCAGTTCCAGCGCCTCCAGGACGGTCACCTCGGCGCCCGCCGTCCGGGCGGCGGCCGCGACCTCCAGGCCGATCCAGCCCGCCCCGATCACCGCGATCCGGGCGCCCGGGCGCAGCGCCGCCTTGATCCGGTCGCTGTCCTCGACCCGGCGCAGGTACAGCACGCCGTCCAGGTCGGCGCCGGGCACCGGCAGCCGGCGCGGCACCGAGCCGGTGGTCAGCAGCAGCTTGGCGTACTCGACCCGGCCGTCGTCGGCGAGCGTCACCGTGTGCCGGGCGGGGTCGATCGAGGCCACCCGGGTGCCCAGGCGCAGCGTGACGTCGTGGTCGGCGTACCACTGCGGCGGGTGGACGTAGATCTTCTCGCGGGGCTCCTTGCCGAGCAGGTAGCCCTTGGACAGCGGCGGCCGTTCGTACGGCCGCTCGTGCTCCTCGCCGATCAGGACGATGCCGCCCCGGTACCCGGCGTCGCGCAGGGCTTCGGCGGCCTTGGCACCGCCCAGGGACGCACCCACGATCACGATCGGACGTTCGCGTCCCGTCCCGGCTTCCGTGTCCGCCATCTCGACTCCTCGCTGTCGCCGCAGATCCGGGGCCAGCCTGCCGCCGTACGGGTGGCGTGTCGAGACCGCGGCGGGCGCGCCGCGCCCTGCCGCCCGTTCGGGTGAATTGCGGTGCGGCGCCCGGCACCGGGACCCCGGGGTGCCCTACCCCCAGGTGAGCTCGCCCATGGCGACCTTGGTGCCGATGTCGACGGCCATGCGCAGGCCCAGCTGCGGGAAGCGCCGCTCCAGCGCCTCCCTGGCGGACTCCGCGTCGGCCGCCCGGCCGAGCTCGGTCTCGAACGCGCGCAGGTAGGCGCGGGTGTGGTCGACGGCGTTCAGGTCGGTGGGTGCGTCGGCGACCCGGTGGCCGGCCGCGACCCAGGTCGGGTGGAGCGCCTCGATGCCGTCCAGGAGGTCGATCCAGGCGGCGCGTTGGGCGGGCGCGGGGGTGTCGGCCGTCCACACGTGCAGGCCCTCGAAGAGCAGCACCCCGCCGAGCACCGCGCGGTGGTGGTGCTGCCACAGGTAGTGCCGGTCGGGCAGGTGGAAGTCGGCGCCGCGCAGCTCGAAGCGGTGGCCCTCGAAGACGATCTCGTCCCCGTGCAGCACCTCGGGCCGGACCAGCCGGGTCGGCAGCTCAGGGCCGAGGTGGGACCAGGCGCGCAGCTTGGCGTGGAACGTGTCCTGGATGTGCTCGACGGTCGACGCGGTGGCGAGGAAGCGGGCCTGCGGGAAGGCGTCCTGGACCTCCTGGGCGCCGAAGTAGAAGTCGGGGTCGCCGTGGCTGACGAAGACGGTGGTGAGCCGCTTGCCGCTCGCGCGCACCCGCTCGACCAGGCGGCGACCGTCGGAGCGGGTGAACCCGGCGTCCACCAGCAGGGCGTCCCTGGGGCCGGTGACCAGGACGGACGTCTTGTTGAGCGAGCTGTCGGGGCTGTCGATGATCTCGAACTCCAGGGCACTCATCGGGTCGAGCATCCTTCCTCGGGGCGGGCACACCTCGTCGCCAGCATCCGTGCTCGGCGCCCGGTCCGCATCCGGAGCGGCAGGCGGGTCGGGCGGCGGGAGGGGTGAGCGAGGGGAGGGTTGAGCGGCGAAGGGGAGGGTTGGGCGGCGGAGGGGAGGGACGGCGGAGGGGAGGGACGGCGAAGGGGAGGGGCGGCGGAGCCGAGCCGCAGGGCCCCAGCCGCGCCCCCGCCCCGGGTGGCTACTCCCCGCCGGCCGGTGCGAGTCGCAGCACCGCCAGCGCCCCCGCCGCCGTGGCCACCGCGAGGCAGGTCCACAGCAGCCCCGGCCCGGCGGCCAGCAGCGCCGTCAGCACGGCCGGCGCCGCCGCCCGGCCGACCCCGCTCGCCAGCTCCCACCGCGCCAGCGCCCGCCCGAGCAGGTGCGGCGGCACGGAGGCCGTCACCAGGGCCGTGCCCGAGCCGGTGTAGAGGATCTCGCCCACCGTGTACACCACGGACACCGCCACGATGCCCACCGCCCCCGGAGTGCCGCCCAGCGACCCGGCCGCCCAGAACCCCAGGTACGAGACCGCCAGCACGGCCCCCGCCGCCGCCAGCACGGCGCGGCGCGAGTGCTTCGCCAGCCGCAGCACCAGCGCCAGTTGCAGCGCGATCACCAGCACGGTGTTGCCCACGAACACCCCTGAGGACCACGCCGGGGAGGCGTGCAGCCGCAGCACCAGCAGCGCCGGGAGCGCCACCTCCAGCACGTCGAAGCAGAACGCGTACGGCAGGTTGGCGAGGCTCAGCAGGGAGATCCGGCGCAGCGGCCCGCCCGGCGCCCCGGTGCCGTCGCCCTCGTGGTCCGTCGTCCGCTGCGGCGCCCGCACCCGCAGGGAGCCCGCCAGCAGCGCGGCGACCAGGCAGGCCGTGCCGGTCACCCCGGCCAGCACCCGGATCGCGTCCGCCCCGCCGGCCACCGTCACCGTGGCGAGCAGCGCACCCGCGCCCAGGCCCGCGTTGCGCACCGACCGCCCGGCGGCCAGCGCGGCGTCCCGCAGCCGTCCCTCCGTCAGGGTGCTCACCACGGCGGCGTGGGTGGTCGGCCAGGACTGGCTGCCCACCCCGAACAGCACCGCCGCCAGCGTGAACAGCGGCAGCCCCTGCGCGGTCAGCAGGGTGAAGGCCCCCGCCGCCCGCAGCACCAGCGTCACCGCCGCGGGCAGGGTGCGGGCCCCGCGGTCGATCCAGCGGCCGGTCAGCGGCACCAGAAGCAGACCGGCCACCATCCCGGCCGACAACGCCAACCCGACCGCTCCGGCGGGCAGGTGGAGCACCCCGACGCCGAACAGCAGCAGGAACGGCCGCAGCAGGCCGCCGCCCACCGCGTCCACGGCGAGGGCCACCGCGTACCGGGGGCCGCCGGCGGCCGTGACCAGACTCAGCAGCGCGGACGGGCCGCCGCGGCCGGTGCCGATCGGCAGGGCGGGCCGATCGCCGGTGCGCACGGCGGCGTGGTCATGGACGGACTTCTCCTGGGTCACACTCATGACCGGTACGGTCCGCCCCGACGGGGCACCCGGCACGTCGATTGACGGTCGGCGTCAATCGAAGCGGACGCGGCCCGCGGGGGTGGCACGATCGGGCGCATGAGCGTGACCATCGACATCACCGGTCTTCCCGAGGACCGGCTGCTCTTCGCCCCCTCCCCGCTCGCCGAGCTGAACGCCATGCTGCACGCGCTCGCCGAGCCGGCGCACCACCCCGCGCTGCACGGCTGGGTGACCAGCACCGCCGCCGCGATACCGGCCGAGCTCTCCGAACGGCTGCTGGAGGCCGACTTCCTCTGGCGTTCCTCGCGCGCCGACTTCCTCGTCCCCGGGCTGCCGGGCGCCACCCTCACCGAGGAACTCGACGCCGTCGACCGGATCGAGGACGAGCTGTTCGTCGCCGGAGCACTCATCACCACCTGCGGCTCCTCCCGGTTCGCGCGCCCGACGGCGTCTCCGCTCACCGATCCCGCCGCCAACGAGCGGGCCCGCGACCTCGCCCTCGCCCGCGGCCCCCGGCAGGCCGCCTTCGCCGACCGGTTGCTCGCCGACCCGCCGGCCGTCCGGGCCCTGGTGCGGCGGATGCTGGAGGACTGCGCGTCCGTCTTCTTCGCCGACGCCTGGCAGCGGGTCCTGCCCGCCCTCGCCGCCGACGCCCGGCGCAAGGCCGACCTGCTGGCCCGCCGCGGCCTCGCCGAGGCGGTCGGGGACCTCTCGCCGTCCGTCAGCCTCGACCAGGGCGCTGACGGGCGGCGGCGGATCGTCATCGACAAGCTCCAGGACAGCACCACCAGCGGCACCGCCGCCGGGGGCGTCACCTTCATCCCCACCGTCTTCGGCCGCCCCCACCTGCTCGCGGTGCACGCCCGCGGCTGGCGCCCCGTCCTGCAGTACCCCGTCGCCGAGGCCGACGGATCCGATCCCGTCTCGCTCGCGCTCGTCCAGCAGCGGCTGGAGGCCCTCGCCCACCCCGTCCGACTGCGGCTCGTCCGCACCATCGCCCGCGGGCCGCACACCACCGGCGAACTGGCCGACGCCTGGCAGCTCAGCGCCCCCGAGGTCTCCCGCCACCTGGCCGTGCTGCGCAAGGCCGGGCTGCTGCACACCGAGCGGCGCGGGCGGTACATGCTCTACCAGCTGGACCTGGCGGGCAGTGCCCGGCTCGGCTCGGACTTCCTGGAGGCGCTGCTGCGGTGAGCGTGCGGTCGCCGTGCCCACGGTGCTTCGACGCGCCGGGAACACGGACCGCACGGAACGCGTTCGTCCGGTCATGACCGACGACGATGCCGCTGCCGTTCCGCCCGTTGCCCCGCCCGCCACCCAATCCGTCGCCCCGCCCGAGATCCTGCGCTACGCCGCCTTCGCGACCCGCCCCGACGGCGGCAACCCGGCCGGTGTGGTGCTCGACGCCACCGGACTCGGCGACGCGCGGATGCTCGAGATCGCCGCCGAGGTCGGGTACTCCGAGACCGCCTTCCTGACCCCCGGGTCCGTCCAAGGGTCTTACGCTGTCAGGTACTTCAGCCCGCTCGCCGAGGTCCCGTTCTGCGGGCACGCCACCGTCGCCTCGGCCGTGGCGCTGGCCGAGCGGACCGGGCCCGGGCGGTACGTGTTCGGCACGGCGGCCGGCGAGGTCCCGGTCGAGGTGGAACGCGACGCCGACGGCGCGCTGCGGGCGACCCTCACCAGCGTCGAGCCGAAGACCGAGGAACTGCCGCAGGCCGACACCGCCGAGGCGCTTGCCCTGCTCGGCTGGTCCGCCGACGACCTCGACCCGGCCCTGCCCCCGCGGATCGCCTACGCGGGCGCCCGCCACCTGGTCCTCGCCGCCGGCACCCGCTCGCGCCTCGCCCGCCTCGACTACGACTTCGAGGGCCTGGCCGCGTACATGCGCGCCCGGGACCTGACCACCCTGCAACTCGTCTGGCGCGAGGCCGCCGAGGTCTTCCACGTCCGCGACCCGTTCCCCGTCGGCGGCGTCGTCGAGGACCCGGCCACCGGGGCCGCCGCCGCTGCCTTCGGCGCGTACCTGCGCGAACTGGGCGCGGTGACGGCTCCGGTGGTGCTGACGCTGCACCAGGGGGAGGACCTCGGCAGGCCGGGCCTGCTGCGGGTCGAACTGCGGGCGGAGGACAGCCGGGTGCGGGTCTCGGGCACGGCGGTGACGATCCCGTAGGGGGCGAGGCCTCCTGTACCTACTGGTATGTTCAGGGCCTGGAGGTGCGAGCCCGGTCCCCGGCCGCGCCCGAACGGACGGACGGCGGCCGGACGGCCGGGAGAGGAACCGCCATGCCCTTCGTACGGATCGACGCCCTGCAGGCCGACGGCGCACGGCTGGAGGCGCTCGGCCGCGCGGTGCACGAGGCCCTGATGGAGACCATCGGGATCCCGCCGGACGACCACTTCCAGGTCCTGGTCGGCCACGACGGCGTCACCAGCACGCTGCGCTACGGCGACTACCTCGGCGTGCACCGCGACGAAGGCATCGTCTACGTCACGATCACGCTGCGTGCCGGGCGGACGCCCCGACAGAAACGGGCGCTGTACCGGAGGATCGCCGAACTCGCCGAGCGGTACGCGGGCACCGAACCGCGGAACGTGTTCGTGACGCTGACCGAGAACGCGCCGATCGACTGGTCCCTCGGCGACGGACTGGCCCAGTACGCCCCGCCCGCCGGGCCGGAAGCCTGCGAGCCCCCAGCCTTCCAGCCCGGCGGGCACCGCGACGGGGGTTGAGCGACGCCGCTGAACATCGCATGCTGAACGCCCCCGCCCGAACGCCGCATCCCGGACGCCGCCGCCGGGCCGGACCGGCGGCTGCCCGGTCCGTCCCCGCCGGAAATCCGTTCGCGTCAGGCGCTCGCCTGGGCCAAGCTGTCCGGATGCAGCGAGCGAACAGCCGTACCGTCACCGTCGAACTCACCCACGGCGCCGAGTACTTCGGGCGACTCGGCCCCTTCGAAGTGGACCTCGGCTGGTGGTCCTCCGTCGACGGGGTGGTGGAGCGGGCGTCCGAGTCAGTCGGGGTGCCGGTGCTCGTGGTGCGGCTGCTGGAGGGGCACAGCGAGGACGCCGGGCACGGCGGCGGGGTGCGCTACCACGCGGAGGCGCTGCGGCGGCCGCCCGCGCTCGACCCCCTCGCCCCGGACGGTGAGACGGCCGCGCTCCTGGCACCCGCGCCACTGCGCGCCGCCTGGGCGACGCCGGAGGGCCTGCGGGAGGCACTGGCCTGGGCGGAGGCGCGGCTCGCGGCCGCCGGTCGTCCGGCCGCCGCCCCCGCGCAGCAGATCCGCACCTGGAACCTCTCCGGGCTCTTCCGCCTACCGACCGCCACGGGCACCGACGCCTGGCTGAAGACCACCACGCCCGCGTTCAACGCCCGTGAAGGCGAGGTCATCGCGCTGCTCGGCGGCGTCGACCCGACACTGGTACCGACCGTCCTGGCCGGCGAGCCGGCGCAGGGCCGGCTGCTGCTCGACCACGTACCCGGGCAGGACTGCTGGGAGCCGTCCGCCGGGACCGTCGCCGAGCTCGTCCCCCGGCTGGTAGCCGCCCAGGCGGCGCTGGCCGGCCGCCCGGCGGCCCTCGCCGGCCTGCGCGACCGGACCCCCTCCGCGCTGCTCACCCAGCTGCGGACCCTGTTGGACCGGCTCCCCGGCGAGACCGACCTGACGCCCGAGGAGTGCGACCGCCTCCACGCCTTCGCCGCCGGCCTCCCCCGGCTGCTGGACCGGCTCGCCGACTGCGGCCTGCCCGAGACCCTGCTGCACGGCGACTTCCACCCGGGCAACTGGCGCTCCGACGGCGTGCGTTCGGTGATCGTCGACTACGCCGACTCCTGCCTCGGGCACCCCGCCCTGGACGGGCTGCGCCCCCGCGCCCACCTCAGCGCGGACGGCTGGCGGCACCACACCCGGATCTGGACGGACGCCTGGCGCCACCACGCCCCCGGCTCGGACCCGCAGCGGGCGCTGGAACTCGCCGAGCCTCTCTACCACCTGTCGTACGCGCTGCGGTACCAGGAGTTCCTGGACCACATCGAGTCGAGCGAACGCCCCTACCACGAGGGCGACCCGGCCGCCGAGCTGCGCGCCGTGCTCGCCTGCGCGCAACCGGACCGGGGAGCGCCCCGGCAGCCGTAGCCCCCACCCCGAGGGGCAGGCCGGGGTACCGCCCGCTACCGCAGTCGCAGCGGGCGGTACCGGGCGGGCCGTCAGTCCGGCGGGGCGATCCGGTGCCCGCCGCGCGCCGAGTGGAGGGCGAGCGCCTCGACCGGGCAGAACTCCACCGCCTCGGCGAGGCCGTCCGTCAACTCCGCGCCGCCGTCGGCGTACTCGGCTACCGGCCGGGCCCGGCCGTCGGCGTCCAGGGCCAGCGAGCCGGGGGCGCTCAGTGCGCACATCCCGGAGCCGATGCAGCGGTCCCGGTCGACCCGGACCACCACCGGCTCCGTCTCGGCGGGGCCCGTCACCAGGAGACCCGCAGGGAGTTGGGGCTGCGGGTGAGCAGCCCGCGGCGCCAGTCGATGCCGTCGACCGGGTCGGCGATCCGCAGTGCCGGGAGGCGGCGGGCCAGCCGGTGCAGGGCCAGTTCGAGCTCCATCCGGGCCAGCCAGGCGCCCAGGCAGTGGTGCGGGCCGGCGCCGAAGGTGAGCGTCGGCGCGGCCAGCGGGGCGAACAGCTCGGTGCGCAGGTCCCCGGTGTGGACCGCCGGGTCCACGTTGGCGGCGCCGGTGTCTGCGGCGACCACGCTGCCGGCCGGGATCACCACGCCGCCGATCTCCACGTCCTCCACTGCGCGGCGCAGCAGCCCGGGCATGAACTCCTGGGCGTCGCCGAGCGGGACGGCGCGCAGGATCTGCTCGGTCGCGGCGGCGGCGCTGGCCTCGTCCGAGGCGAGGCGCTGCCAGGCCTCCCGGCCGTCCTCCAGCAGGTAGACCAGGGCGTTGCCGAGGCTGGTCATGGTCGTCTCGTGGCCGGCCACCACCAGGCCGACGACCAGCGCGACCAGCTGCCCCTCGGTGATCGAGCCGTCCTCGGCGGCGGCCGCCAGCAGGCCGCTGACCAGGTCCTCGCCGGGGGCGGCCCGCCGCTCGGCGATCACCTCGGCGCCGAAGGCGCTGAACTCCGCCATCGCCGCGGAGATCGCCGCGGCCGGGTAGGCGGTGGTGGACAGCGCGTGGTCGCTCCAGTGCGCGAGCCGCTTCCTGTCCAGGTTGTCCAGGCCCATCAGGCGGCTGATCACCGCGACCGGCAGCGGCCGGGTGTAGGCGGCGACGATGTCGGCGGGGGAGCCGTGGTCGATGAGCTCGTCGATCAGCGACTCGATCACCGAGGCCACCCAGGGCTTCCAGCGGGCGATCGCGCGCGGGGTGAACGCCCGCTGCACGGTCCGGCGCAGCCGCTGGTGCTCGATGCCGTCGATGTTCAGCATGCTCTGCGGGTCGTCCAGGATGTTGGGCGTGACCGTGACCGGCGGCGCGTCCGGCGCGTAGAGCGGGGCCCGGCCCAGCCGCGGATCGGTGAGCACCTGCCGCACGTCGGCGTGCCGGCTCACCAGCCAGACCGGGGTGCCGGTCGGCAGCGCGGCCAGCCGCGGCGGGCCGGGTTCCAGGTGGCGCAGGCAGTGCAGCGGGGGGAGCGGGGCGGTGCCGGTGCCGGCACCGGTCGCACTGTTCTCGGTGGACATCCGTACTCCAGACTCCAGGTCAGCGGGTCGCTCGGGGCGGCCCCACGGGGGGGTGATCCGGGATCGTGCGGGGGACGGGCGGTTCGGCCGCGGCGGCTCGGCGCGGAGCCGGGGCAGCGGGTGGACCGGGGGCGCGGCCCGCGCGGGGCGCGGGCCCGTGCGCGGGTGGCGCGAAACGTGCGGGGGCGTACGGTCGGTACGCGCCCGGCACGGGCGGCGCGCGGTGGCGTGCCGTCAGGTGGGGCGGGTGAGCTGTGCGTGGTCGCGTGGACCCCTTCTGCTACGACCGTACGTGGACGGTGGGGCGCCCGTCTGCGGCACTTCCAGCCAACGGCGGCGGTTTCCGGGCAGTTCGCCGCCCGCTGACGGGCGTTCAACAGTCCGTTCGCGCCCCCCGGTGTCCGGCCGCGCCCGGGCGGGCGCCGGGCGAGGCGTCAGCATCAGGCGGGCGACAGGAAGGCGAGCGGGCGGGCGGCAGGAAGGGGAGCAGGCGAGCAGGCGGGCGGGCGGCAGGAAGGGGAGCAGGCGGACAGGCGGCCGGGCGGGCAGCCGGCCGGTGGGCGAGGGCACGGGTGCGGCCGGCGCCTGCGGCGGGGGCGGGCGGGAGGGGGCGCTCCTGCGGCGGCCGGCGGAGCGGGCGCTACGCTTCGTACGCGGTCCTCCGCAGTGCTTCTACAGTTCTCCTGCGGTGCCTTCCGCCGTCGGGCTGCAGGCGGCCGCCAGTCGTTCCGCGGTCCTTCGGGAACCGCTCGTCGCAGGTCACGCCGGTGCGCAGCCGCACCGGCCGACGGAGGTGGAATCGGATGCCCCAGCAGGTCAAGGCGGTCATCGCGCGTGCCAAGGGCGCGCCCGTGGAGGTGGCCACGATCATCGTGCCGGACCCTGGGCCGGGCGAGGCGGTGGTCCGGATCCAGGCTTGCGGCGTCTGCCACACCGACCTCCACTACCGCGAGGGCGGGATCAACGACGAGTTCCCGTTCCTGCTCGGCCACGAGGCCTCCGGCATCGTGGAGTCGGTCGGCGAGGGCGTCACCGAGGTCGAGCCCGGGGACTTCGTGATCCTCAACTGGCGCGCGGTGTGCGGCCAGTGCCGCGCCTGCAGGCGGGGCCGCCCGCAGTACTGCTTCGACACCCACAACGCGCGGCAGCGGATGACGCTGCCGGACGGCACCGAACTGTCCCCGGCCCTGGGCATCGGCGCCTTCGCCGAGAAGACGCTGGTCGCGGCCGGCCAGTGCACCAAGGTCGACCCGGCGGCCGAGCCGGCCGTCGCCGGCCTGCTGGGCTGCGGCGTGATGGCGGGCTTCGGCGCCGCGATCAACACCGGCAACGTCGGCCGGGGCGACTCCGTCGCCGTGATCGGCTGCGGGGGCGTCGGCGGCGCGGCGGTGATGGGGTCCCGGCTGGCCGGCGCGGCGAAGATCATCGCCGTCGACATCGACGACCGCAAGCTGGAGACGGCGCGCCGGCTCGGCGCCACCCACACCGTCAACTCCCGGACCACCGACCCGGTCGAGGCGATCCGCGAACTCACCGGCGGGCACGGCGCGGACGTGGTGGTGGAGGCCGTCGGCCGCCCCGAGACGTACCGGCAGGCCTTCTACGCCCGCGACCTCGCGGGCACCGTCGTCCTGGTCGGCGTCCCCACTCCGGAGATGACCCTGGAGCTGCCCCTGCTGGACGTCTTCGGCCGCGGCGGCGCGCTGAAGTCCTCCTGGTACGGCGACTGCCTGCCCTCCCGCGACTTCCCGATGCTGATCGACCTCCACCTTCAGGGCCGTCTGGACCTCGGCGCCTTCGTCACCGAGACCATCGGGCTCGACGCGGTGGAGCAGGCCTTCGAGCGCATGCACCGCGGTGACGTCCTCCGCTCGGTGGTGGTCCTGTGAGCTCCCCGCGCATCGACCGGCTGGTCACCGCCGGCACCTTCGAACTGGACGGCGGCAGCTGGGAGGTGGAGAACAACGTGTGGATCGTCGGCGACGACCGGGAGGCGGTGGTGATCGACGCCGCCCACGACGCCGGGGCGATCGAGGCGGCGCTCGGCGGACGGCGGCTGGTGGCGATCGTCTCCACCCACGCGCACAACGACCACATCGACGCCGCCCCGGCCCTCGCCGAGCGCACCGGGGCGCCGGTCCTGCTGCACCCGGACGACCTGCCGCTGTGGAAGCTCACCCACCCCGACCGGCTCCCGGACGGTGAACTCGCCGACGGGCAGCGGATCGAGGTGGCCGGCACCGCGCTGACCGTGCTGCACACCCCGGGCCACGCACCGGGCGCGGTCTGCCTGTACGCACCGGAGCTGGGCACCGTGTTCACCGGGGACACCCTGTTCCACGGCGGCCCGGGCGCGACCGGCCGCTCCTTCTCGCACTTCCCGACCATCATCGAGTCGATCCGCGAGCGGCTGCTGTCGCTCCCCGCCGAGACGGTGGTGCGCACCGGCCACGGCGACCCGACCACGATCGGCGCCGAGGCCCCGGCCCTGCCGGAGTGGATCGCGCGCGGCCACTGAACGCGGGCGGCCGGCTGATCCGGGTCGGCCGGCCGGTTCGCCCAGCAGCCCCGGCCGAAGCCGCCCGGCCGGCCTTCCCGGTCGACCGGGCGGTTTCGGCCGGGCGCGCCGGCGACCGCGGACGCCGGGACGGCCCCCGGGGCGGGGACCGCCCGAGGGGGCCGTACGATCCGGGTCATGGCCCATGATCCGCGCGACCTCGACGAAGCCTTCCTCGCCTTCTGGCGCGAGCGGCACATCTCCACGCTGACCACCACCCGCCCGGACGGCTCGCCGCACGTGGTGCCGGTGGGCGTGACCTTTGAGCCGGCGACGGGCACCGCCCGGGTGATCACCAGCCGCACCAGCCGCAAGGCGCGCAACGTGGCGGCGGCCGGCCCGGCGGGCCTGCGGGTCGCGGTCTGCCAGGTGGACCGGGCCCGCTGGTCCACCCTGGAGGGCGTCGCGGTGCTGCGCGAGGAGCCCGAGCAGGTCGCCGACGCGGAGCGGCGCTACGCCGAGCGCTACCGCCCGCCCCGCGAGAACCCGGACCGCGTGGTCATCGAGATCACCGTCGAGCGCGTCCTCGGCCGGGCCTGACCACCCCGGGGCGGGTCACCCGGAGAGCGCCGGGGCGATCCTCCGCAGCACCGACGGCCAGCCCCGTCCCATGCCCTGGTGGGCCTGCCGGCCCATCGGGGTGTCCAGGTCGAAGCCCGTGTGCTCCAGCAACAGCCGTGTCCCGTGACCCTCGGGCACCAGTCGCCAGGTGACGGTGGTGTCCAGCGTCCCCGCGGCGAAGCTGTACTTCAGCAGCCGCTCCACCTCCACCTCGACGACTTCGCAGGGCTGCTGTCCCCACGGCCCCATGTCCAGCGTGAACCGGTGACCGACCACCGCCTGCACGTCCCCCGCGGCCCACCAGCGCGCGTGCAGTTCCGGGTCGGTCAGCGCCTGCCACACCCGGGCCGGCGGGTACGGCAGAAACTCGTCGCAGTGGATCGCGGCCTGCTCGGTCACCTCCCTCAACGGCCGGCGGCGGCGGACCCGTTCAACCGGCCTCGCGCAACGCCCGGAAACGCAAAAGGCAAGGAGCGGAAATCCTCTCCTTGCCACTATCAGAATATAGCCGGTGGGGGGCCTTGCGGCAAGGCCCCCGGTATACCGCACAATCGTCGACCTGGCTGCTTTGACCTGCGGAAACGGGAGCAGAGAATGCGCGTGTTGTTGACGTCGTGGGGATCGCGCGGAGATGTCGAACCGCTGGCCGCGCTGGCGGTGGAATTGCAGCGGCTCGGGGCGGAGGCGGCGGTCTGCGTGCCGCCGGACGAGGACTTCGCGGCACTGCTGGAGCGCGTCGGCGTGCCGCTCGTGCCGCTCGGTCCGACGGTGAAGTCGATCGTCGCCAACCCGAAGCCGCCGACCGGGGAGGACGCCTTCCGGCTGGCCCCCGCGCTGGTGGCGGCGAGGTTCGAGACCCTCACCGCGGCCGCGGCCGACGGGTGCGACGCGGTGCTGGCCACCGGGCTGATGCCGGCGGGCGCACGGGACGTGGCGGAGAAGCTGGGCGTGCCGTACGTGTTCGCGTGCTTCCACACCCTCGGGATCCCGTCGCAGCACCACCGCCCCGGGCGGCGGCCGGGCCCGCCGCTGTCGGAGGGCGAGACCGACCTGCGGGTGCTGTGGAAGGAGGACGGCGAGCGCGTGAACGGCCTGTACGCCGAGGCGCTGAACCGGGGGAGGGCGGCGATCGGGCTGCCGCCGGTGGGGAACGTCCGCGAGCACGTCTTCGGCGAGCGGCCGTGGCTGGCGGCGGACGCCGTGCTGTGTCCCTCGGCGGGGATGACGGACCTGGACCTGCTGCAGACCGGCGCGTGGATCCTCCCGGACGGCCGTCCGCTGCCGGCGGAACTGGAGGCGTTCCTGGCGGCCGGCGAACCTCCGGTGTACGTCGGGTTCGGGAGCATGGCGTCGTACGCCCCGAAGGACGTCGCGCGGGTGGCCATCGAGGCGAGCCGGGCGCACGGTCGTCGGGTGGTCGTCGGGAGCGGCTGGGCCGGTCTGGGCTCCGTCGACGACGGTGGCGACTGCTTCGTGGTGGGCGAGGTCAACCAGCAGGCGCTGTTCCGGCGGGTGGCTGCCGTCGTGCACCACGGCGGCGCGGGCACGACGACGACGGCCTCCCGGGCGGGGGCGCCGCAGGTGGTCGTCCCGCTGATCGCGGACCAGCCGTACTGGGCGGCCCGGGTGGCCGAGTTGGGGATCGGCGTGGCGCACGACGGGCCGACGCCGACCGTCGAGTCGCTGTCGGCGGCCCTGGGCGCGGTGCTGCGCCCCGAGGTGCGCGGGAGTGCGGCGGCGGTGGCGGGCACGATCCGGACGGACGGTGCGACGGTGGCCGCGAAGCTGCTGTTCGAGGCGGCCGGGCAGCCGTACCGGGGGTAGCGGCACGCCCGGCCCGGCGACGCGGCCGCGGCGGGGCCGTGTCGCCGGCCGGAGCGTCCCACGCCGCTCGGCCGGCGATCAGGCCTCGCCGGCCGGCGATCAGGCCTCGCCAGCCGGCGATCAGGCCTCGCCGGCTGGCGGTCCGGCCCCGCCGGCCCCGCCCGCGGGCAGCACGGGTTGCTGTTCGTCCGCCGCGGTCTCGACCTGCAGGCCCGGCCGCAGGCCCACCACCGCGACCACCGCGGCTACCGCCATGACGGCCGCCATCGCGTAGAGGACCGTCTGGGTGGCGTGGGCGAAGTCGACGCGGAAGAACTGCGGGATGTTCGCGGTGCCCCCGCCGCCTCCGCCGCCCTGCGCCTGGACCTGGGAGAGGTGCGTGGCCGTGGCGGCCGCCTGCGCGGGGGGCAGCCCCTGGGCGACCAGTGAGTCGGTCAGCCGCGACCGCAGGTCGGTGACCAGGACCGTGCCCAGCACCGCCAGTCCCAGGCTCGCGGCGTAGTTGCGGACCGTCTGGGTGATGCCGGTCGCCTCGCCGTACGAGAGCCGCGAGGCCCGGTTGACCGCGTCCGTGCTGGAAGGGCTGAGCATGAAGCCCATGCCGGCACCGGCCAGTACGACGTCCCACTGCTGCTCGCTGAAGCTCAGCGTGGTGACGTCACCCGCCCACAGGTAGAACCCGACCGCGGCCAGCACGCATCCGATCACCACCGGCCGCTTCGCACCGTCGCGGTCGAGCATCCGGCCGCCGACCTGCGACGCGATCACGAACCCGATGAAGAAGTAGAGCAGGAAGACGCCGGCCTTCGAGGAGGAGTCGCCGAGGGAGATCTGCGCGTACTCGCTGGAGAAGAAGAACACCGGGACGAAGACCAGCATCGAGATGCCGAGTACCAGGTTCTGCACGGAGAACGCGCGGATGCGGAAGATGTCCACCTGGATCAGCGGCGAGGCGGCGTGCCGCTCGACGACGGCGAACGCCACGAGCAGCAGCACGCCGGCCGCGATGCAGAGCCCGATCGCCGGGTTCGACCAGCCCCAGACCTGCGACTGCTGGAACCCGAACACGCTCAGCCCGACACCGCCGGCGATCAACGCCAGACCCCGGTAGTCCATGGGCGCCGGCCGGCTCTCCGTCACCGGTCTGGAGACCGCGATCAGTACCAGCGCGATCGCAGCCACCGGAAGGTTCACCCAGAAGATCGCCCGCCAGGTCCACTCGGTCAGGTAGCCGCCGAGGACCGGGCCGACCGCGGTCAGCCCGCCCGCGATGCCGAAGAACAGGGCCAGTGCCCGCCCCCGCTCCCGCAGCGCGAAGTTCTGCACCACGATGGCCAGCGCGGCCGGGAACATGAGGGCGCCGCCGAAGCCCTGGGCGGCGCGGAACGCGACCAGCCAGGCCTCGGCGAGGCTGCCCGTCGGGGTGAGGCCGCAGCAGGCCGAGGCGCCGGCGAAGACCAGCACCCCGAGCACGACCATCCTCCGGTGGCCGACCGTGTCGGCGAGGCGGCCGCCGAAGGCGAAGAACGCCGCCAGGGTGAGCAGGTAGGCGTTCACCGCCCACTGCACCCCCGTGCTGGTGAGTCTCAGTTCGTGCTGGATGTCCGGTACGGCGATCGACACGATGGTCTGGTCGATGAAGGTCATCGCGACGGCGAAGATCATCGCTGCCAGGACCAGGTGACGCGGGGACCCGCCGGCTCGAGAAGTGCTCACGGTTCGCTCTTCACGTCGCTCTTCACGCCAGGGTGCGTCCGCGCGTCGACCCCGGGCGGACCACCTCGGGGACGGCCCGGTGCGGAGCACACGGGCCTGGCTCCTGCCGTTCGTTCGTTCGACCCGTCCCATGCTAGCGAGCCGCCTGACGCACCGCCCGACGGAACGGCCCGGGCGGCCCGGACCAGCCGTGGACCGTCCGCCGCCCCGCCGGCGCCGGGCGGTGGTCGGAGCGGGGGTGCGGGCGGTCGGCTTCCGGGGCCGCCCGCACCCCGCGCTCATCCGGCGCCGGTCACAGGGCGCGGGTCAGGCGCTCCGTGAGCAGCCGCGCGAAGCGCGCCGGGTCGGGCAGGTCGCCGCCCTCGGCGAGCAGCGCTCCGCCGTACACCAGCTCGGCGATCTCGGCGAGGGCGGGGTCGTCCGCGTCGGCCGCGTGCGCCGCGCGCAGCCCGGTGATCAGCGGGTGCGCCGGGTTGATCTCCAGGATCCGCCTGACCGGGGGCACCTGCTGCCCCATCGCCCGGTACATCTTCTCCAGGGTCGGGGTCATGTCGTGGGCGTCGCCGACGATGCACGCCGCGGAGGTGGTCAGCCGCGACGACAGGCGGACCTGCTTCACCTGCTCGGAGAGGGCTTCGCCCAGCCACGGGAGCAGGGCGGCGAAGTCCTGCTCGCGCCGGGCCTTCTCGCCGTCGGCCTCCTGCTCGTCACCGGACGCCCCGTCCAGGTCGACCTGGCCCTTGGCGATGGACTGCAGGCGGTGGCCGTCGAAGGCCGGGACCTGCTCCACCCAGACCTCGTCGATCGGGTCGGTGAGGATCAGCACCTCGTACCCCTTGGCGGCGAACGCCTCCATGTGGGGGGAGTTCTCCACCACCGAGCGGGTCTCACCGGTCAGGTAGTAGATGGCGTCCTGACCCTCCTTCATGCGCCCGACGTACTCGCGCAGGGTGGTGGTCGCCTCCGGGTCGTGGGTGCTCGGGGCCGACACCAGCTCCAGCAGGGTCTCGGTGTTGTCGGCGTCCTCGACCAGTCCCTCCTTCAGCACCCGCCCGAACTGGGACCACAGCTTCCGGTAGCGCTCGGCGTCCTTGGCCTGCATGGTCTTGACGGCCCCGAGGACCTTCTTCACCAGGCGCCGGCGCACGGCCTGGATCTGCCGGTCGTGCTGCAGGATCTCGCGCGAGATGTTCAGCGACAGGTCGTGCGCGTCCACCACGCCCTTGACGAAGCGCAGGTAGTTGGGCATCAGCGCTTCGCAGTCGTCCATGATGAACACCCGCTTCACGTACAGCTGCACGCCGCCCCTGGCTTCGCGGGAGAACAGGTCGAGCGGTGCCGGCGAGGGGATGAACAGCAGCGCCTCGTACTCGAAGTTGCCCTCGGCGCGCATGTGGACGGTCTCCGCCGGGTCGAGCCAGTCGCGGCTGATCTGCCGGTAGAACTCGTGGTACTCCGCCTCGGTCACCTCGCTGCGCGGCCGGGCCCACAGCGCCTTCATCGAGTTGAGGGTGTCCATCTCCGGGGCGGCGGCCTCCGCGCCGTCGGTCGCCCCGGCACCGTCGGCGTCGGTGTCCGTCCCGGTGACCTGCCCGGTGGCCCCGGTGCGCTCGCGGGCCATCCGGATCGGCCAGCGGATGAAGTCCGAGTACTGCTTGACGATCTGGCGGATCTTCCACGCCGACAGGTAGTCGGCCAGGCCGTCCTCGCCGTCGACCGGCTTGAGGTGGAGGATCACCGAGGTGCCGACGGGCAGGCCGTCGACGGGTTCGAGCTGGTAGGTGCCCTCGCCGTCGGACTCCCACCGGGTGCCGGATTCGGTGCCGGCCCGACGGGTGAGCAGGGTGACCCGGTCGGCGACCATGAACGCCGAGTAGAAGCCGACGCCGAACTGTCCGATGAGGCTCTGCGCGGCGGCGGCGTCCTTGGACTCCTTGATCTTCTCCAGCAGGCCGGCGGTCCCGGACTTGGCGATCGTGCCGATCAGCTCCACCAGCTCGTCCCGGGTCATGCCGATCCCGTTGTCGCGGACGGTCAGCGTGCGCGCCTCGCGGTCGACCTCCAGCTCGATGTGCAGGTCGGAGGTGTCGGCGTCGAGGTCGGAGTCGGTCAGCGACTCCAGCCGCAGCTTGTCCAACGCGTCGGAGGCGTTCGAGATCAGCTCGCGCAGGAAGATGTCCTTGTTGGAGTAGATCGAGTGGATCACCAACCGGAGCAACTGGCGGGTCTCGGCCTGGAACTCCAGCGTCTCGACACTGCTACCCACTCTCGGGCGTCCTTTCTGTCCCGTTTCTTCGGATGCGGACCGGCGTGCGTCGGGGCGGCCCCCCGGCCGACCGCAGGTGTCAGTGTCCCGGAGGGACGCAGGTGACGGTAGCGGGTCTCCGCCGGCTGCGGGCAATTCTCGGTGAGGCCTAGGCTGGATGGCATGGGTGTGCCCGTGACGAGTCCCGGCGGCTCGGCGGCCGGCGGTCCGGCGGACGGCGCGGCCGATGCGGTCGATGCGGTCGGTTTCGCGGAACTGGTGCGGCTGCTGGCCGGCCGGGGAGCCGTGGTGCTCAGCGGTGCCGGGCTGTCGACCGAGTCGGGCATCCCGGACTACCGGGGCGAGACCGGCAGCCGGCGGCGGGGGACGCCGATGACGTACCAGGAGTTCACGGCCGGCGAGGCGGCCCGGCGCCGGTACTGGGCGCGCAGCCACGTCGGGTGGCGTGCGATCGCGAGGGCCGAGCCCAATGCCGGGCACCGGGCGGTGGAGCAGCTGCGGCGCTCGGGCCACGTCTCGGCGGTGATCACCCAGAACGTGGACGGGCTGCACCGGGCGGCCGGCACGCGCACGGCGGTGGAGCTGCACGGCGGCCTGCACCGGGTGGTGTGCCTGACCTGCCGCCGCACCGGCTCCCGGGCGGAGCTGGACCGCCGACTGGAGCTGCTGAACCCCGGATTCCGCGACGGTTCGGCCCGGGCCAACCCGGACGGCGACGCCGAGCTGCCGCAGGAGCTGGTGGAGGGCTTCCGCATCGCCCCCTGCCCGGAGTGCGGAGGAGTGCTCAAGCCGGACGTGGTCTTCTTCGGCGAGTCCGTGCCCAAGCCCCGGGTGCAACGCTGCTTCGAACTCGTCGACTCCGCGCAGGCGTTGGTGGTCCTCGGCTCGTCGCTGACGGTCATGTCGGGGCTGCGCTTCGTGCGGTACGCCGCCCGCGCGGGCACCCCGGTGGTGATCGTCAACCGGGGCGCGACCCGCGGCGACGAGCTGGCCGTGGCGCGGATCGACCTGCCGCTGGGCGAGGCGCTGACCGAGGCGGTCCGGAGGGTCAGGGGCGGGGCCGGGCCAGCGTGAGCAGGGAGGCCCTGAGCGCGGCGACGAACGAGTCGCGGGTGCCCTCGTCGACCAGGTCGAGGGACAGGTAGGGGTTGAGGTCCTCCAGCTCGACCAGGAGCAGGCCGCCCTCCGGGGTGCGGCAGGCGTCGACCCGCTGGATGCCGTGCCCGATGGTGTTCCACGCGATGAAGCGCTGCGCGAACTCCAGGTCGGCGGCCGTCGGCTCGTACCGTTCGAGCTCCCAGCGGCGCTCCGGGTCGGGGGCGTGCAGGGCGTACTGGAAGGCGTCGTCGACGAAGTAGAACGAGACCTCGTACGCGAAGCGGATCAGCGGCTGGACGAGCACCGAGCCGTAGTCGACCGAGTCCAGCTGCCCGCGCGGCACGATCCGCAGGCCGATCGAGTCGGCCCCGAGCTTCGGCTTGACCACGTACTCGGGGACGACGGGCAGGCGCGCGAGGTCCTCGGCCCGGTCGACGGTGGGGATGACGGGGTACCCGGCGGCGCTCAGGTCGAGCAGGTACTGCTTGCCGGCCATGTCGGCCCGACCGGTCAGCTCGTTGTACACCCGGGTGCCGCGTTCGAGCGCCCGGTCGCGGAAGTCCTGGTACGCGCGGAGGTGGTTGAGCACCGGTCCGCTGTTGCGCACGAGGACGACGTCGAAGGAGTCCATCAGCGCCGCGGCGTCCAGCGGGTGGCAGAGGGCCAGCTCGAAGTCCTCGCGCAGGCGGTCGGCGAGCCGGATGTCCTCGTCGCAGTACCGGCGGCCGCGGGCCTGGTAGGCCAGATCGGTGACGAGCAGCAGACGGGGCCTGGCGGCGGGCGTGAGGGCGGACACGGCGACTCCCGGTGATCATTCCTGCCGGGCAGCCTACACACCGGGCCCCGTCGACGACCGCGCACCCGACCGCGCACCCGACCGCGACCCCGACCGCGACCCCGACCGCGCACCCGACCGCGACCCCGGCGGAGACCCCGTCGGGCCTCCGGGACGTCGCCGTGGGCCCGGGCCGACCCGCCGTGCACCACCGGCCAGTTGGCTAGACTGCGGCGGGCCTGACGTGATCACAGATGAGGGGACAGCGGATGAGCGCGGACGAGACCTGGATGACGCCCGCCGAGCCGGGGCGGTCCGGCGAACCGGTCGTGCCGCACATACGCCAGGACATCCCGCACAGCGCCCGGATGTACGACTACTTCCTCGGCGGCAAGGACAACTTCGCCGTCGACCGCGAAGCCGCCGAGCGCGTGCTGACCGCCTTCCCCACCATGCGCACCGCCGTCCGCGCCAACCGCACCTTCATGCACCGCGCGACCCGCGCCCTGGCCCGGCGCGGTCTGCGCCAGTGGCTGGACATCGGCACCGGCATCCCCACCTCGCCGAACCTCCACGAGGTCGCCCAGGGCGTGGACCCCCGGGCCCGGGTGGTCTACGCGGACAACGACCCCGTCGTGCTGGCCCACTCGCGTGCCCTGATGACCAGCACTCCCCAGGGCCGGACCGCGTACGTCCACGGAGACGTCCGCGACCCCGCGTCCATCCTGGCCACCCCCGAGGTGGCCCGCACCCTCGACCTGGACCAGCCCGTCGTCCTCTCGATGGTGGCCCTGCTCCACTTCGTCCCCGACCTGGCCGACGCCCACGCCATCCTCGAGCACCTCCTGGACCCGCTGCCCCCGGGCTCCGCCCTGGTCCTCTCCCACGCCACCGCCGAGCTCGACCCGCCCGGGGCCTCCAAGGTCGAGGAGATCTACAACCAGGCCGGCACCTCGCTGCGGCTGCGCCCCAAGGCGGAGTTCGCCTCCTTCTTCGAGGGCCTCGACCTGCTCGACCCGGGCATCGTCCCCGCCCACCGCTGGCAGCCCGACGGCGACGACTCCGCCGGCCTGTGCCCGGCGAGCGTCACGGACGCCCAGGTCTCCTTCTACGCCGGGGTCGGCGTCAAGCCCTGAGGCCCTCGTCGGGGCGCCGGGCCGGGCTCCGGTTCGCCCGGCGGCCCGTTCCGGTGGTGCGGGCGGACCGCCGGGCCGGACGTCCCGGGACGGGGCAGGGGCGGCGGCGCGTGGTGGGCCGCGGCGGCGGGCTCCTGGCGTGGCGGGCGAGCGGTCCGCCGACGGGCGGACCTCCGCCGCACCCGGCCCGCGCCCCGTCCACCACCGAAGGAAGGCAGCCCGAGACGGCTCCACCGGGGCTGGGACCGCCCTGTCGTCCGATGGCGGATCAGGAGCCCGGCCCGCCAGCGGCCCCGTCACGCCGGCCCGCCGAGGAGGGCCGGCGGTGAGCGGGTCAGACCCGGTGGGCCGCGACGTAGCGGGCCGGGTCGCGCCGGAACTCGCCGTGCCAACGCTGGAGGTCCTGCTCGGCGAAGGTCCGGCCGGTGGCGACGATCTCGTCCAGCGGGTCGAGGTAGCCGGGGACGTGGGGCGGTTCGAGGCCCGCGGCGACGCGGGCGGTCAGGCCGACCCGGGCGAGCCGGAGCAACTCGGCGGCCAGCGGGCGGACGGGATCGCCGCCCAGCCGGGTGGCGAGGCCCTGGGCGGGCAGCTCGGTGAGTGCCGCGCGGTGCTGGGACAGGCTGTAGCGGCCGAGCAACTCCCAGGCGGCCGCGCGGGAATCGGGGTGGTAGCTGAGACCGGTCCAGAGCGCGGGGACGGCGGCGATGAACGGGTGCGGCGGCCCGTCGGCGCCGCGCAGTTCCAGGGTGGTGCGGACCCGGGTGCTGGTCCAGAGCTGGTTCAGGTGGGCCGCCCAGTGGGCCGGTGTCGGCCGGGACCCGTCGTCGAAGCCGTGCCGGAGGAGGTCGGCGAAGGGGCGCTCCGGCGCGGCGTGGTAGCGGCCGTCGGGGGTCCGGTAGTGGATCAGGGGGATGCCGAGGGCCCAGTCGACCATGTCGTCGACGGTGACGTCGGGCCTCAGCGCGGGTGGCAACGGGCCGGTCCGGTACGCGTCCGCCCGCAGCCAGGACCAGCTGCGGTGGGACAGCAGTCCCTCGGAACGGCCCTCGTGGATGGGCGAGTTCACCAGCAGGGCGGACACCACCGGTGCGGCGGCCGTCTGCATCCGCAGCTTCTCCGCGAGGTCCGCGGGGGAGAGGTAGTCGAGCGTGACCTGGGTGGACAGCGAGAACGCCATGACGTACGGAGCCCGGCTGCCCGCCTCACCCAGCCGGGCGAAGTGGTCCCGCATCATGGCGCCCCTGGTCATCGGCACCCACCGCACGTCGGCGAGCCGGTCGAAGGGGAGGTTGCCGCCGGGCAGCAGGGCCAGGCCGAACCGGCTGACCAGGTCGGCGAGCCGGTCCAGTGCGGAGCGCATGTCGTCCACCGCCCTGCCGACGTTCGGCGCCGGGGCGGAGGAGTACTCGATCTGCCCGCCGTGCTCCAGGGTGATCTGGCTGCCGTCCGGCAGCCGGACGCCGGTCAGGTGCCCGGAGTCCTCCTGCCGCTCGCCGCCCCACCCGGCGAGCACCGCCTCCAGGACGGCCCGCGCGCCGCACCGGCCGGTGTAGCGGGCGGCCAGCCCCGTCGCCGGGTCGACCAGGCCGCATTCGACCTCGATGCCGACCTGTTCGGAGCGGGCCGGGCGGAACGCGGCCCGCAGGTCGTCGCGGCTCAGCTCCGGCGCCGGCTCGCGGCCGGTCGGGCGACGGTCCGTGACGCGCTCCCCGCTCTTCCGGGAGGCGGTCGTGCCGGGGTCCGTCGGGCCGGGGTCCGCCGTGCGGGGGTCGGTCACCACGGCGTCGAAGCCCCGGCGCTGCGGCCCGTACGCACCCACCGGGACGGCCACGCCCGCCGCGGTGGCGGCGTCGCGGCCGCGGGCCCGGGCGAGAGGGGCCGGCACGGAACGCGGGAACGCGGGAACGCGGGAACGCGAAGCTCGTACCGGACATCGACACCGGACCCCTCTGCCGCGTGGACTCCCGCCCAGCCTCGGTGACGCCTCGTTCGTGTGCCACTCGGCGGCACCGATGCGGGTGACGGGAGCTCGGGCACGGGCGGCGGGGGCCGGAAACCCCGTCTGTATCATCGGTTCGCGACAGCGGCAAGGGGGGCGTGTACAGGTGGAGACGCTGGGGCCTCACGGGCCCGCGCGGGTGGGTCCGTTCAGGACACTGGCGGTGCTCGGGCAGGGCGGGATGGGCCGGGTCCTGCTGGGGGTCTCGCCCGACGGGCGGACGGTGGCGGTCAAACAGGTGCACGCCGAGCTCGCCGAGGACGACGGGTTCCGGGTCCGGTTCCGGCGCGAGGTGGAGGCCTCCCGGCGGGTGTCCGGGGCGTACACCGCGGCGGTGATCGCGGCCGACCCGGACGCGGAGACGCCCTGGCTGGCCGCCCAGTTCGTGCCCGGCCCGGCGCTGACCGAGGCGCTGGCGGCGGTCGGACCGCTGCCGGAGGAGCCGGCGCGCCGGCTGGCGGCCGGGCTGGCGCAGGCGCTGCTCGACGTGCACCGGGCCGGGCTGATCCACCGCGACCTCAAGCCCTCGAACGTGCTGCTCGCCGCCGACGGCGTGCGGGTGATCGACTTCGGGATCGCTCGGGCGGCGGAGGGGCAGGACACCAAGCTCACCCGCACCGGGGCGGTGATCGGCTCGCCCGGGTACATGTCGCCCGAGCAGGTCGAGGGGCGTGAACTGACACCCGCGAGCGACGTGTTCTCGCTCGGCGCCACCCTGGCGGTGGCCTGCGCGGGCCGGCCGGCCTTCGCCGGGGAGTCGCTGCCGCGGATCCTGTTCAACGTCCTGCACGCGGAACCCGAGCTCGACGGGGTGCCGGAGCGGCTGCGGCCCCTGGTCGCCGCCTGCCTGGCCAAGGACCCGGCGGCCCGGCCGACCCCCCGGGAAGTGCTGGCCGCCGTCGGGCGGCTCGCGCCCTCGTCCCGGCCCTGGCCGGAGGCGGTGCACGGACTGCTCGCCGCGCAGGAGGCGGAGGTCGCCCGGCTGCTCGGCGCCGGGGCGCCGACCGTGGTCGAGCCCGGACCCGCGGCGGCCCCGGGCTCCGGGCCGACCGAGCGGGCGCCGGCCGCCGGGCCCTCGGTGCCCGGGCGTCCCGCACCGACCGATCCGCCGCAGGTACGGCGCCCCCGTCGGGGCCGCCGGATCGCCCTGGCGGTGGGCGCGGTGGTGCTGGCCCTCGCCGCGGTGGCCGGCGGGCTGGTGGCCACCGGCGTGGTGAACCTGGACTCGGTGTTCCCCGAGCCGGTCCCCACCCCCGGGAACGTCCCGCTCTCGCAGGTCCGGGACGCGTACGCCGCCGTGGTGCCGTCCTGCACCGACGCCCGCAAGGTGACGGCCCCCGCCGACTTCGGCACGCCGCAGGGCAACGCGGGCGACTACCAGGGCACCGACTCCGCGGGCAGGTTCCCCTCCAACTTCTGCGACTGGACCTCGCGCTCCGGCGACCAGGTCCAGATCGCCTGGAACGTCTACCCGACCGTTCCCGGCGGCAAGACCGGTGCCGAGCGGGCCAAGGCGCACTACGAGGACCTCTACATGGGGGGCAAGACCCGCGAGACCGGCACCACCTTCGCCGAGGAGGCCTTCTGGCTCCCGCAGAAGTACCTGTCCGACAGCGACTGCGTGCTCTACGTCCGGGACGTGAACCTCTTCGTGTTCGTCTCGGTGAAGGGGGCCACCTATCCGCGCGGGCGGTGCGAGGAGATGACCAAGGCGCTCGGCGCCTCGGCCGTGAAGGTCGCCCGGACGGTCTCCACCGACGGCCGGACCCCCGACGCCACCGCCACCCCGACGGCCAAACCGTGACGGGCGCCCCGATGCGGCGGCGCCGTGCGTCCGACCCCGCCGAGGTCGGCCCCTACCAGGTGCTCGCCGAGCTCGGCCGGGGCGGGATGGGCCGGGTGCTGCTCGGCGCCGGGCCGGACGGGCGGCTGGTGGCGGTCAAGCAGGTGCACCAGCGGTTCGCCGCCGACGCCGGGTTCCGGGCCAGGTTCCGCCAGGAGGTGGGTGCCTCTCGCCGGGTCTCCGGCGCCTACACCGCGGCCGTGATGGACGCCGACGTCGAGGCGTCCACGCCCTGGCTGGCCTCCGTGTTCGTGGTCGGCCCCTCGCTGGGCGCCGCCGTCGAGGCCGCCGGTCCGTTGTCGGCGGACGCCGTGCACCGGCTGGCGGTCGGACTGGCCACGGCGCTGGTGGAGATCCACCGTGCCGGGGTGATCCACCGCGACCTCAAGCCTGAGAACGTGCTGCTCGCCGCCGACGGCGTGCGGGTCATCGACTTCGGCATCGCCCGGGCCGCCGGGGAGGACGCCGAGCTCACCTACACCGGAGGGGTGATCGGCTCGCCCGCGTACATGTCCCCGGAACAGGCCGAGGGCCGGCCGCTCACCCCGGCCAGTGACGTCTTCTCGCTCGGCTCGGTGCTGGCCCTCGCCCTGACCGGACGCAGCCCCTTCGCCGGGGCCTCCGCCCTGCAAACGCTGTACAACATCGTGCACGCCGAGCCCGACCTCACCGGCGCTCCCGCGGCCACCCGGCCGCTCCTGGTGGCCTGCCTAGCCAAGGACCCGGCCGCCCGTCCGACGCCGGTGCGGCTGCTCGACCTCCTCGGTCCGGTCGCCCCGGCCGGACGGCAGTGGCCGGAGGCGGTGCACGCGTTGATCGCGGCGCAGCGGGCGCAGGTCGACGCGCTGCTCGCGAACCCGCAGGCAGCGGCGGTGCCCCGGCCGCAGGGGACCGAACCGACGTCGTACCACCTGGCGGCGCCGCACCTGGCCACCACCGTGGACGCCGCGCCCGGGCCGGCGGAGCCCGCCGGATCGGCCGCGCCCGCCGGATCGGCCCCGCCCCGGCGCCCGCGCCGCACCGCCGCGCTGGTGGCCGCCGCGGCCGTCGTCGTGGCGGCCACCGGTGTCGGCGGCTACCTGCTGCTGCGCGATCCGAACAGCCCGGCGGTGCCGGACAAGTACGTCAAGGCACCGGTCTGCGCGGAGGCCGCTCCCCGGCTGCCGCTGCCGTCCGCGCGACGCGAGCCGGACGAGGACCGGTACGACGAGCAGTCCTCCACCGCCCGGACCAGCTGCTCCTGGTACGGCGTGACCGTGGTCGCCGGCCAGACCTACCGGGACCAGCAGCCGTCCGCGACCGTCCGCTGGGACCTCCGCCGCAGCGCGGGGAGCAGCGACGACGCCACCCGCACGCAGCGCGAGGACTTCGCCGTCTCGGCCGCCGGCCACCGGCGTGACGACGGCCTCGGTGTCGGCGAGGAGGCGTACTGGGACTCCCCGGCGAACGGGGAGAACTGCTCCCTGGCCGTCCGCGACGGCAACCTGCGCGTGCTCGTCGGACTCGGCGGCGCGGACCACCCGGCCGCCGGCTGCCAGGCGGAGGCCGTGAAGGTCGCCCGGGCCGCCCTCGACGCGATGCCGCACTGAGCGGCGCCGGCCGCGAGCCGCGGCACCCCCGTGACCGCGGCTCGCAGCCGGACAGCGGGCCCCGCCCCCGTGGGGAGGGGCGACGCCCGCCGGCTCGGTCGGTCAGTTGCTCACGTCGATGCAACTGCCGGTGTACTCCCCGCCGTCGGCGTTGCTGAAGCCGCACCACCAGCCGGCGGTGACGTAGCCGTACGGCGCGTAGGTCGCGGTGTACCAGCCGCCGCCGGCCGCGTAGAAGCTCGTGCCCGTCAGGAGGGCTCCGGTCGGGCTCTTGATCTGGATGTCGGCCCAGGCGCCCGCACCGTAGTAGGTGGTGTTCTCCATGGTGCTGACGTAGTAGCCGCTGCCGTTGACGGCGAAGCAGACCTTGGGGTCCACGCCGTTGCAGGTGGTGGCCGAGGTGGGCCGGGCGGCGCCGGCGGACGGCCGGTCGGAGGTCGGCGGCCGGTCGGAGGAGCGTCGGACGGTGAGCACACCGTCGGCGGTCCTGACCTCCATGACCGGGACGGAGCCGGAGCGGACCGGGACGGAGCGGACCTGGCCGCCGACCGGGCCGGCCGCGGCGTCGGCCGTACCGCCCGTGCCGAGTGCCGCGAGGGCGACGGCGACCACCGCGGTCCGGGCCGGACCACCGGTCGGACGCGAAGCAGTCCTGCGAGCGCTCATGAATTCCTCCTTCGGCCGGTCCGTCCGGCGCTCATCCTCCCGGCAGGGCGAGGGGACCCACCACGACGTTGACCCGACGTTGACCTGACACTTCGGCTGCTTCCGGCTACTCTCGTTCGCGA
This sequence comes from Kitasatospora sp. NPDC048194, assembly GCF_043202455.1. Classification (NCBI taxonomy): domain Bacteria; kingdom Bacillati; phylum Actinomycetota; class Actinomycetes; order Kitasatosporales; family Streptomycetaceae; genus Kitasatospora; species Kitasatospora sp. NPDC048194. Next base: position 187,447 of record NZ_JBIDAK010000014.1, read on the forward strand.
TCCGAGCCGGACGGTGGGGGCGACGGCTCGGTTCGCAGGGATCCGGGGGGATGGGTGGGGGCTGCTGTGTTCGCCGCGCTGCTGCGGGAACGACGACTGTCGGCGGGGTGGAGTCAGGACGAGCTGGCGGAGCGTTCGGGGGTGTCGGCGCGATCGATCAGCGCGCTGGAGGCCGGCGGGCGCCGGCCGCGGATGTCCTCGGTGGTCCGGCTGGCCGAGGCCCTCGGGGTGGACCCGGAGACCCGCGCCGCGTGGCTGACTGCGGCCCGCGACCCGGACCCGCGGGGCGCGGAGGCACCGGGTGCCGACCCGAGCGGCGCGGACCGGTGGGTCGCGGAGCGGACGGGAGCGCCGGGCGTGCCGGTCGCGGCGGCGGCACCGGCCGCCGCCACCCCCGCCCTCCGCTCCGTTGCGCCCGGGTCCGCGCCGCTCGGCACCGCCGTCATCACCGGCCCGCAGCAACTGCCCATGGCCGTCCGGCACTTCACCGGCCGCACCCGCGAGCTCCAGGTGCTCGACCGGTTGCTGGCCGACGTCACCCCCGGCTGCGGCGCGGTGGTGATCTCGGCGATCGCCGGCACCGCCGGCGTCGGCAAGACCACCCTGGCCGTTCACTTCGCCCACCGGGTGGCCGAGCACTTCCCCGACGGCCAGCTGTTCGCCAACCTGCGCGGGTTCGACCCCGCCAGAGCGCCGGTCGACGCCGCCGATGTGGCACGCGGCTTCCTGGACGCGCTCGGCGTTCCGGCCCACCGCATCCCCGCCGATCCGGACGGGCAGCTCGCGCTGCTGCGCAGCCGGCTGGCCGGCACCCGGACGCTGATGGTCCTGGACAACGCCCGCGAGGCGGAACAGGTCCGCCCGCTGCTGCCCGGCTCCACCACCTGCCTGGTCGTGGTCACCAGCCGGAACCGGCTGCCCGGACTGGTCGCCCTGGACGGGGCCGTACCGCTGACCCTGGACGTGCTGACGCCCGAGGAGGCGCGGGAACTGCTCGCCCGCCGCCTGGGCGCCGACGTGGTCGAGGAACAGCGGGAGGCGGTCGACGAGCTGATCGGGCTGTGCGCCCGCCTGCCGCTCGCGCTGAACATCGCCGCCGCCCGGGCGGCCGAGGAGCCCGGCACGCCGCTCGGGGTGTGGGCGGGTGAACTGCGCGACTCCCGCGTCCGCCTGGACCTCCTGTCGGCCGGTGACAGCCACGCCGACGTCCGGGGGGTGTTCTCCTGGTCCTACCGCGCCCTGGCTCCGCAGGCCGCCCGGCTGTTCCGGCTGCTCGGCCTCCACCCGGGCCCGCACATCAGCGCGGCCGCGGCCGCGAGCCTCGCGGGCCTGCCGCAGTCCGAGACCCGCCGCCTGCTGGAGGACCTGCACCGCGCCCACCTGATCACCGCCCCGGAGCGGGGCCGGTACACCTTCCACGACCTGCTGCGCGCCTACGCGGCCGAGCAGGCGGCCGCCTTCGAGTCCGCGGCGGGGCGGGATGCGGCGACCCTGCGGATGTTCGACCACTACCTGCACTCCGCGCACCGCGCCGGCTGCCTCGCCTACGCCGACGACGCCTCCTGGCAGACGCTCGACCTCGCCGAACCGGCCGCCGGCGTCACGCCCGAGGAACCGGCCGACCGCCGGCAGGCGCTCGCCTGGTACCGGGAGGAGCAGCCGGTGCTGGAACGGGTCGTCGACGCGGCGCACCGGACCGGGGCCGACGTCCACGCCTGGCAGCTCGTCGGCGCGCAGGTCGCCTACCTGCTCAAGTCGGGGCTGTGGCAGCAGTGGCAGCGGGCGAGCGAGATCGCGCTGGCCGCCGCGGAACGCACCGGGGACCTCCGCCACCAGGCCCACGCGCACCGCTGGCTCGGCCAGGTGCACCGCTCCCAGGACCGCCAGCCGGAGGCCCAGCGCGAGCTGCGGCTGGCCCTGCGGCAGTTCGAGGCGCTCGGCGACCGGCCGCGCCAGGGCAGGACGCAGCTCGACCTCGCCATCGCTCACGGCGAGGTGCGGGCCAACGCCGAGGCGGTGGCCGAGTCCCGTCGGGCCCTGGAGCTGTTCCAGGCCCTCGGGGACCCTTCCGGACAGGCCCTGGCGCTCAACAGCATCGGCTGGTACCTGGCGCAGCAGGGCGAGCTGCGGGAGGCACTGCCGTACTGCCGCCGCGGGCTGGACCTGGCCCGCGAGGCCGGCAACCTGCCGGGGCAGTCGTCGATCTGGGACAGCATCGGCTTCATCCACCACCAGCTCGGCGAGTACCACGCGGCGCTGCCCGCCTACCACGAGTCGCTGCGGCTGCGGCAGGCGGTCGGCGACTACTTCCTCCAGGCCGACATCCACACCCACATCGGCGACACCCACCTCGCCCTCGGCGACGTCGAGGCCGCCCGGAGCGCCTGGTTGCTCGGCCTCACCATCCTGGACGACCTGCAGCACCGCGACGCCGACGCCGTTCGGGCCCGGCTCAACGCGCTGCCCGGAGCGGGACGAGCGGTGCCGGAGGCCACCTGACGGTGTGCCGGCCTGCCCCGGGCCCGGGCACGGTCCACCGGCGCAGCCGGGCGGCCCGTGCGGCTCGGGGCGCGGCGGATCAGATCCGGGTGTCCTCGACCACCGGCAGGTCCCGGTCCGCCCCGTCCTGCTGCACGAGGGCCGTGCGCGGCGCGGCGGCCGGCTTCTTGCCGCAGAAGGCCGGCTCCAGGGCGTTCATCAGCCCCTGGGTCACGGCGCCGTTGTTGGAGGCGTTGGCGAACACGAACACGCTGCGCTGCCCGTCCGGCGTGGTGAAGGACTGCGTCTGGTAGCCCTGGACGATGCCGCCGTGCCCGTACACGTCCCCGCAGGAGAGAGAGATGCGGCGCAGCCCCAGGCCGTAGCTGATCCTGGCGGTCGGGGTCGGCAGCACGGCCTCCATCTGCTTGAGCGAGGCGTCCGAGACCAGGCCGCCGTTGCCGCCGGCCATCAGGGCGGTCAGGAAGCGGTCGAGGTCCTCGGCGGAGGAGATGACGGCTCCGGCGCTCCAGACCCAGGAGCCGGTCTGCTCGGTGGAGTCCAGCAGCGGCTTGGTCCGGTCGTCGTTGGTCAGGTAGCCGGTGATGTGGCGGCCCTCGATCCGCTGGTCGGGGACCACGAAGGAGGTCCTGTCCAGGCCGAGCGGCTCCAGGATCCGCTCGCGCAGCACGTCCGGGTACGGGCGGCCGGTGAGGTGCTCGACGGCGAGGCCCATCAGGACGAAGTCGGTGTTGGAGTAGGAGTAGCGGGTGCCGGGGGTGTACTGCTGGCCGTGCTTGACGGACATCGCCACCAGGTCGGCGGGGTTGTAGACCTTGGTGCGGATGCGGGCCTCGAAGGCGCTGGTGGTCTCCTCGCCGGGCTGCTCCAGCAGGTCGTTGGTGTGGTCGTAGACGCCCGCGCGGTGCTCCATCACCTGGCGGCCGGTCATGTCCCAGTCGGCCGGGAGGGTGCCGGCGGGCAGGTAGTCCCGCAGCGGCTTGTCCAGGTCGATGCGGCCCTCCTCCGCCAGTTGCATCACGAGAACGGCCGCGAACATCTTGCTGTTGCTGCCGACCCGGAACCTCCACGAGGAGTTCATCGGAGTACCGTCCAGGTCGGCCCGGCCGACGCTGACCGAGCGGGTCCGCTCGTCCCCGCCGTGGTCGCGGATGACCGCGAAGGCGCCGGGGGCACCCGCCCCCATGGTGGCCTGAAGCGCGCTGAGCACCCCGGCGGTGTCGGGTACGGGCAGTGCGGTGGTGTCCCGGCCGGCGGCCAGGGCGGGCACGGTGCCGGTCGCCGCCAGGGCGGCAGCGGCGGCGGCCACCGCGAAGGGGCGCAACAGACTGGTCTTCGCCATGTTCCTCGGCTCTCTCGCGAACTGACGCGGCGTCCGGTTGCGCCGCTCGAAGATCACTATCTCCGGCCGGGGCACCCGAGGCAATCTGAACCCGATCGCCCGCATCGTCCGTTGTCGGGCGGTTTTGCCGGGCGCACCGCCCGTTTCCCGGCCCGGGGACAAGGTTTCACCTGCCGTCGTCTACCCGCGTCGAGGGCGGTACCCGCATCCTGTTCGGGCGCTCCGCTCGCCTCCCCGCACGCCGCACCCCGCTCCCTCAGTGACTTCCCCTCACCGCATCCGGAGTCTCAATGACGAAGTCAACCCGCCTGCGCGACCGGAGCGGGGGTGAAGACCCTGTTGTCGCGCAGGAGCGCCCACAGGACGCTCACCCG
>NZ_JBIDAK010000015.1:0-178820 GCF_043202455.1 Kitasatospora sp. NPDC048194
TCGGGGCGGGCGGGGGCCCGGGGGGGGGGGGCCCCCCCCGCGGGGGGCCCCCCCCCCCCCGGGGGGGGCCGCCGCGCCCGGGGGCCCCCCCCCCCCGCGGGGGGGGGGGGGGGGCCTCCGGTCCGCACGGCGGACGCGGTGGTCAGCCGCTGACGCCGTTCAGCGCGACCAGAACGGATCCTCGTAGCGGGGGATGATGTCGAGGCCACCGTTGGGCAGGGTCGGCTCCGGCACGTAGGTGCCGAAGGGGTCGCGATCGCGGATCACGGGGATCGGACCGACGGTGGCCTGGTAGGTGATGTTGCCGGCAGCTCCGAAGAGCATGCACACGCCGTATCCGGTGGGCGTGGTGGCGAACATGGCGGGCTGGCGGGGGTTGACGGAAGTGATCCGGTACCCGTGGGTCAGCCAGCCTCGTTCGGTGACACCCAGCAGCGCGCCGTATTTCGCGGGAGCGACCTTGGTCATGATGTACCGATCGCGGGTGGCAACGGCGTAACCCAAGGAGTGGTCGTCCGGTCCCGCGGTCTGCTCCGTGGAGCGGGGCCAGCCGTTCCAGTACTGCAGCGGCGGGCGCACCGCGGACATCGCCTCGTCGAGGAGTGCGTCGAGCGCCTGAACGGCCTGTTCGGGGGTCATGCGGAGGCTTTCGGAACGGGGAGCGGGGCGGTGGGCCCGGCTCCGAGGACGGCACGGTGATCAAACGGACCAGTACGGGTCCTCGTACCCGGGCGAGCCGTCGGGATTGGCGTCGGGCATGACGGGGTCGGGGGTCGGCGTGCCGAACAGGTCCCGCCCGTCGGGCACCGGAACCGGGCCGACCGTGGCCTCGATGTCGATGGCCCCAGCGGTGCCGATGCTGATTCGAACGCTGAAGCCCTCCTGCGTGGTGGCGTGCACGGCCTGACCGGCGGGACCCGACTCGACGCGGTAGCCCTTGGCTTTCCAGGTGTTGCGCACCGCGTCCAGCAGAGGGGCGGACTTGGCGGGAACAACCTTGGTCATCACGTGACGTGCGCGGGAGGCCTTCGCGTAGCCGAGGGAATGCTCGTTCAGGCCCGAGGAGTACTGCACCTTGGCCTCGGGCCACGCGTCCTGGTACCGCAGTGCCGGCTGTACGCCCGAAATCGCCTCGTCCAGCAAGGCGTTGAGCTTCTGCAGGGCCTGCTCGGGCGGCATGAGCGGTGCCGTCGCCGTCGCGTCCGGTCGGGCGGCGTCGTTGACCTCCGCGGTGACGGCGCTGCACGCCGTCGAAGTCAGCACGAAGGCCAGGGGAATGACAGCGGCCGCGAGTCGTCGCGTCAGCAGTTTGCGGCGCCTCGGAGCGTTCGACGGCACGGCACCCGGGAGTGACGGGCGCATGGGTGGAATGCTCATCGCTGCCCCTGCCGTGTCACGTGGTCGTACTTGCCGGCCACGATCTGACCGATGTTGTTGGCCGAGACCGCAGCGTCGTCCGGTGCCGGGTCCGTCTTCGGCTCGTCCATGTAGTGAGAGTGCGAGTCGAAGGACAGCGGCGCGCCGTCCGGGACGGCGAAACGGTTGGCGCCGAATTCCTTACTGGCCGGGTCCTGCCCGAACCAGAGCTGGCTCTCGGGGGCGTACATCTTGTACAGCTCGTCGCCGAGCGGGCCCATGGCAGGGAAGAGAGCCACGTCGTTGCCGACGCGCAACGCGGGCGGCAGATGACTCACGCGCCGGCCAGGTCACTGTCCCGTCATCGGAGACGGTCAGTCCCAGGTTCCCCGCCTCCCGCAGTGCCTCTTTGAGCTTGGACTGGGCCAGCAGGAAGCAGTCCAAGGCCTCCCGCAGCAGCCCTGAGACCGCCGACATCTCGGTGTGCGCCGCGTCCAGACGCCCGCTGGTCTGCTCCAGCGATGCATTGGCCGCACCGGCGGCGTTGCCCGTCCAGCTCTTGCTGTAGATGTGCCGGACGACTTCGTGATGCATCGTCTGCACGTGCTTGTTGAAGTTGGCGGAGAGGGTGTCGTATGCGGTGGCCGCCGTCCCGAGGCCGGACAGGTCGGTGTCGCGCAGCTGGACCAGGGTGACCATCAGCTGCCCGCCTGCGGAGAGAGTCCTGCTCCGGTGGCCTTGAGGCTGACAGCGCCACCGTGATCGGCGTTGCGGTAGTCGGCCGCCGTCTGGGTCAGCTTCAGGCTGACGTTGTCGACCTCAGTGGCGAGGTTCTTCAGGCACTCCTCCCACGCGGCGGTGCAGTTCTTCAACGACTCGCCGACCCGCCAGCCCGAAAGCGCGGCGACCACTTTGTCCGAAGGCTCATGGATGTTCTTCAGCTCTTTCGGCATCGCCTCGCCGGTGTCCTTTGCGGCCTTGGCCGCCACGTCGAGATCGGCCGGATCGACTCCGAAGACCGACCCGCCCGATGGCCCGGCCGGCGGGACGACGTAGGGCCCGCCTGGCCCGTCCGAGCTTGCGTACGCGTTCATGGGATTCCGACCCCCCTGGCCCTCGTCCTGTCCCCCACGCCGCAGCGGCGGCGAGTGCGCGCGGTCAGCACGAGGAGCGCGTGTGACCGGTCATTCGCGCACGGTGAAAATAGCAGAATCGGTTCACCTATACGGCCCGCACACGATGACTGAGGCTCCTGCGCGGGGGCGATCGGTGATCGAGGGAAGCACCCGGTGCGGTTCCGGTGGACATGGCCGTACTCCCAGGCACCGAGCCACCGCGGCGGCGCGGGGCTCCATGGCGGTCCCGGGGAGTCACAGCGGTGCGACGTGCTCGAAGCGCATCACATGCCGGTCTCATACCGACACGGGACCCCGCCACCCGCGAGGCGGGTGGCGGGGCCTCCGGTCCGCGCGGCGGACGCGGTGGTCAGCCGCTGACGCTGGGGGCGCCCGTCTCCAGGTGGCCGGTGAAGCGCTGGGACCAGCTGCTGTCCGCGTCCACCGTGATGGTGAAGTCGTACCAGCCGTTGGTGTAGGCCACGGCGTTGAAGTAGTCGCTGACGCTGCCGCCCGCCGGGACCTGGTACGTCCAGGGGCCGTCGGTGCGGTAGTTGTTGGAGGCGATGGTGAAGGTCATCGGGGTGCTGCCGGTGTTGGCCAGCTTGAAGTACACCGCCAGCTTGCCGGTTCCCGGTTCGACCGCGTACGAGGCCGTGACCGCCGCGTTCTTGCCCGCCTTGGTGGCGTCGCCCTTGAAGCGGCGCAGGAAGCGGTTGGGGCCGACCACGGACAGGTCGTAGGGGCCGCCGCCGAAGCCGGCGCCGCAGTTGAAGAAGTCGCTGGTGTTGCCGCCCGGGTCGACGGTGTACTGCCAGGGGCCGCCGCTGCGGTAGGCGTTGGCGTAGGCGGCGAAGTGCGCGGACTTCACGGCCGCGGCGCCCGCGTTCTCCATCTTCAGCCAGACCTTCATGACCCCGGACGAGCCGAACTCCAGGTGGTCAAGGTTGGCGTTCGGCTGGTACGGGAGGGCGCGGGCCTGGCGGGTGCCGGGCTCCTGGACGGGCAGCTGGTTGTTCACCGGGGCCGGGTTGGGCAGCGGGCTGCAGGCGGACAGGCCGATGGTCTGCGAGGTGTCGGGCAGCGCGGGCAGGCCGTACACCGGGTTGGCGAAGTCGAACACGCTGGTGAGGTCACCGCAGACCCGGCGGCGCCAGTCGCTGATGTTCACGCACTTGGCGGGCGTGCCGAGGGCGGACGTCCAGACCTCCAGGAAGCGCAGCACCGAGGTGTGGTCGAAGGTCTCGGAGTTGACCCAGCCGCCGCGGGTCCAGGGCGAGACGGCGATCATCGGGACGCGGAAGCCGAGGCCGATGTTGGTGCCGTTGTAGAACTCGCCGGGGGTGCCGGCCGGGGCGACCGGCGGCGGGACGTGGTCGAAGAAGCCGTCGTTCTCGTCGTAGTTGACGAACAGGACGGACGAGTTGAAGACGTTCGGGTCAGCGTTCAGCGCGTCGATGACGTTGTGGACGAAGTGCGCGCCGTCGGCCGGGGTGGCGTACGGGTGCTCGGAGGAGGCCTGGTCGGGGACGATCCAGGAGACCTTCGGGAGGGTGCCGGCCAGCACGTCGGCCTTGATCGCGGCGACGATGTCGTCCGGGGTCCGTCCGGTGACCTTGGGCACCGAGCCCATGCCCTTGGTCGCCAGCGCGCTGCCGGCCGGGGCATTGGCGAACTGCGAGAAGTAGGCCAGCGCGTTGTCGCCGTAGTTGTCGGCGGCGTTCTGGTAGACCTTCCAGCTCACGCCGGCGCCCTCCAGCGCCTCGGCGAAGGTCTGCCAGCGCAGGCCCTTCTCGTCGCCGCCGTCGTAGGCCGGGCCGCCCGCGGTGCCGGCGGGGTCGATCTGGCCGGACCAGTGGTAGGTGCGGTTGGGGCCCGTCGCGCTGAGCACCGAGCAGTGGTAGGCGTCGCAGATGGTCCAGTTCTCGGCCAGGGCGTAGTGGAAGGGGATGTCCTGGCGGGTGAGGAAGCCGAGGGTGCGGACGTTGCCCTTCGCGGCGACCCAGTTGTCCATCTTGCCGCCGTTCCACGCGCTGTGCTGGTCGCTCCAGCCGTGGCTGAGGTCGCCGTTGCACTGGGCGAGGCGCTCGGGGTCGGCGCCGCCGGCCGGCTTGGTCTGGCTGAACTGCCACGGGTACTGGCGGGAGAGCAGGCCGTTGGGCTGGTTGAAGACGCTGTAGCCGCCGGCGATCTGGATGGCGCTGCGGTCGGCGAAGCCGCGCACGCCGCGCAGCATGCCGAAGTAGTGGTCGAAGCTGCGGTTCTCCTGCATCAGGATCACCACGTGCTGCACGTCGGCGATGGTGCCCGTGGTGCTGAGCGTGGTGGTGGAGGCAGTCGCCGCCGCGGCGCCCGGGGCGGCTCCCGCGGCGCCGGTGCCGGCCACCGCGAGACCCGCCGCTGCGGCGCCGGACAGCGTGACGAACTTCCTACGACTCAACTCGGCCATCAGCCCGGCCCGTCCCTTCGCTGGCGATGTTGTGTACACAAGTTGGCTCACCGATCGCGCAGCAGTCTCCACCGCTCCCGAAGCGGGCCACCAGAGGCGTGCAGCAGGATTGTCGGACTGTTCCTCCGGGTGTCACCGAGCAACGCCGGGCTGAACGCGGGACGCCGCTGCGGAAGGACGGGACGGCGCCGCGGAGGGACGAAGCTGCGGAGGGACGGGCCGGCGCCGTCGCGGGGGCGGGAGGACGGGCCGGCGCCGTTGCGGGGAGGGACAGGCTGCGCCGGAGTCAGCGGTCCTTGACCTCGATGCCCAGTGCGTGGGCGAACTGCGGCGCGAGCTCCAGCAGTTGAGCGGAGCTGATGGTCGCCCCGCGCAGCCCCTGGTGGCCGTCCGCCAGCCCGAGCCGGACGGCGCCGCGCAGGTCGGTCTTCTTCAGGACGGCCCCGCGGAGCCGGACCTCCTCCAGCGTCGAGCCGGGGAAGGACACCTCGGTCAGCTTCGCCTCGCCGAAGTCCACGTCGCGCAGCAGGCAGTCCTCGAACACGACGTCCCGCAGCACGGCCGACCGCAGGTTGACCGCCTCCAGCTTGCAGCCGCGGAACACCACCCGGCGCAGCGCGGAGCCGTACCCGGCGATCCCGGCCAGCACCCCGCCGACGAAGGCGCTGTCCTGCCACTCGCTCTCGCTCAGGTCGCAGGCCACCCAGCGGCCGGCCTGCACCCAGACCTCGTTGAACCGGGCCTGGCGCAGCTTGACCCCGCTGAGCGCGACACCGGTGAAGGCGCACTCCAGGAAGACCGCACCGGCCCCCGACTCGTCGGTGCGCTCGCCGCCGTCGAAGTGCGCGGTGTCGTACCGGCCGTCGCTGCGCAGCGGACCGGTGTGGGGGCTCAGCAGTTCCACGTAGGGAAGGTCGGCGAGCCGGTCGGGGACGGAACGGGACATGGCGGCGGCACCTTGCGGTCGGGGGCGGATGGTCCTCGCCCGCATGCTCGCACGCGCCACCGACACGGCCCGGATCGGCCGCACGCGCCACCGACACGGCCCGGGCCGGCCGCACGCCGCTGCGGCCGGCCCGGGACGGTGCAGTCGGTCAGCCGCGCGCCCAGAGCGAGTTGACCCGGCTGCGCTCGGTGGCGTTCGGGTACGGGTTGGTGCAGGACGGACCGGGGCCGCCGCCGGACATCAGCTCGCTGCACGGGCCGGAGTAGTGGTCCGGCAGGCCGAGCACGTGCCCGGTCTCGTGGGCCGTCACCCGGACCGAGTTGTACTGCTGGTTCTGCGCGTAGTCGAGGAATATGTAGCCGCGCCCGTGTCCGTCGGTGCTGGCGTACGAGCCGCGGCTGTCGTTGCCCTCGTAGTAGCGGAAGTCGGCGGCCGAGCCCGACCGCAGCTGCACGTTGCTGACCGAACTGTTCCAGATCTGGGCGGCGTTGGCGATCTGGGTGCGGAAGGACGGGGCCGAGCTGGCGTCGTAGGTGACCACGACGGTGGTCAGGCCGGGGTTGGCGGCCTGCTTGGCCTTGGCGGAGGCCATCACGGCCTGGAAGAACGTCTGGTTGTCCGCGGCCTCGGCGGCCGAACCGGCGTACGTCGAGGCGGTGTAGCCGTGTACGGCCGGGGCGGCCGGGGCGGCGTTGGCCGCGGTGGTGGGCAGCACGGCGAGGCCGGCCGCGAGGGCCAGGCCGAGGGTGGCGGACAGCACGGATCGCTTCATGTGGGGGCTCCGATTCCTGGGGTGCCGTAGCCGGTTGGGGGCCGGCCCTGGGGGACACCTGGCGAACGGGTGATGCCCCAGAGCTTCGGGCAGCCCGGCGGGCGGGCGGATGATGTCAACCGGTGATAGCCCGGTCCAATACCCCTCCGCCCAGGGCGGATTCGAGCCGTCTTTTACTCGTCTTGACCCACTCATGCCCCTGGCATTCCGTTCCGCCCTTGGCTAGGCTCCGGGGCGGGGAAGTACCCACTGCGGTGGGCCGCCCGTTTCCGGCCGGGCGGCCCCCGCGCTCCGGTTCACGGCGGCAGCGCGGCGATGCGGCAGCGCGCAGCGCGGCAATGTGGCGATGCGGCAGCGCGGCGGTTCGCCGGGGCCCGCTCCGCGCGGTCGCGGCCACGCCGTCGGCGAACTGACATGTACTTGGCAAGACGCTCCGGCGCCGTCTATGCTCCCGCCGTGGAGCTCGACGTGAGACACCTCCGGGTGCTGTGCGCGATCGCCGACACCGGCAGCCTCCGCAAGGCCGCGCTCCAACTCGGCATGACCCAGCCCTCCCTCACGACACAGCTGCACCGCATCGAACGGGCCATCGGCGGCACCCTGTTCACCCGTGAGCAGACCGGCAGCCGGCCCACCGCGCTCGGCCACTCGGTGCTCTCCCGGGCCCGGCCGGTGATCGGCGAGCTGGCCGCGCTGGTGGCCGCCGCCCGCCAGGAGGCCAGGGACGCCTCCGGGCCCGGGCGCCGACGGCGGCTGCGCATCGGGAGCGTCGGCGGCCGGACGGTCGCGGCCTGGCTGCGCCGGGTGCACGAGCGGCTGCCGGACACCGACACCACCATCCACGTCGACGTCTCCGCGAGCGCGCTGCTCCGGATGGTCGCCTCCGACCAGCTCGAGGTGGCCTTCGTCCACGAGAGCGAGGGCTTCCCGCTGCGGGTGCCGCCGGGCGCCGAGCACCGGGTGCTGATGGCCCGGGAGCCGCAGTTCGTCGCGCTGTCCGCCGGCCACCCGGCCGCCGCCCGCTCGGTCGTCCACCTGGCCGACCTCGCCGAGGACACCTGGATGGTGGACCCGACCGCCGACCACGAGTACGCGGCCTTGCGCCGGGTGTTCCGCGCGGCCGGGCTCGACCCCCGGGTGGTGCAGGTGCGCGACAACGCCACCGCCGCCGAACTGGTCGCCTCCGGCGAGGCCGTCCGCCCCTGCCAGCCGACCGCGCTGCCCGGCCCCGGCACCGTGGTCCGCCCGGTCCACGGGGACCCGCTGGCCGTCCGACTGCTCTTCACCTGGCGTCCGCGCGCGCTCGGCCCGCCCGCCCTGGACGCGCTCCACGCCGAACTGCGCGCCGCCTACCTGGAATCGGCCGAGGTCAACCCGGCCTACCGGGCCTGGCTGGCGCGGCACGAACCGGGGCTGCTGGGCCGGGCCTGACGGGGCTCAGCGGCTCTCCCGGCTGTGGATCAGCACCCCCACCGCGACCATCAGCGCGCACGCCAGGCCCGCCGCCAGCACGCCGGAGGCGCCGAACGCGGTGCAGGCCAGCACCAGCACGGCCCCGGTCGGCGCCACCGCCTGGGCCGCCGGGCCGCGCTTGGTGTGCCGGGAGTGCAGGAACCACACCGTCCCCAGGTAGACCGCCGTCGGCACGGTGACCGTCGCGGTGGAGGCCGTGTCGGAGATCTCCGCCTTGTGCACGGCCGACTCCACCGCCACCTCCAGCCCGGTGCCGATCGCCGCCGCCGAGCCGAACACCAGGTAGTGCCCGTAACCCCAGGCGAACGCCTGCCGGTTGGACCGCAGGTGCTCGTGGACGGGTCGGGCGAAGTACAGCCACCACGCGGCGAAGCAGATCAGCAGACCGCCGATCGCCACCGGCACCAGCCGGCCCAGCCCCTCGTGCTCGTCCACGGCGGACTGCACCGCCACCGTGGCCGCGGCCACCGCCTCGCCGAGCACGATCAGGGTGAACAGCCCGTACCGCTCGGCGATGTGGTGCGGGTGCCAGGTGGTCTGCATCCGCAGTTCGGCGAGCACCGGCACGGCCAGCTCGCACAGCACGCCGAGCGGGACGGCCACCGGCCGGGCGGCGTCCGGCAGGAGCAGCAGCACCACCCAGCCGACCTGGCAGATCGTGATCCCCAGTGCGTACCGCAGCGCCACCCCGCGCGCCGGGCCCTGCTCGCCGGCGGCCGCCCGCAGCCACTGGGTGACCATCGCCAGCCGCATCACCACGTACCCGGTGATCGCCAGCACCAGGTCCTGGGTGGCGAACAGCCGCGGCACCCCGGCGGCGAGGATCAGCACCCCGGCGATCTGGACCAGCGTGGTGAGCCGGTACGGCACGTCGTCGCAGTCGTACGCGGACGCGAACCAGGTGAAGTTCATCCAGGCCCACCAGATCGCGAAGAACGCGAGGGCGTAGCCGCGCAGTCCCTCCCCGTAGTGCCCCGCCGCGAGGGAGTGGGCGAGTTCTCGGCCGGCCTGGCCGACCGCGACCACGAAGCAGAGGTCGAAGAAGAGTTCCAGCGGGGTGGCGACCCGGTGCGGCTCGTGCCGGTCGCGCGGGACCATCCGCCGCACCGGCGGTGGGTCGACGGGGTACGGACGGGGTGCCGCGGCGGCGGGTTCACTGGCCATCGGTGCTGCTCCGGGGGCGGGACGGGGCGTGGACAGGGGCGGGACCGGGCGGGACCGGACGGACCGGACCAGGCCGGAACGGAGCCGGGTCAGGCCGGTTCGAGCCGGTCAGGCTTGATCAGGCCGGGTCCGATCCGGTCCGATCCGGTTCGAACCGGTCAGGCCCGGTCAGGCCCCGGTCAGGCCCGGGTCGGGAACGGGTCGGAAACGGGTCGGGAACGGGAACGGGGCGGGCCGGGAGGCCCGCCCGTCCCGCGCATCCTGGCAGCGGCCCGGCCCCGGCGCACGCACCGGCGCGCTCCGGCCGTCCCGCCGGAACCGGGGCGCGATGCCCGCGTATGCCCTGTTTGTCCTTACCGTCAGCCCAAGTTGACGCTCCGGTGCGCGAAGTGGGTGACACCGCGGCGGATTTCCTGGCGCGCCCCGCGCGCTGCGCCGCGGGCGGCCCCGGCGCCCGGCTAGATTCTTCCCCGGTTGGAGGCAAGCGCGGGCCCTGCGGGGCCCCACGACACGGGCGGCCTGCGGGCAACGCGGAAGGTCAAGGCCGGTGGCAGGACAGCGGGGGCGGCAGCGCCGACCTACCCCGTGTCCGCACCACCGGCCTCGTGATCACCGCGCTGCTCGCCAGCGCCTGCCGTGCGGCTGCTCCGCCGCGCCGGCGGCCCGGGTCACTTCTCCCAGCCGATCTTGGCGTAGTCCGTCCCCGCCAGGCCGAACGCGCCCTCGTTGGCCAGGCCCTTGCGGGTCGCCACGACGGTCGGCCGCTGGTACAGCTCGACGGTGTGGCCGAGCTCCCAGATCTTCGCGTCCGCCTGGTTGTACAGCTTCGCGGCCTCCACCGGGTCGAGCGTGCCGGCCGCCTTCTTCAGCAGGGCGTCGATCTCGGGCGTGCCGAGCTTGGAGAAGTTGCCGAAGACGTTGTCCCCCACCGGCAGGCGGAAGTTGACGAGCGAGGTGGAGAGCGGGAACGAGTCGGTGTTCCGCCAGCTGGCGATCTCGAACTTGCCGGGGTTCACGTACTTGGTGAAGAAGTCGTTGGACGGCACCTTGTCGAGGTCGACCTTCACCCCGGCCGCCAGCCACATCGCCACCGCGGCCGTGGCCAGGTCCAACTGCGCCTGGGGAGTGGCGTCGTTGACCACCCAGTGCAGTTCCAGCTGCCGGCCGTCCTTGGTGCGCGGCTGGCCGGCGCCCGCGTCCTTCCACCCCGCCTCGTCGAGCAGCTTCTTGGCCGCGGCCAGGTCGAACTTCGCCCACTCGCCGGAGTTGTCCTGGTAGCCCGTCTGGTTCGGCATGATGATGTGGTTGCCGAGCGGCTTGAACTCCACGGGCACGCCGTTGTTCGCGATCTTGATCAACGAGGACCGGTCGAGCGCCTTCCCGAGCGCCTGCCGGACCTTCTGGTCGGCCAGCGCTCCGCCCTGGCCGAACGAGATGTGCACCTCGTCCCACGGGCTCGCGGCCCGGATCACGGCGTCCTTGGCACCCTTGAGCTGCCCGTACGCGGCCGCGGTGCCGGCCGTGGCGAGGTCGATCTCGTTGTTGAGGAACGCCTGCGTCGTCGCCGACTGGGACATCACCCGGAAGGTGATCCGGTCGAGCTTGGGCTTCGTCCCCCACCACGCCGGGTCGGGGACCAGGGTCAGGGTCTGCGCGGTCTTGTCCGCCGTCCCGACCTTCAGGGCCCCCGCGGTGATCGGGATCTTCTCCACCCAGCCCTGGTTGAAGTCGTCCGCCGTGCCGATGCCGGCCGCCGGGATCAGCGGGCGGAACAGGTTCTGCCAGTCGGCGTACGGCTCCGAGAAGGTGACCTTGACCTCGGTCGGGTCCGCGCCCTGCTCGACGGAGGAGATGAGCTCGTAGCCGGAGGAGTCGGCGATGTTGTAGCCGTCCTTCTTGCCGTTGCTGGCCTCCCAGTCCGCCTTGAAGTCCAGGTAGCTCAGCGGCTTGCCGTCCGACCACTTCGCCTTGGGGTTCAGCTTGTAGGTGATCACCTGCGGGGAGGTCGAGGTGATCTTGGCCTCCTGCAGGTAGTCGGCGACGGGCTGGAAGTTCCCGGAGGCGTCCGTGGTGAAGAGGTTCGGCTCCAGCGCGCGCATGATGTCGACGGCGTCGCCGTACCGGCCGTCCACCTGGAAGGGGTTCCACTGGGTGATCCACTGGTACAGCGGCAGGCGCACCTCGCCGCCGTCCTTGACCTGGTCCAACGGCTTGGCGTTGATGTCCTGGGAGTCCTGTCTCGGCGGTTCGCTCTTGGCCACGTCACCGGTCGAGCCGCCGCCGCCCGAGGTGCACGCGGTGACCGCGAGCGCGACGGCGACGGCGAGGGCGGTCGCCCGGCCGAGGCGGCGGGCCGTGGTGGAAGCGTCCATGAGGTCCCCCTGGTGAGGTCTGCGGAGCGGGAGTCCGCGCGCGACAGGCATGACCGGGCTTGAGCATGGGCACTCAATCCGGCATCGAGCCAGAGGAACGTAACAGCGGATCAGATCCGCCACCAGGGGGAGGAGCGCAC
Source organism: Kitasatospora sp. NPDC048194 (assembly GCF_043202455.1). Taxonomy (NCBI): domain Bacteria; kingdom Bacillati; phylum Actinomycetota; class Actinomycetes; order Kitasatosporales; family Streptomycetaceae; genus Kitasatospora; species Kitasatospora sp. NPDC048194. The sequence continues at coordinate 11,788 of NZ_JBIDAK010000015.1, forward strand.
ACCTGATCCAAAAGTCACCGGAGGCAACACGGCCGCAACACCCCTGCCGTGCCCGGCTGTTTGACTCTGACCTGCGCTTTCCCGACCCGCTCTCCCCTCCGACCACCTGACGCCCCGACCGGGCTCCGACCGAAGGCCAGCCACCCGATGCCCACCAGACGCGTCGGCCCCGCCCCCACCCCGGGCAGCCGCTGATGCTCCGCTACCTGACCAAGCGGCTCGGCTACTACGCGATCCTGCTGACAGCCGCCGTCTTCCTGGCGTACGCGATCTCCGCGACCGCCCTCCAGCCCCGCACCTACTTCGACGCCAAGGTCCCCCGCCCGTCCGCCGAATCGGTCGAGCACCAGCTCACCGCGCTCAACCTGAACGACCGCACCCCGGTGGTCGAGCGCTTCGGCCACTGGGCGGGCGGTCTGCTCCACGGCGACCTCGGCCGGACCATCCACGACACCCCGGTCTCCGACGACTTCGGCCGCCGGGTGTGGGTCTCGCTGCGGCTGATGCTGCTCGGCAGCCTGCTCGGCATGCTCCTCGGCGTCGCCGCCGGGGCGTGGAGCGCCGTGCGCCAGTACCGGATCTCCGACCGGCTGCTCACCGTGCTGTCCTTCGTGCTGCTCTCGACCCCGGTCTTCCTGGTCGCGCTGTTCCTGAAGAACGGCGCGATCGCCGCGAAGGACGCGGCCGGCCACGAGGTGATCCCGTTCACCGGCTACGAGACGCCCGGCCTGGCCGGCGGTCTCGGCACCCACCTCGCCGACTGGGCGCTGCACCTGCTGCTGCCCACCCTCTCGCTGGCCCTCGGCGGTCTCGCCACCTACAGCCGCTACCAGCGCGGCACCATGCTCGACGTGCTCGGCTCCGACTACCTGCGCACCGCCGAGGCCAAGGGCCTGACGCGTGGACGGGCCCTGCTGAAGCACGGGCTGCGGACGGCCGTGATCCCGATGTCGACCATGTTCGCCTACAGCTTCCTCGGCATCTTCACCGGTGCGATCTTCACCGAGACGATCTTCGGCTGGCACGGCATGGGCGAGTGGCTGATCCAGTCGATCAACGAACAGGACGTCAACTCGGTCGTCGCGATCAACCTGTTCACCGCCGTCGTCGTGCTCGCCTCCGGCTTCCTGGCCGACACCCTGCACGCCGCCCTCGACCCGCGCGTGCGGTCCTGACCGGAGGTGACGTGAGATGACCACCCTCTCCCTGAAGCCGGCCGAGCCCACCGAGCCCACCGGCCCGCCCGGATCCGCCGGACCCGCCGGGCTGCCCGCACCCGCCACCCGCCGGGGGACCGGCCGCGGCCGGCTCGTCCTCGCCCGGCTGCTCGCCGCACGGGGCGCCGTCGTCGGGGCCGTCGTCGTCCTGCTGCTGTTCGCGCTCGCCTTCGGCGGCCCGTACCTGACGCCCTGGGACTACGCCACCCCCGACTTCACCGCGCTGCACCAACCCCCCTCCGCCACTCACTGGTTCGGCACCAACGGGGTCGGCCAGGACGTGTTCGCGCAGACCGTCCGCGGGCTGCAGAAGTCACTGGTCATCGGGCTGCTGGTGGCGCTGTTCTCCACGGTGCTGGCCTCCGTGGTGGGAGCCTGCGCCGGCTACTTCGGCGGCTGGGCCGACCGGGCGCTGATGTTCCTGGTGGACCTGCTGCTGGTCTTCCCCGCGTTCCTGATCATCACCATCGTCTCGTCGCGGCTGAAGAGCGCCGGCTGGATCGCCTTCGTGCTGCTGCTCGCGCTGTTCAACTGGATGATCACCGCCCGGGTGGTCCGCTCGATGACCCTCTCCCTGCGCGAGCGCGAATTCGTGCGCGCCGCACGGTTCATGGGCGTGCGGCCGCTGCGGATCATCAGCCGGCACATCCTGCCGAACGTCGCCTCCTTCCTCATCATCGACGCCACCATCGCGGTCGGCGGAGCCGTGATGAGCGAGACCGCGCTCTCCTACTTCGGCTTCGGGGTCAAGGCGCCGGACGTGTCGCTCGGCACCCTGCTCGCCGCCGGAACGAGCGAGGCCCCGGTGTTCCCGTGGATGTTCTACTTCGCGGCCGGACTGCTGGTGCTGTTCGTCCTCGCGGTCAACCTGATCGGGGACGGGCTGCGCGACGCGCTCGACCCCACCGCCGGGGCGGCCGGTGGCCGCTCCCGTCGCTCCCGTCCCGTCCTCGACAGCCGTCGTTCCCGTAGGAAGCGCCCGTGACCACCACCGTCGAAACCCCGCTGCTCGCCGTCCGCGACCTGCGGGTGGACTTCACCGGGCCGCACGGCCCGGTGCCGGCCGTGCGCGGCGTGGACCTCACCCTGCGGCGCGGCGAGACGCTCGGCATCGTCGGCGAGTCCGGCTCCGGGAAGTCCGTCACCGCACTGTCCGTGCTGGGCCTGCTGCCGGGGACGGCCCGGGTCAGCGGCTCGGTGCGCCTGGACGGCCGCGAGCTGGTCGGACTGCCCGGGCGGGAGCTCGCCGCGATCCGCGGCCGGCGGGTCGCCATGGTGTTCCAGGACCCGCTGTCCGCGTTCACCCCGGTCTACCGGATCGGCGACCAGATCGCCGAGGCCGTCCGCATCCACCAGGACGTCGACAAGGCCGCCGCCCGCCGACGGGCCGTCGAACTCCTCGACCTGGTCGGCATTCCGGCGCCCGACCGCGCCCTGGACAGCTACCCGCACGAGTTCTCCGGCGGCATGCGCCAGCGCGCGATGATCGCCATGGCCGTCGCCAACGAGCCCGACATCCTGCTCGCGGACGAGCCCACCACCGCCCTGGACGTGACCATCCAGGCCCAGGTGCTGGACGTGCTGCGCACCGCGCAGCGGGAGACCGGCGCAGCGCTGGTCCTGGTCAGCCACGACCTCGGGGTGATCGCCGGGACGGCCGACCGGGTCGCGGTGATGTACGCGGGCCGGGTGGTCGAGACGGCGGAGGTGGACGAGCTGTTCGCGGCCCCGCGCCACCCGTACACCCTCGGCCTGATCGGCGCACTGCCCCGGCTGGACGGGTCCGGCGGCGCGCTGGTGCCGATTCCGGGCGCGCCCGCACCGATGGCCGAACTGCCGCCGGGCTGCCCGTTCGCCGCGCGCTGCCCGCTGGCCGAGGAGCGCTGCACGGCGGCCGAGCCCGCGCTGGAGGGTGCCCCGGAGCCGGCCCGGGAGGGTGCGGCCTCCGCGGGTCTGGCCTCCGAGCGTGCGGCCTCCGCGGGTCCGGGGGAGCACCTGGCCGCCTGCGTCCGGTCGGCGGAGCTGGCCGAGCGGCGGCCCGCGCCGGGTGAGGTGTACCCGGTGCCGGAGCTGCCGACCCCGGTCGCGGGCGGGGACCGCGCCTCGCGGGCGCCGGTGCTGTCGGTGAGCGGACTCGGTAAAACGTTTCCGCTCCTCAAGGGCACGGTGTTCAAGCGCAAGGTCGGCGAGGTCTACGCGGTGGACGGCGTCGACCTGGACCTGCGCGAGGGGGAGACGCTCGGCCTGGTCGGGGAGTCCGGCTCCGGCAAGTCCACCACCCTGTTCGAACTGCTGAAGCTCGGCGCCCCGGAGACCGGCCGGATCGAGCTGCTCGGCCGCGACACCGCCCGGCTCACCCGGGCCGAGGCCCACCGGCTCCGGGCCGGACTGCAGATCGTCTTCCAGGACCCGATGGCCAGCCTCGACCCCCGGATGCCGATCGGCGACATCATCGCCGAGCCGCTGCGCGCCCAGCACGCCCCGCACGAGGAGATCGCCCGCCGGGTCCCCGAACTGCTCCGGCAGGTCGGCCTCGACCCTGAGCACACCGAGCGCTACCCGCACCAGTTCTCCGGCGGGCAGCGCCAGCGCGTCTCGATCGCCCGGGCGCTCGCCGTCCGGCCCAAGCTCCTGGTCCTGGACGAACCGGTCTCCGCCCTCGACGTCTCCATCCAGGCCGGCGTCCTCAACCTGCTGCAGTCGCTCAAGGCCGAGCTCGGACTCTCCTACCTGTTCGTGTCGCACGACCTGTCGGTGATCCGGCACCTCGCCGACCGGGTCAGCGTGATGTATCTGGGGCGGACGGTCGAGCAGGGCGAGGTCTCCGCCGTCTTCGACCGCCCCCGGCACCCCTACACCCGGGCCCTGCTCTCCGCCGTGCCGCTGCCCGACCCCGCCGCCGAACGCGCGCGCGACCGCATCCTGCTCGCCGGGGACCCGCCCTCCCCCACCGAGCGCCGCACCGGCTGCGCGTTCCGCACCCGCTGTCCGCTGTACGCCCGGCTCCCGGAGACCGCCCGGGTGCGCTGCGAACGGGAGCGGCCCGCGCTCGACGCCGACCGGGCGGGAGCGGACCACCAGGCGGCCTGCCACCACCCGGAGGCCGCCGCCAGCTGACCACCCAGCGTCACCACTCGGATACGATTCGGCGGATCGGCCCGGCGGCGTGTACTGTCTTCCACGTCAGCAGGCGCCGCTAGCTCAGTTGGTTAGAGCAGCTGACTCTTAATCAGCGGGTCCGGGGTTCGAGTCCCTGGCGGCGCACATGGCAAGCCCTCAGGCCGCCCACTCCGGTGGGCGGCCTGAGGCGTTCCGGGGGTGGGTAGAGGTGGCTCCGTGATCCCTTCCGACGTCCGCCCCCTCCCCGAGGAACTCCTGCTGCTCTGCGCCGACCCGGCGCGCGGCCGGTTCCGCAGCCCTTCCGCCCACCTCCGCCACGTGGTCGCGGGCGCCGTCCTCGCCGAACTGCTGGTGACCGGCGCGATCACGGTCGAGAAGCAGCAGATCACCGGCTACCGACCCGTCGGCGCGCCGGACGAGGTCGCCGCCGGTGTGCTGGCCCGCCTGGAGGCGAAGGGCAAGAGCCGGTTCCGTCCGCGGCTCACCCAGGCGATCCGCTCGGTGCCCGACCGGCCCGGTTACCGCTTCCACCTCGACCGGCTGGTGGCGCAGGGCTACTACGCCGTCGACGAGAAGCGCTTCCTGGGACTGCCGCGCCGGCGCTACCCCACGACCCGCCCCGACGCCGCCCGGGACATCGCCGCACGCGTCGCGGCGACCCTGTCGGCACCCGACGGCGGAGCCGGCCGGCCGAGCGCGGAGCGGGACCGGCAGCTCGCCGGCCTGATCGACGCGGCCGGGCTGGCACGCCGCCTCTACCCCGGCCGGGAGGGCGCTCCGATCCGGCGCGCCGCCTCGCGGCTGGCCCGGGAGCTGCCCGTTCCCCGGGCCGTGCGGACGGTCATCCGGGAGAAGTCCGGCGAGTGAGCACCGTCCGGGCGCGGGCGCCTCGGCCCCGGGGAGCCGGCCAGTGCGGGGCCGTCGCCGGCACCGTGCGGGCGCGGGCGCCTCAGCAGGTGTCCAGGACGGCGGAGGCCACCGCGTCCGGACGGTCGAACATCACCAGGTGCCCGGCCGGAGCGGCGGTGCGGAACTCGGCGCCGAGCAGGGCGGCGAGTTCCCGCTGCTCGGCCAGCCGGTACCCGGTGCGGGGGTTGCGGCAGCCGTCGTCGGCCGCCAGTACGGTGACCGGCAGGCCCTCGGGCAGCGGCCGGGTGCGCCGCAGTCCGTCCAGCTCGGCGGCCATGTCGAGGTAGCGCCCGTTCTCCCGCAGCAGCGCGCGCAGGGCCCGTCCGGTGCGGTAGCAGTGCCGGACCAGCTGCGGCGGGGCGAGGTCCTCCCGGCGGACGGTGGCCAGCCGGGCGGTGACCCGGCGGGCGGTCGGGCCGAACAGGTACGGGACCGCGAGCGCCCGGGCGGCGCCGGCCAGGGCCCGGGCCGCCAGGTCGCGGGCGGCGGGCGCCGGGTACGGGCGGACCGCCGTCTCGACGCTGCCGTCGACCAGCACCAGCCCGGTGGTCCGCTCGGGGTGCAGCCGGGCGAAGGCCTCCACGTGGAACCCCGCGAGCGAGTGCCCGACCACGGTGCACGGGCCGTCCAGCCCGAGGCCGTCCAGCACCGCCAGGATCCGCCCGGCCTCGCCCGCCACCGTCGGGGCGGGCCGCCCGGTGGCGGGCTCGGCGGCGCTCAGCCCGTAACCGGGCCGGTCGAAGCGGACCACGGTGCGGTAGGGGGTGAGGAACGGGACGACCAGGTCCCAGTCGAACCAGCTGCTGCCGAGGCCGCCGGTGAGCAGGCAGAGCGGGCCGGTGCCCTCGGTGCGGACGTGCAGCGGCGTCCCGTCGACGCGCAGGAACCGCCCCAGCGGGTCGGGCGTGCCCGGGTGGACGGGGCCCAGGTGGGGGTGTCCGGGCTGATGGCGGGGCACCGTTCCACGGTAGTCGCCGGCGAACTCCACCCCAACCGGTAACAAACGGGCATATCGACCGCCCCGGGGAGGGCGGCGGAGGGGGCCGGTTCGAGGCACCCCTCGGGACCGTGTATTGTTTTCCAGGTCAGCAGGCGCCGCTAGCTCAGTTGGTTAGAGCAGCTGACTCTTAATCAGCGGGTCCGGGGTTCGAGTCCCTGGCGGCGCACAGACAGTTGGGGAGTCTCTCGCAACAGCGAGGGGCTCCCCGATTTTTTGGCCCTCGACGTCCGTTTTGCGTGTGATGTCGGTCTCGATTGCCGCTCCGGCGGAGCCATTCGGCCCGCCCGGCTCGTCCTGGGCAGTAAACCGGAATCCGGACGAAGGCCCCCACCGCCGACGTCCCCGTCTGTGCAGGCTGGCCCGGTCCGCCCGCAGGAAAGGCCGCGCTTTGTCCCAGAACACCCAGGGCGGCGGCCGCACGCCGTCGATCGGTCTCCGGCCGGTCAAGCGGTTCAAGCGCTCCACCGGTACGACCGGCGGCGGGAAGCCGCGCCGCCCGAAGCGCACCGGCTGGCGCCGGCTCATACCCACCTGGCGGATGACCCTGCTCGGCCTCGCCTCGGCCCTGCTGCTCGGCGTCGGTCTGTTCGCGCTCGGCATCGCCCTGGTGAAGGTCCCCGACGCCCACGCCGCCGCGACCGCCCAGAGCAACACCTGGCTCTACGCGGACGGCTCGGTGATCACCCGCACCGGCCAGACCAACCGGCAGAACGTCGGCCTGGACAAGGTCTCCCCCGCCGCCCAGCACGCCGCGCTCGCCGCCGAGGACCGCAACTTCTACCACGAGGGCGCGGTCAACGTTCAGGGCCTGGCGCGCGCCGCGCTCAACACCGCCACCGGCGCGGGCACCCAGGGCGGCTCCACGATCACCCAGCAGTACGTGAAGAACACCTACCTGAGCCAGAAGCAGTCGATCACCCGCAAGGTGAAGGAACTCTTCATAGCGATCAAGGTGGACGCCACCGAGAGCAAGGACGACGTCCTCTCCGGCTACCTGAACACCTCCTACTACGGCCGCGGCGCCTACGGCATCCAGGCCGCCGCCCAGGCGTACTTCGGCATCGACGCCTCCGCGCTCGACCCCGCCCAGGGCGCCTACCTGGCCACCCTGCTGAACGCCCCGAGCGCCTACGACGTGGCCACCGCGACCCAGGAGGGCAAGCAGAACGCCGTCAACCGGTGGAACTACGTGCTGGACGGCATGGTCAAGGAGGGCTGGCTCTCCGCCGACGAGCGGGCCAAGGCCGCCTTCCCGGACGTCAAGGACCCGCAGCCCAACCCCGGCCTCTCCGGCCAGTCCGGCTACCTGGTGAACGCGGCCACCCAGTACCTCACCTCGAACGGGGTCATCAGCGAGAGCGAACTGGCCAAGGGCGGCTACACGATCAAGCTGAGCATCGACCCGAACCGCCAGCAGGCGCTCCAGGACGCCGTCCAGGCGCAGCTGCACGACACCCTGAACCCGGACAAGCGGAAGAAGGACGCGGCCGCCCAGGCCGGCGCCGTCTCGGTGGACCCGAAGACCGGCGCGGTCGTCGCCCTGTACGGCGGCGTCGACTACGTCAAGCACTACGTGGACAACGCCACCCGGCGCGACTACCAGGCGGGCTCGACCTTCAAGGCGATCGCCCTGGCCGCCGCCTTCGAGAACGACGCCAAGACCCAGGACGGCCGGACCATCACCCCGCGCACCGTCTACGACGGCACCAGCGGCCGCAAGGTCCGCGGCGGCAAGGGCACCCCGTACGCGCCGCCGAACGAGGGTGACAAGAGCTACGGCCAGATCAGCCTGCAGCAGGCCACCGACTGGTCGGTCAACTCGGCCTTCGCCCAGCTCGCGCAGGACACCGGGCTGCAGAAGGTCAAGGACACCGGCATCGCACTGGGCCTGCCCGGCAACACCCCGGGCCTGGACCCGGTGCCGTCCATCCCCCTGGGTGCGGCCACCCCGAGCGTGATGGACATGGCCGGCGTGTACGCCACGCTGGACAACGGCGGCAAGCAGATCACCCCGTGGCTGGTGCAGTCGGTGGACCGCGGCGGCGAGGCCGTGGCGCTGCCCGCGCACAAGACCACCCAGGCGATCAGCACGGACACCGCGGACAAGGTCACCTCGATGCTCCAGGGCGTGGTGAGCGACCCGGGCGGCACCGGCTGGCGCGCGAAGGCGCTGGGCCGGCCGGCGGCGGGCAAGACCGGCACCACCGACGACCAGAAGTCCGTCTGGTTCGTCGGCTACACCCCCGAGCTGGTCACCTCGGTCGCGCTGTTCGGCCAGGACCCGGGCACCGGCGCCCAGGTCAGCCTGAGCGGCGTCGGCGGGATCGACGGCGCGGCGGGCGGCCAGTACCCGGCGCAGATCTGGACCAGCTACATGAAGGCCGCGCTCAAGGGCCTGCCGGTGAGCGACTTCGCGACCCCGGCGGACGGCGACGACTCCGCCGGCGCGACCGACCTGCCGACCGCTCCGAGCACGCCGACCACCACCCCGTCGACCGGCGCCGCCAGCCCCGGCGCCGGTGCCGGCACGGGCCCCACCCCGGGCGACAACTCCGGCGCAGGCACCTCGGGCGGCAACGGCTCGGGTTCCGGCGGGGCGACGACCGGACCGACCGCCCCGGCGACGGGGCAGCCGACCACCCAGCCCACCTCGCGGCCCACCGGTCGGCCGACCACCCGGCCGACGCCGACCACCGGGCCGACCCAGGCCCCGACCACCCCGCCGACCACCCAGCCCACCGGCGGGGCGGGCGCGCTCACGGGGGCGGGAGCCGCGACCGGGGGCTGACGGCCGGGGCCGGGGTGGGTGAGTGCGCCATTGCGCACAGTGGGCACCAGGACCGAATGACGAAATGGCGCCTTACCGAAGTGCCGGTACGACTGTCACAATGCGTCGGTGCACAGCTCAACGGCCTCGCCCACCCGCCCTCCGGGCAGAACCCTCGGTCTCAGCCTCGCGCTGGTATCCGCATTCGCCTTCGGCGGCTCGGGCACCGCGGCCAAGCCCCTGATCGAGGCCGGGCTCTCACCGCTGCACGTGGTGTGGCTCCGGGTCACCGGCGCCGCCGTGGCCCTCCTCCCGGTCGCCTACCGGCACCGGGACGCCGTCCTGCGCCGCCCCGGCCTGCTGCTCGGCTTCGGGCTGCTCGCCGTGGCCGGCGTCCAGGCCTGCTACTTCGCGGCGATCTCCCGCATCCCGGTCGGCGTCGCGCTGCTCATCGAGTACCTCGGGCCGCCGCTGCTGATCGGCTACGTCAAGTTCGTGCAACGCAAGCCGATCACCCGGGGTGCGGCCGTCGGCGCCGGCGTCGCGGTGGCCGGACTGGCCTGCGTGGTGGAGGTCTGGAACGGCCTGAGCTTCGACGCGCTGGGCGTGCTGTTCGCCCTCGGCGCGGCCTGCTGCCAGGTCGGCTACTTCGTGCTCGCCGACGCCGGCCGCCGGGGCGAGCGCCCCGTCGACCCGCTGGCCGTCAGCGCGTACGGGCTGCTCATCGGCGCCGTCCTGCTCACCGCGCTCACCCGGCCCTGGCAGGCCGACTGGAGCCCGCTCGGCGGATCCGTGGTGATGAACGGGCACACCCTGCCCGCGTTCCTCCCGGCCGCCTGGATGGTGCTGGTCGCCACCGTCCTCGCCTACCTGACCGGCGTGATCTCCGTCGGCTACCTCTCACCGCCGATCGCCGGGGTGGTGGCCAACCTGGAGGCGGTGGTCGCCACCGTGCTCGCCTGGGTGCTGCTCGGCGAGCACCTCGGGGTGCCGCAGGTCGCGGGCGGTCTGCTGGTGCTGGCCGGCGCCTTCGCGGCGCAGCTCAGCAAGCCGGCGGCGGAGGGACGGGCGGACGGCGAGGACGGGGTGACCGAGGTGGTCGCCCCCGCCCCGGACGCCACCGCGGGCGCCGGTGCCGCGGCCTCCCGTGCCGCCGGAACCGCTCAGGACCGCCGGGAGCGGGTGGCCGCCGCCGAGCGCGGGGTCAGCGGCCGGTCCAGCCGAACCAGTCGAGGTGACTGACCGGCCACACGACGCCGGACACCGGGCCCACCACATCGTCCACCGGCACGGCACCGCCGCCCGGGCCCTGCCGGTGGTACCGGGAGTCCGCCGAGTCGCTGCGGTGGTCGCCCTCGACCCAGACGTAGTTCGCGGGCACCTTCACCGGGCCGAAGTCCAGGCCCGCACAGGAGTCGTCACCGGGGTGCAGGTACGGCTCGTCGACCTTCCGGCCGTCGACCGTCAGGGTGCTCCCCGCGCACTGCACGGTCTGGCCGCCGGTCGCTATCACCCGCTTGACCAGGTAGTTGTCGTCCTTGGGCGGAACCAGCCCGACGAAGCTGAGCACCGAGCTCACGGCGTTGGTGAAGGGGTTCGAGTCGACGGGCTGCGGCGGCAGCCACTCCCCCGGGTCCTTGAACACCACCGGCTGCCCGGGCTCCGGCTTCCAGCCGGTCAGCGGCGCGAACTTGTTCACGCCGACGCGGTCGCCCACCCGCAGGGTGTTCTCCATCGAACCGGACGGGATGGTGAAGACCTGGAACAGGCAGGTCTTGATCAGCAACGCGATCACCAGCCCGACCCCCACCATCGCCGGCAGCTCGATCCACCACGGCCGGGGACGGCGCGCCGAGCGGCGGCCCCGGCGGCCGCGGGAACCGCCGGCCCGGCGGCGGGCCTCGGCGCGGCCGCCGGCTGCTCCGGGGGCGCCCGGCACCTGGTGGGCGCCGGGTGCGTCGGAGGCGCCGTCGGTGCGTCCGGTGTCCTCGACGCGCCGCACGGAGGGATCGCCGGGGGCTCCGCCGTGCGTTCCGGGCAGGTTGACCGCCATCGTCGCTGCTCCACCTCTCCGGCTGGGGAAACCTGCACGCTACGCCAACCGGGTGGCCGTACGAAATCCGGCATTTAGCCGCCGCCGACATCGCCGGCCGGGAGGCACCTGCGAGGAGTGGCTCCGGGCCGCGCGGCCGGGACGGGCCCGGGGCGGTCCTGGGCGGCCCTGCCGGTGGTCCGCCGTCCCGGGCCCGCTCAGGTGCGGGCGATGGCCTCGTGGTGGCGGATGACCTCCGCGATGATGAAGGTCAGGAACTTCTCGGCGAAGACCGGGTCGAGCTTGGCCCCGGCGGCGAGTTCCCGCAGGCGCTTGATCTGGTCCCGCTCCCTGGCCGGGTCGGCCGGCGGCAGCTTGTGCTCGGCCTTGAGGCGGCCGACCCGCTGGGTCGCCTTGAAACGCTCGGCCAGCATGTGGACCACTGCGGCGTCGATGTTGTCGATGCTCTCGCGCAGGCTGGTCAGCTCCGCCCGCACCGCGTCGTCGACGCCCTCGGGCAGGCCGGCGTCGGAGGTCGTGGGCTGGTCCGTCATCGGGGCGGCTCCCGGTGTCTGGGGTGGGCGCCCGGCCGTACGGCGGCCGGGCTCGGGCCCGGGCAAATCTAACAGGGCACCCGCACCGGACCCGCACCGTCAGGCGGAACCGTCCCGGCATCCGGACAGCCCGGTGGAATCCGCCGTTCGAGGGGCCCCGGGCCGGTCCCGGGCCGCCCCCGTTGCGCCGGGAGCGGGCAGGCCCGCGCGCGGGGAGACGGCGGCCCCGTGCGCGGGTAGACGGCGGCCCGCCGACGCCACTTCCGGGCATCCGGCCCCGCGGCCGGGTGACCCGTAGTCTGGTGCGTGCATGACCGGAAGTGACGACGCAGCAGTACGTCAACAGTGGAGGAACCGATCGTGGCAACCACCCGCACCGCCCGTACCGCCTGGGAGGGCAACCTCGTCGACGGCAACGGCCTGGTGACCTTCGCCTCCTCCGGGATCGGCGAGTTCCCCGTCTCCTGGCCCGCCCGCGCCGAGGCGCCCAACGGCAAGACCAGCCCCGAGGAGCTCATCGCGGGCGCCCACTCCGCCTGCTTCTCGATGGCGCTGTCGCACGGCCTGACCAACGGCGGCAACCCGCCGGCCCGCCTCGACACCCAGGCCGACGTCACCTTCCAGCCCGGCACCGGCATCACCGGCATCCACCTCACCGTCACGGGCGACGTGCCCGGCATGGACGAGGCCGACTTCGTCAAGGCCGCCCAGGACGCCAAGGCCAACTGCCCGGTGAGCCAGGCCCTGACCGGCACCACCATCACCCTCACCGCCAAGCTGGCCTGACCCGACCCGGCCCCCGGCTCGACCGGGCGCCCGGTCCCGCCCCCGGCGCGCAACCGGCGCCCGGGGGCGCGGCCTCGGCGCACACGCTCCCGGCGCACCTCATGTGATGTGCACGAAGGGCAGCTGCACGTTCCGCCATCCATGGCCCCAAAGAGGGCGAATCACCCTGGCGGCGGTCACCGCGCGTTGCCGCCGCGGCCTATGATCGGCCGAAGCGCCCTGTTCTTCACGCGGGTCCCCGCGCGACAGCGCCCCACGGCGGTCGCCCCCCAGTGGACCGACTCCGAGGACCGTGACAGAGCGCGGAGCCGGCCGCCGGACTCCCGGCCGGCCAGGCGGACCATCGTCAAGCGTCAGCAGCGGACGGGAGCATGCCGTGCCGGGCCAGAACGAGGGGGCCGACGCACACCACCGAGGCGTGCGACACGAGGAACCGCCACACCACCGCCACCTCAGCGCGCCGGTCCTCGATCCGGCCGACTCCGTCACCTCGATGGGCGCGGGCGCCCCGGGGGCCTCGGCCGCTTCTCCCACTCCCTCCGCTCCGGGTGTCACCCCCTCCACTCCGGGTGTCCCGGCCGCTTCCCCCGTACCCGGTGTCCCGGCCGTTCCGGCCGTTCCGGCCGCGGCGTGCGGCACCCTCGAGGACCCCGGGCCGCTGCTCTGCCCCACGTGCTCGGCCCCGTTGACCGACGGCACCCACCTCGGCGCCTCCGACGCCTCCGACCGGCAGGACGGCGGCGACCGGCTGCTGGCTGCCCTGCGGGCCAGCGAGTCCCGCTTCCGGGCGGCGTTCTGCGACGCCGTCATCGGCATGGCACTGATCGACCCCGAGGACCGGATCATCGAGGTCAACCCGGCCTTCGCCGCGCTGATCGGACGGAGCGTCGGCGAACTGGTCCGCACCCACCTGCACGAGATCATCGACCCGGAGGGCATGCCGCACCGGCTCTTCACCGAACTCGTCCACGGTGAGCGGGAACGGTTCCGCGTGGAGAAGCAGCTCAAGCACCGCGCGGGCCACACGGTCTGGAGCAAGGTGACCATCTCGCTGATCCGGGACGGCGCCGGCCGGCCGCTCTACACCCTCGCGCTGGTGGAGGACATCACCGAGCAGCGCCGGCTCGGCGACCGCCTGGAGTACCAAGCCCTCCACGACCCGCTGACCCGGCTGCCCAACCGGACCTACTTCTTCGAACGGCTCGACGCGGCCTGCCTCCCGAGCGTCGCCGAGCCCGTGGGCGGTCGGAGCCCCGGAACGACCGGGACCCACGACCATCCCGAGGCCGCGGCCGGACGCGAACGCCGGGTCGGCGTCTGCTACCTGGACCTCGACGGCTTCGCGGCGATCAACGAGACCCTCGGCCACCACATCGGCGACCAGCTGCTGATCGCCGTCGCCGCCCGCCTGCGGCGCGGGCTCTCCGGGCACGGCGCCCGCCTGGTGGCCCGGATGGGCGGGGACGAGTTCGCCGTCCTGGTCCCCGACAGCCGGGGCAGCGAGCAGCTGACCGCGCTCGCCGGCCGGATCCTGGACGTGCTGGAGCGCCCCTTCGACATCGCCGGACACCGGCTGGCCATCACCGCCAGCGTCGGCGTCGTCGAACGGTCGGTGCACGAGACCACCCCCGCCGACCTGGTGAAGGACGCCGACGCCACGCTCTACTGGTCCAAGGCAGACGGCCGCGCCCGCTGGACCCTCTACGACCCGGCCCGCGGCGCCCACCAACTCACCCGCCAGCTGCTCGCCACGGCACTGCGACCGGCCCTGGAGCGCGGCGAGTTCACCGTCGAGTACCAACCGCTGGTCGGACTGGCCGACGGCGCGGTGCACGGCGCCGAGGCCCTGGTCCGCTGGCGCCACCCGCGCTACGGCACGATCTCCCCGGACCGCTTCATCCCGCTCGCCGAGGAGTCCGGCGCGATCGTGCCGCTCGGCACCTGGGTGCTGGAGGAGTCGTGCCGTCAGGCCAAGCAGTGGCTCACCGAGTTCCCCGACACCGAGACCTTCGTGAGCGTGAACCTGGCGGCGCGCCAGATCTGGGACTCCGACGTGGTGGCCGACGTCGCCCGGGTCCTCGAGCGCACCGGCCTGCCGGCCCGGCTGCTCCAGCTGGAGATCACCGAGAGCGCCCTGCTCGGCCCCGGCGGACGCCCGTTGCAGGCCTTGCAGGCGCTGGCCGACATGGGGGTGCGGATCGCCATCGACGACTTCGGCACCGGCTACTCCAACCTGGCCTACCTCTCCCGGCTGCCGGTGCACGTCCTGAAGCTCGACGGCACCTTCATCGAGGGGTTCCGCGACCCGGCCCCGGCCGACCGGCAGCCCGTGCCCGAGCTCCACTCCCGGCGCAGTGACGCCGACGAGCAGATCGTCGGCGCGATGGTGCAGCTGGCCCACACCCTCGGCCTGACCGTCACCGCCGAGGGCATCGAGAGCGCCGCCCAGGCCGAGCGGCTCCGGATGACCGGCTGCGACACCGCCCAGGGCTGGTACTTCGCCCGGCCGGGCGAGGCCGAGCGGGTCGCGGCGATACTCCGGGAGGGTCGCCCCGCCCCGCACGGCCGGTAGGCACGGGCGGGGCGGGGCGGGGCCTTCGCCGCCGGGGCTGCCGCCGCCGGCCCGTCCGGGTCAACCCGTCGCGGTCAGCCTGTCGCGGGTCAACGCGTCGCGGTCAGGCCGTCGCGGTCAGCCCGTACGCCTCGGCGATCAGGCCGTAGGAGCGGAGCCGGGCCTCGTGGCCGTGGATGTGCGAGGTGACCATCAGCTCGTCCACCCCGGTCCGCTTGCGCAGGGCCTCCAGGCCGTCCGCGACCCGGCCCGGCTCGCCCAGGACCACGTTGTCGAGCCAGCTGTCGATGAAGTCCTCCTCGGCCGGGCTGTACGGGTACGCCTCGGCCTCCTCCGGAGTCGGGATCGGGCCGGGGTTGCCGCGGCGGAGCCGGAGCATGCCGAGCGCCGCGGAGCGGGCGAGACGGCGGGCGGCGGGCTCGTCGTCGGCGGCGACGGCGCTGACGCCGATCAGCGCGTACGGCTCGGAGAGCACTGCGGAGGGGCGGAAGGACGTCCGGTACAGGTCCAGGGCCGGGACGGTGTTGGCGCTGCTGAAGTGGTGGGCGAAGGCGAACGGCAGGCCGAGTCGGCCCGCCAACTGGGCGCTGAAGCCGGAGGAGCCGAGCAGCCAGACGGGCGGGCGGCCCTCGCCCCTGGGGACGGCGGTCAGCCGGGCGTAGGGGTGGCCGGAGGGGAAGTCGCCGTCCAGGAAGTGGGTCAGCTCGGCGAGCTGCTGCGGGAAGTCGTCCGCGCCCTCGCCGAGGCCGCGGCGCAGCGCCCGGGCGGTGGCCGGGTCGGTGCCGGGGGCGCGGCCGAGACCGAGGTCGATCCGGCCGGGGTGCAGCGCCTCCAGCAGGCCGAACTGCTCGGCGATGGCGAGCGGGGCGTGGTTGGGGAGCATGACCCCGCCCGAGCCGAGCCGCAGCGTGGTGGTGTTCGCACCGAGGTGGGCGAGCAGGACGGCCGGGGTCGAGCTGGCGACCCCGGGCATGCCGTGGTGCTCGGCGACCCAGAAGCGGTGGTACCCCCACTGCTCGGCCCGGCGGGCCAGCTCGGTGGTGGCGGCGAGGGCCTCGGCGGGCGTGTGGCCGGCGCCGACGGTCGCCAGGTCGAGGATGGAGAGCGGAGCGGGTGCGGTGCCGCGGGCGGCGCCCCGGATCGCCGCACCGACCGGCGGCTCGGTCCCGTGCTCCTGCTGGTCCTCGGTGGTCATGCCGTCCGCCCTCCTGGCTTGCCTTGATCCGGCTGTTCTGCGAGCCGGCCGTCCTGGGCGCCGCACGGGGCGCGGCGGGCCCGGCGGCCGTCTCCTGCCAGCCGTGGTCAACCACGGCGACGGGCCCCCTGTTCCCGGCGGCCGGGCGCGCTCCGGGTGCCGACCGGCGGTTGCAGGCGGTCGGCCGACCGACCGTTCGGATGACGGAGAGCCAGCGGCCGGTGACGGTTGGCGACTTCACGCCAGGATCGGAAGTCGCCAGCCGCGGGGCTCGCGATCCGCGACCGGCGTCCGGCAGGCTGGTGATCAGGAGCGGCTCCCCTACGGGACCCGCCTTCCGCCGGCAAGATCGTCGGGCTGGACCAGCGCCGACCGATCCCCGCGAGCCCTCGGCGGCGGCACACCGCCCCGGGGGCTCGTGCCGTCTCCGGGCCCCCACCCCTCCCTTCCGGCGGGCCCCGCCCCGCCCCTCCGGCGGGCCCCGTCCCGCCCGCCCGCACGGCGTGACCAGCGGCCGTGATCCGCGGCACACCGGGGTGCTTCATGGCATGAAAAGTCGAGGCGCTAGCGTTGGCCAAGCAGCCACCTGCTCCCCCGGGCGGCGTGGAGGGAGTTGGGGCCTTGGACTTCGTGGCGGCGATCGGATCCTCGTGGATCTGCGCCCTGGCGCTGTTCGCCGTACTCGGCGACGCCCTGCTCCCCTTCATCCCCAGCGGGACGCTGGTCATCCTGGCGGTGCTCAAGACCGAGCAGGTCAGCGGCGCCCCGGTGCTGCTCGGCCTGGGCGTGGCGGTGGCCTCCTTCCTCGGCGACCTCCTGCTGCTCCAGCTCGCCCGGCGCGGCGCACCCGTCCTGCAACGCCGGCTCGCCCGACGACCGAAGCTGGCCGCCAGTGTCGCCAGGGTCCAGCAGTCCCTGATCGGCCGCCGACGCGGAGGGGCCGCCGCGATGGTGGTGATCGCCCGGTTCGTCCCGGCCGGGCGCACCGTCCTGGACCTGGCCATCGGCCACTCCCCCAGCCATCCGCACCGCTTCCTGCACTGGTCGGCGCTGGCCGCGCTGGTCTGGGCCGCCTACATCGTGACGCTGGGCTGGTTGAACAGCCACTGGTTCAACACGGCTTGGCTGAGCCTGGCCGTCTCCTGCGCCGCGGCCACCGCGATCAGCACCGCGATCGCGCGCATGGTGCGCCGCCACCGGCGGCTGGCAGCACTCTGACCGGTCCGGCCCGGCCGGCGGCCGTCCCCGACCGGTGGCCGCCCCCGACCGGTGGCCGTCCCCGACCGGCGGTCGTTTCGGTCGGACAGCGGGCCCGGTCAGTAGCAGAATTCTCCCCAACGGGCGATGGGCCCCACCGGCCGCCGACGAACTCAGGCCGGGCCGGCTGGGGCTGGGTTGGGCCGAGTACGGCGGGGCGGGGGTACCGTACTCCGCCGGCAGAGCTCGACGTCCGGCAGCGCTCGGCGCAAAGCGTCACAGGACCGCAACAGACGACCGAAGTGCGCAGCCCAGCCGGGCGCTTCCGGCGTGTTGACTGTTGTCCGGAGCCCGACGTCCTTGGTGGCCGTCGCGGCGACATGACATGCTAACGGCGGAATGTTCATCAATTGCCCGATTTGACCGGTGCGGCCCACGGCCGCCCTCACCACCGGCATCGGCACCCAGGGGAGACCATGACCAGCATCTCGCGCAGGACGGTGCTCAGTGCTACCGCGGCGACCGCAGCCCTCGGCGCGGTCGCGGCCTGTTCCAGCGGCGGATCCGGTTCGGGACAGAGTCCCACCTCTCCAGCCCCCGGCGGCACCGGTGACGCCACGTCCGGCACCTCCGGCACGCCCCAGGCGGTCGTCCCGAAGGGCACTCCGATCGGCGACGGCTCCAACGCGGACACCGGCCCGCAGCCGAACCAGCCCAAGCCCGAGAAGCTCAAGCCGGGCGAGCGGCCGCCGCAGTTCGTGGTGTTCTCCTGGGACGGCGCGGGCGGCACCGACGACGGCCAGTTCCCCCGCTTCCTCAAGCTGGCGGAGCAGTACAAGGCCACGATGACCTTCTTCCTCTCCGGGATATACGCCCTGCCCAAGGGCAAGTCCGACCTCTACCACCCGCCGAAGCACTCCGTCGGCGCCTCCGACATCCCGTACCTGTCGGACGGCGCGGTGAAGAACACCCTCAAGCTCGTCAGCCAGGCCTGGCTCGCCGGGCACGAGATAGGCACCCACTTCAACGGGCACTTCTGCTCCAGCCGCCCGGACAAGAACGGGGTCAACATGTGGACCCCGGAGGACTGGCAGAGCGAGATAGACCAGGCGATATCCTTCGTCACCCAGTGGCGCACCAACACCGGCTTCACCGACGTCGATCCGCTCCCCTTCGACTACAGGAAGGAGCTCATCGGCGGCCGCACCCCCTGCCTCGAGGGCCAGAAGGCACTGCTGCCGACCATCGCCAAGCTGGGCTGGAAGTACGACGCCAGCTCCCCGGGCGGTCTGCAGATATGGCCGCAGAAGGTGCAGGACGGCAAGATCTGGGACTTCCCGCTGCAGTCGATCCCCTTCCCCGGACACACCTTCCAGGTCCTCTCGATGGACTACAACATCCTGGCCAACCAGTCCGGCGGCAGCACCAGGGGCGACGCGTCCAAGTACGACGAATGGCGCACCCAGGCCACCAACTCCTACGTGGCCGGCTTCGAACGCGCCTACAACGGCAACCGTGCTCCGTTCTTCATCGGCAACCACTTCGAGCAGTGGAACGGCGGCATCTACATGGACGCCGTCGAGGGTGCGCTGAAGGCCATCGCGGGCAAGCCGGAGGTGCGGCTGGTCTCCTTCAAGCAGCTGGTCGAGTGGCTGGAGGTGCAGGACCAGTCCACCCTGCGCAAGCTGCGCACCCTCAACGTGGGCCAGGCGCCGGCCGGTGGCTGGGAGAGCTTCCTGGGGTCGGCCGGCTGACGGCCGCCGTGCCGTCCCGGCCCGACGCCTGACGCGCGGCGCCGGGACGGCCAGCCGGTGGCGGAGCGATCATCCGGCGGCGGACCGACTACCGGCGGCGGGCGGCTACCCGGCGGCGGAGCCGTCCGCGAGCAGGCCGCGGACGATGCGGTCGGCCCCCGCCGGGCTCCAGAGGATCGAGTAGTGGTTGGTGCCCGGGACGAGCGCGGCCGGGACCCTCGCCGTGTCCAACCCCGACGACTCGATCCGCTCGTGGTCGTACAGGCCCTGCGGTTCGTCGAGCAGGCCGCGCTCGGCCCAGAGCAGTTCGGCCGGGCACGGCAGCCGGTGCACGGCGCCGGCCGCCTCCTCGTCCAGCAGCACCTGGGCGCCGTCGGTCCGCACCGCTTCCAGCCGGCAGGAGGAGCGCAGTTCGGGCTCGGCGCCGACCAGGTCGCGCTGGGTGTAGGCGTCGATCCCCTCCGACCAGTCACCGCCGAAGGCCGGGTGGCGGCGCCAGAACTCCCGGTACGCGTCGCGGTCAGGGAAGGTCATCGAGAGCCGGGCCAGCGCGGGCCCGAGCACGGCGGCCAGGGCGTCCTCCGCAGGAACGCCGGCCGGCAGCGGGAAGCTGACGGCGCCGTCCACCAGTAGCACCCGGCGGACGAGTTCGGGGTGCCGCACCGCGGTGAGGGCGGCGACCCAGGCGCCCATCGAATGGCCGACGACCACGGCGGGCCCGGTGCCGAGGGCGGCCGTCACGGCGGCCACGTCGTCGGCGTGCCGGGCCAGCCCGTACGGCTCGGCGACCGCCCGGCTGGCGCTGCGGCCCCGCAGGTCCGGGGCGAGCAGGGTGACCCGTCCGGCGAGCCGGCGAGCGACCTCGTACCAGGCGAGGCCGTTGGCGGTGATGCCGTGCACCGCCACGACCGTCGGCGCCTCCGGACGGTTGGCGGGCCAGCGCAGCACGGCCAGGTCCCCGCCCGGCACGGGGACGGTCGACTCCTCGGGCAGCAGGGGCGGGCGGCTCACGCGGCAGTACCTCCGGCGGGACGGGCGGTCCGGGCGCCCGACGGGGTGCGGACCCAAGGAGAGCGGGACGGGCGGCGGCTGCCGGAACCCTAAGCGCTCGGGAATGGCCGACGACATGTGGCCGTGCGACGCACCGGCCTGCCGCGCTGTGGCTCCGGCCACCATGGGCGCGGCCCGGCCCCGCCGCCGCGGCACCCGGATGTGGCCGGTCGCCACGGTTCGGCGGCCTCCCGTGGCGCCCGCCGCCATGGCTGCGACGGCCTGCGAGCGGTGACGGTGGAGCAGCGGCACCGGCCGGGATCCCGAGCCCTCCCGCCCGCCGCCCACGCACCCTGCCGGCTTCCTCCCCACTCCCACGAGGTGATCCCTTGGACAGGGTCCTGAACTCCCCCGCCGACGCGGTCGGGGACATCCCCGACGGCTCGGTGCTGGCCGTCGGCGGTTTCGGCCTCTGCGGCATCCCGAGCACCCTGATCGGCGCACTGCTGGACGCAGGTACGACCGGGCTGCGGGTGGTGTCGAACAACTGCGGGGTGGACGACTGGGGGCTGGGCCTGCTGCTGCGGGCGGGCCGGATCGCCCGGATGACCTCCTCGTACGTCGGCGAGAACAAGGAGTTCGCCCGGCAGTACCTCTCCGGGGAACTGGAGGTCGAGCTGACCCCGCAGGGCACCTTGGCCGAAAGGCTGCGGGCCGGCGGCGCCGGGATCCCGGCGTTCTTCACCCCGGCCGGGGTGGGCACCCAGGTCGAGGAGGGCGGGCTGCCGTGGCGCTACGCGGCGGACGGCTCGGTCGCCCTGGCCTCGCCGCCGAAGGAGGTGCGGGAGTTCCACGGCCGCCGGTACCTGCTGGAGGAGGCCATCACGGCGGACTTCGCGCTGGTCCGGGCCGAGGCGGCCGACCGGCACGGCAACTGCGTGTTCCACGCGGCCGCCCGCAACTTCAACCCGCTCTGCGCGGCGGCCGGCCGGATCACCCTGGTGGAGGCCGACCGGATCGTCGAACCGGGCGAGCTGGCTCCGGACGCGGTACACCTGCCCGGGGTGTACGTCGACCGCGTGGTCGCCGCCGATCCCGCGGACCGCCGCATCGAACGCCGGACCGTCCGGCCCGCCCTCCAGGAGGCCTGAACCGATGCCCCCCCCGCTCGCCCCACGCGACGCCCTGGCCGCCCGCGCCGCCCGCGAGTTGCGCGACGGGCAGTACGTGAACCTGGGCATCGGACTGCCCACCCTGATCCCCGGCCACCTCCCGCCCGGGGTCCGGGTGGTGCTGCATTCGGAGAACGGCATCCTCGGCGTGGGCCCGTACCCGGTGGCGGGCACCGAGGACGCCGACGTGATCAACGCCGGCAAGGAGACGGTGACGGTCTCACCCGGGGCCTCGTACATCGATTCCGCCGCCTCCTTCGGCATGGTCCGGGCCGGCCGCATCGACGTCTCGGTGCTCGGCGCCATGCAGGTGTCGGCCGCCGGGGACCTCGCGAACTGGATGGTCCCCGGCAAGGTGGTCAAGGGCATGGGCGGTGCGATGGACCTGGTGCACGGCGCCCGCCGGGTGGTCGTCGTGATGGAGCACACCGCTCGGGACGGCTCACCGAAGATCGTCCAGGAGCTCTCGCTCCCCGCCACCGGCCGGGGAGTCGTGGACCGGATCGTCACCGACCTGGCGGTCGTCGACGTGACCCCGCAGGGGCTGCGCGTGGTGGAGACGGCCCCGGGCGTGACCTTCGCCGAGGTGCAGGCCGCCACCGGCGCGGTCCTCCTGCCGCCGCTCTCGGACCAGGAACTCCTTTAGCACCGACGCCGGCCGCCGCGGCCGGGAACGGGGGTCCGTTCACGCTTGCGTGGTGGTGATTCCCCCGATCGGTTGCGATCTCCCTGACGCTCCGGGAGAGTTGAGCATGCCAAGGATCCCGCACCGCCGGAGGGGAAGCCGGAAGGTGCACCGGGATCGCGCGTGCGAGACCCGGCGCGCGGACCCACGACTCGACCGGTCGCACCCGCTCCTGGTGTCGGACCGCACGTGCCGGACGGCCCGGAAAACCGTCGGATGACCGGCGGTTGGCCGGGCCGTGCTCCGTCCGGGCGCAGGCATTCGTCCGTACGGCGTACGGGCGGCGTTCCGTCCGGACGGCATTCGTCCGAGCGGCGTTCCGTCCGGACGGCATTCGTCCGAGCGGCGTTCCGTCCGGGCGGCTTCGGGGCGAGGCGGGCAGGCCGAGCGAAGCAAGGCGCGACACTCCGGGGGGAGCACCCATGACCACGCCGTCCTCACGACGAAGGGGCGCCGGAACGGCCCGCCACGGGCGCGGCCGGAAGGAACGCGACCGGCACGAACACGGCCGGGGCACCGGCCGGTCCGGCCACGGCGGATCCGACGGTCCCGGCACCCCCGGGGAGGCGGGTGACCTCGACGAGGCGGCCCTGCTCGCCGTTCCGGTGCCCGAAGCCCCGTACGACTACGGCCACTTCAGCCGCCTCGCCGGCCCGGCGGTCGATCCGGGCGAGGACCGGGAGCTCGGCGGCGGTGTCTACCGGCCGGAGCCGGGCAGCGCGCCGGAACCCGCCGCGGCGTCGGCCGCTCCCTACCGCGTCCAGTACCGCAGCCTGCTGCGCCACGAGCCGCACCGGATCCGGGCCGCCCTGCTGCTGGTCGCGGCCCCGCTGGTGGAGGCGGTCCTGCTGGTCTGGCTGCTGTTACCGGAGCACTGGCCGGTGCGAGCGGACGAGACCGACACCCTGGTGCTGCTCGGCGACAAGGTGATGATCGCGATCATCGCCGTGGTCGAGGTCTTCCGGCTGGTCAACGTCGTCTCCAACACCCACGCCACGCTGGCCGCCCGCGATCCGATACCGGTGACGCCGGAGTCCGGCACCCGGGTCGCCTTCCTGACCACCTGCGTGCCGGGCAAGGAACCGCCGGAGATGGTCCGGGCCACACTGGTCGCGGCCCGCGCCGTGCGGCACGACGGCCCGTACGACGTCTGGCTGCTGGACGAGGGAAACGATCCTGCCATGCGCGCCCTCTGCACCGAGCTGGGCGTGCGCCACTTCACCCGCTCCGGCCGACCGCACTGGAACCGTCCCAAGGGCCGGTTCCGCGCCAGGAGCAAGCACGGCAACTACAACGCCTGGCTCCAGGCGCACGGCGAGGACTACGACTTCTGGGTGTCCGTCGACACCGACCACGTCCCGCTGCCCGACTTCTGCGAGCGCATGCTCGGCTACTTCCGCGACCCGGACGTCGCGTTCGTGGTCGGCCCCCAGGTGTACGGGAACTACCGCAGTTCGGGTTCGGCCGTCACGAAGTTCAGCGAGAGCCAGCAGTACCTCTTCCACGCCCTCGTCCAACGCGCCGGAAACCGTTACGGGGCACCGATGTTCGTCGGCACCAACAACGCCGTGAGGATCCGCGCCCTCCAGTCGATCGGCGGGTTGTACGACTCGGTCACCGAGGACATGGCGACCGGGCTGGAGTTCCACCGGAGCCGGAATCCGGAGAGCGGCGCACGCTGGAAGTCCGTGTACACCCCGGACGTGCTCGCGGTGGGCGAGGGCCCGTCCTCCTGGACGGACTTCTTCTCCCAGCAACTGCGGTGGAGCCGGGGCAGCTACGAGACCCTGCTCACCCAGTTCTGGCGGGTGATGTGGCGGCTGCCGCCCGGTCGGCTGCTCAACTACTCGCTGATGGTGGGCTTCTACCCGATGGCGGCCCTCACCTGGCTGCTCGGCGGGGTGTCCAGCGTGCTCTACCTCGGCTTCGGAGCCTCCGGCGTCCACGTCTCCTCGGAGATCTGGATGATGCTCTACAGCGATGCCGCCGCGCTCCAACTCCTGCTCTACACCTGGAACCGCAAGCACAACGTGAGCCCGCACGAACCGGCCGGCTCCTCCGGGGTCGCGGGCATGCTGATGTCGGCCCTGTGCGGTCCGGTCTACGCGGCCTCGCTGCTCCAGGCGCTGGTGCGCCGCCGCAGCCGCTTCGTGGTGACTCCCAAGGGCCGGGAGGCCAGCACCGACCGGCTCGGCACCTTCCGCTTCCACCTGTTCTGGGCGCTGGTGTTCGGCGGCGCGGTCATCGCCTCCCACTTCACCGGCTACGACCACGTCGCCATGCGGACCTGGGCCTGCATCGCCCTCGTCCTGACCGTGCTCCCCCCGCTGATCCTGGCGGGCGACGCCGTCCGCCGCCGCCGGGCCAGGCCCACCGCCACGCTCACCGTGACCGGCGACCGGGGGACGGCGCCCGAGGTCGTCCTGGAGAAGCGCCGACCGCGCCACGCCCGAGGCGCCGGCACCGCCCCGGCGGCGGCTCCCGCGCGGACGACGGCAGCGCTCGACAGCCCCACCCTCACGCTGCGCCTCGCCGCACCCGACACCCCGACCCTCGCGCTCCGCCTCCCCGACTCCGGCCCCACCGGCCCCACCAGCCCCCGCCAGGCCGGAGCCGACCACGCCGGAGCCGGCTCCCCCTGACCCGACCACACCGGAGCCGGCTCCCTCTGGGCCGACCACGCCGAATCCGGCCCCCGCCCGCTGAGCCCGGCCCCCGCCCGCCTCCCGAGGGGAGAACCACCGTGAAGATCCGCAAGACCGGCCGCACCAAGCGCCTGGCCCTCGGCAGCACCGTCGCGCTGGCCGTCGCCGGGATGAACGCCCCGGCCGTCCTCGGCTTCGTCGGCGACCGGTACCACGACTACGTGATCAACCGGCCCGAGTACAAGGCGCGGTACGGCCACTGGCAGACCCTGACGCTGCCCGCCGAGTTCCGGGTCAACGCCGTCCACGCCACCCTGCTGCGCACCGGCAAGGTGCTGATCGTGGCCGGCTCCGGCAACGACGAGAAGCAGTTCAACGCAGGCACCTTCAAGAGCCTGCTGTGGGATCCGGCCCGGAACAGCTACAAGCTGGTCCCGACCCCGGCCGACATGTTCTGCGGCGGCCACACCTCCCTCCCGGACGGCCGGGTGCTGGTGGCCGGCGGCACCCAGCGGTACGAGAAGCTGGCCGGCGCGGTGAAGCGGGCGGCCGGGGTGATGCGGGTGCGCAACGAGAGCCCGGAGCGCGCCCGCACCTTCCCCAAGGGCACCGTCTTCGTCGCCCCGAACGGCCGGGAGTACGCCAGCACCGCCCCGGTGACCGTCCCCGCCGCGACCAAGACCGGCTCCGGCAAGCAGACCGTGGTCACCGCCGGCGAGCAGCACGTGTTCGTCGAGGCGGTGGGCGAGGGCCCGGACTACCTGGCCGGCTCCCCCGCCCAGTACCGGATCAAGGGCCTGACCGGCAGCGACGCCCACAACCTGTACGGGCAGAGCGACAAGCTGACCCTGGACAAGCAGGAGTACCAGGGCATCCGCTCCGCCTTCGAGTTCAACCCCGACACCGAGCTCTACGAGCCGGTCACCGACATGGCGCACGCCCGGTGGTACCCGACGCTGACCGGACTGGGCGACGGCCGGGTGGTCACCGTCTCCGGCCTGGACGACACCGGGCAGATCCTCAACGGCAACGACAACGAGGTCTTCGACCCGAGGACCAGGACCTGGGCCAAGGCCCCCGACCGCTACTTCCCCACCTACCCGTCGATCTTCCTGACGGCCTCCGGGAAGCTCTTCTACTCCGGCTCCAACGGCGGTTACGGCCCTGCCGAGAAGGGCCGCGAACCCGGAGTGTGGGACCTGTCGGACAACAGCTTCCAGCCCGTCCCCGGCCTGCGGGACCCGGGCCTGACCGAGACCTCCTCCTCGGTGCTCCTGCCGCCCGCGCAGGCGCAGAAGGTCATGGTGCTCGGCGGCGGAGGGGTCGGCGAGTCACCGCTGTCCACGGCCCGCACCGACATCGCCGACCTCTCGGCCGCCCGACCGGTCTTCCGCCCGGGCCCGGACCTCCCGGCGGGCGGCACCCGCTACCTCAACAGCGTGATCCTCCCGGACGACACCGTGTTCACCACCGGCGGCTCCAGCGGCTACCGCGGCCGGGGCGACAGCGACCTGCTCAAGGCGCAGGTGTACCACCCGGACTCCAGCAGCTTCACCACCGCCGCCGAGCCCGCCGTCGGCCGTGACTACCACTCCGAGGCGCTGCTGCTGCCGGACGGCCGGGTCGCCGTGCTGGGCTCCAACCCGCTCTTCGCGGACAAGGCGGAGACCCAGCCGGGCGGCTTCGAGCAGCGGATCGAGATCTACACCCCGCCGTACCTGTACCGCGGCGACCGCCCCCAGGTGACGGCCGTACCGGAAGCCGCGAAGCTCGGCGGCACCGTCAGGGTCGGCACGTCCCGACCGGAGGCGGTGGCCACCGCGAAGCTGATCCGGCCGAGTTCGGTGACCCACGTGACCGACGTCGAGCAGCGCTCGGTGGCCCTGGACATCACCGGGCGCACCGGCGACGGGGTCTCGCTCACCCTCCCGGGCAATCCGAACCTGCTGCCGCCCGGCTGGTACATGCTGTTCCTGACGGACGCCGCCGGCACTCCGTCGGTCGCGCGGTGGGTCCAGGTCACCGGGTGAGCACACCGGGGCGCCGAGTAGGCGGACCGGGCTGCCAGATGAGCGGACCGGGGCGCCGAGTAGGCAGACCGGCGCGCCAGGTGAGCGGACCGGCCCCCGGAGCGCGTCGGGCCGATCCGGCCGGGTGGCTCAGCGCGCCGCCCGGGCCAGCCCCAGCGCGTACGGGAGCCAGAACTCGCCCGCCCGGGGCTCGCCGCGGCCGCAGTCGCCGTCGGACTCGCCCGGGTTCTTGATCCACAGATAGGCGTCGACGTTCGGGCGCCCGGTCTCGGTGGTCGGCGGCTCGCCGAGCGCCCGGCCGGGCGGGTTGCACCAGGAGTCGGAGCCGCCCAGCGAGCCGTTGCCGCTGCGGCTGGTGTCGATGACGAAGTGCTTTCCGCCGAGCACGGCGGAGAGCCGGTCGCCGTACTCCGCGCTCCGGTCGGTGGGGTGGAAGTTGGCGACGTTCACGGCGAAGCCGTCCGCGGCGGCGATGCCCGACCTGCGGAGCGCGGCGGCCAGTTCGTCCGGGTCCTGGCCCCAGCCGGGGTTGCCCGCGTCCAGGTAGACCCGGACGTTCGGTTGCTTCTTCAACTCCTGGACGGCGAAGGCCAGCAGGCCGTACCGCTCGGCCGCGAGGTCGCCCTTGATCCCGCAGTCGTCCAGGGTGTGCGCGACGGCGTCCGGCTCCAGCACCACCCAGGCCCTGCGGTCGCCGAGGGCCTCGGCCACACCGGTGATCCAGTCCCGGTACGCGGCCGCGTCGGGGGCGCCGCCGGCCGAGTACTGGCCGCAGTCGCGGTGCGGGATGTCGTAGGCGACGAAGACGGGCGTCCGGCCCGCCTCGGCGGCCCGGCGGCTGACCTGTTCGGCGGTCTGCCGGGCGCCCTGTTCGCCCAGCCACTGCGAGGACGGCTGGCGGGCGATCCGCAGCAGGGTGTCGGCCTCCGCCGTGCGGCCCTGGCTGCGCAGGGCGGCGAGCTGCCGGGCGGCGTTGGTCCGGTCGGAGACGTAGAAGGCCTGGCCGGGGAGCTGCTCGAGCCCACCGGCCCCGTCCGGCGCGGCGGTTGCGGTGCCGGACGCCGTCGCGGCCCCGGTCGTCGTCGCGGTGGTGGCCGTACCGGGTGCACCCTGCGCACGGCCCGTGCCGCGGCCCGCGTCACCCGCCGAACCGCCGCAGCCGGAGAGCGCGAGCGTCAGACCCGCCGCCAGCGCGGCCCACCGAACCGCTCCCACCCGTCCCCCGCGCACGTACGGCCCTCCGAGCAGGCTCCGTCCCGGACCGGTCCGGCGACCGGTCGGCACCAGCTAAGCACACCGCGCCCCGGCCGGCGCCCGACTGCCGCGAACGGCAAGTGGCCGCGGACGGACGGCAGTTCGCCCGCCCACCCGCGGCCACCGCGACGTCGGCCGGGCCCCGGGGCGCGCCCCGGCGCCCGGGTCCGGCGTCAGCCCTGGTTCAGGTCCGGCACCCGCCAGTCGATCGGCTCACCGCCGAAGCCTTCCAGTGCCGCGTTGATCTGCGAGAACGGCCGGCTGCCGAAGAACAGCTTGGCGGACAGCGGCGACGGGTGCGCGCCCTGCACCACCACGTGCCTGGAGGTGTCGATCAGCGGCAGCTTCTTCTTGGCATAGTTGCCCCACAGCACGAAGACCACCGGCTCCTCACGCGCGCTCACCGCCTTGATCACCGCGTCGGTGAACTTCTCCCAGCCCTTCGCCTTGTGCGAGTTGGCCTCGTGGGCGCGGACCGTGAGCACCGCGTTGAGCAGCAGCACGCCCTGCTCCGCCCAGTGCATCAGGTAGCCGTTGTCCGGCGTCGGGACGCCGAGGTCGGCGTTCAGCTCCTTGAAGATGTTGCGCAGCGAGGGGGGCGTCCTCGTCCCGGGCAGCACCGAGAAGCTCATCCCGTGCGCCTGGCCGTCGTCGTGGTACGGGTCCTGGCCGAGGACGAGCACCCGGACCTTCTCGTACGGGGTGGCCTCCAGCGCGGCGAACTCCTGGCCGCTCGGCGGGAACACCTGGTGCTGCGCGCGCTCGGCCGCCACGAAGGCCTCCAGCGCCGCGAAGTACGGCTTCTCCGTCTCGGCGCCGAGCACCCCGCGCCATGACTCGGGCAGCTCCAGCCCGCCGCCAGCGCCGGCCTCGACCACGCCCGCCCCGACCGTGTCCGCCTCGACCGTGTCCGTCACGACTTCTACCTCCCACACCGCGGCTGCCGCGCCGCCTGCCCTCTTACACACCGAACGCTACACAGCCCCACTGACAGCTCACTCCACGGAAGCAGCCCGGCCGTCCGGAGCACCCGCCGCAGCGGCGTCCGAGCCCGCGGCCGCCGCGCCGGCCGGACCCTCGGCCGGAACGGCGTCCGGAGCGCCGGCCGGGCCCGCAGCGGGAGCGGTGCGCGGAGCAGCGGCCGCGGCCCGCACCACCCGGGCGTGCTCCACCGCGTTGAGGACCACCAGCAGCCCCGCCAGCGTCCCCAGCACCGCCAGCGCCGGCAGCCGCACCACCGCGGGCAGCAGGCCCAGCACCACCACCGCCGCAGTGATCCGGGTGGTCGAGACCTGACGGAACATCATCCACCGGGTGTAGCCGAAGGTCAGCAGGTAGAGCGCGCAGCCCCCGTACAGCAGCGCCACCGACCCGCCACCGAGCGCCTGCCGGGGCCCGGCGACCGTCTCCGCGAAGCCGACCGCGACCGCGATCACCCCGGCGGCCAGCGCCAGGTGCCCGTACTGGAAGATCCGCCGCACGACGTCCCGCCGCGAGTCGGTCACCTCGACGGCGTGCCGCATCGCGTCGGCCGCGAACACGAAGTACTGCCACCACAGGCCCGCCGAGATGGTGAACGCCGCGGCGACGGAGGCGAGTTCTGCCGCGTCCAGCCGGGCGGCGGCGGCCGGGGCGCCGATCCCGACGATCGACTCGCCGAGCGCCAGCAGCAGGAACAGCCCGAACCGCTCCGGCATGTGCGCCGGGTGGTACGCCACCTGCGCGAGCCGCCGCCGGAACACCAGCGGCGCGGCGAGGTCGCAGCACGCGGCCACCGCCCACAGCGCCGGCCGCGGCCCGTCCGGCAGCAGTCCGCCGACCAGCAGCAACGGCCCGCTGACCAGCACGCCCACCCCGTACGGGCCGCACCAGACACCGGGGATGCGGACCAGCAGGAGCAGCAGCACCACCCGGGCCAGCCAGTAGGCGGCGCCCAGCAGCAGTCCCCGCCGGCCGTACGCGCCCGGGATGGCGAGCGCCATGAACAGCCCGGCCAGGCCGACCAGCAGGATGCCCAGGCGGTCACGCGGGTTGTCCACGTCCCGGATGTTGGCCTGCACGGTGGTGCCGACCCAGCACCAGTACACCGGCACGAACACCACCAGCGCCCGGACCAGGCCGGTGGGGTCGTGCTGGTGGTGCAGCAGCCCGGAGACCTGGGTGATCGCGAAGACGAACACCAGGTCGAAGTAGAGCTCCGCCCAGGTGACCCGCTTCTCTCCCGCCCCCTGTGCCTCCCCCGCCGTACCCATCCGCGCCTGCCTCCCACCCCGCGACCACGACCACGAGCTCGACCACGACCCGCGCAACGCAGCGGCCCCGCCCCGGCGCACGGCCGGGACGGGGCTCGCGACAGCACCGCAGAGGCTAGACCAGGTCGACCAGGTCCGCGATCGACTTGACCACCCGGGTCGGCCGGTACGGGAAGCGCTCGATGTCGACGGCGGAGGTCAGCCCGGTGAGCACCAGGATGGTCTCCATGCCGGCCTCCATGCCCGCGACGATGTCGGTGTCCATCCGGTCGCCGATCATCACGGCGGTCTCCGAGTGGGCGCCGGCGGTGTTCAGCGCCTCGCGCATCATCAGCGGGTTCGGCTTGCCGACGAAGTACGGGTCGACGCCGGTCGCCTTGGTGATCAGGGCCGCGACCGAGCCGGTGGCCGGCAGCACGCCCTCCGTGGAGGGGCCGGTCTCGTCCGGGTTGGTGCAGATGAACCGGGCGCCCTGGTTGATCAGGCGGATCGCCTTGGTGAGCGCCTCGAAGGAGTAGGTCCTGGTCTCGCCGAGGACCACGTAGTCGGGGTTGTTGTCGGTGAGGACGTAACCGGCCTGGTACAGCGCGGTGGTGAGCCCGGCCTCGCCGATCACGTAGGCGGTGCCGTTCGGGCGCTGGCCCGCGAGGAACTTCGCGGTGGCCAGGGCGGAGGTCCAGATGCACTCCTCCGGCACCTCCAGGCCCATCCCGGCCAGCCGGGCGCTGAGGTCGCGCGGGGTGTAGATCGAGTTGTTGGTGAGGACCAGGAAGGGCTTGCCGGACTCCCGCAGCCTGCGCAGGAACTCCTCCGCGCCGGGGATCGGCGTGCCCTCGTGGATGAGGACGCCGTCCATGTCGGTCAGCCAGGACTCGATGGGCTTGCGGTCTGCCACGTGCGTGTCTCCCGAAGTGTTGCAACGTCTTGCGTCGTGCGTGGGCCCTGACGCGGCACAGCCTAATCCGCACGTCTGGCCGACGGCAGTACGTCCCACCCGGCGGACGCGGTGGCCGCCCGGCGGAAACCGGGAGCAACCGGGCGCCTCGTGATTGAGTAGGCGGCATGAACCCGCAGACCTCCCGCCTCCTGCCCGACCGGCCGCTGCGCGTCGGCCTGATCGGCTACGGCCTGGCCGGCTCCGCCTTCCACGCCCCGCTCATCGCCACCACGCCGGGGCTGCGGCTGGACGCCGTGGTCACCGCCAACCCGGAGCGCCGCGAGCAGTTGCGGCGCGAACACCCCGACGCCCGCGCCGTCGACACCCCCGAGCAGCTGCTCGCCGACCGGGACGCGCTGGACCTGGTCGTCATCGCCTCCCCCAACCGCACCCACGCCCCGCTCGCCCGCACCGCCCTGGAGGCGGGCCTGGCCACGGTGGTGGACAAGCCGCTGGCCGCCACGGCCGCCGAGGCGCTGGAGCTGTGCCGGCTCGCCGAGGACCGGGGCGTCCTGCTCTCGGTCTTCCAGAACCGGCGCTGGGACGGCGACTTCCTCACCGCGAGCCGACTGGTGCGCGGCGGCGCGCTCGGCCGGGTGCACCGCTTCGAGTCCCGCTTCGAGCGCTTCCGCCCCAAGCCCAAGCCGGGCTGGCGCGAGCTGGCCGACCCGGCCGAGGTCGGCGGCACCCTCTACGACCTGGGCAGCCACCTGGTGGACCAGGCGCTGACGCTGTTCGGGCCGGTCGAGACGGTGTACGCGGAGATCGACGTGCGCCGCGACGGAGCGGTGGTGGACGACGACGCCTTCCTCGCGCTCACCCACGCCTCCGGCACCCGCTCGCACCTGTGGACCAGTGCGATCACCCCGCTGGTCGGCCCCCGGCTCCGGGTGCTCGGCGACACCGCCGGGTACGTCAAGCACGGCATGGACCCCCAGGAAGCCGACCTCCGGGCGGGCCTGCGCCCCGACGGCACCCGGCCGTGGGGCGCCGACCGGCCCGAGCTGTACGGCACCCTGGGCAGCGACGAGGCCCCGGTCCCGCTGCCCACCGACCCGGGCGACTACCCGGCCTTCTACGCCGGCATCGCCGCCGCCCTGGCCACCCCCGGGACCCCGCCCCCGGTGGACCCGCGCGACGCGGTGGCCGCCCTCGCCGTCCTGGAGGCCGCGCGCGCCTCGGCGGCCACGGGCACGACGGTCCGGCTGGACTGACCGGCGGCCCGGACCGGCCGGCCGCGGCGGCCGCCCTCACACCCCGATGACCTCCACCGCCGAGCCCAGGCCCCGGAAGTCCGACACGTTGCGGGTGTACAGCGGCAGCCCGTGGGCGGACGCGACGGCGGCGATCATCAGGTCGATCCGGCGCGGGCGCGGCTGCCGTCCGGCGGCGATGGTCAGGGTGACCAGCGTCCCGTAGCGGGCGGCGGCCGCGGCGTCGAAGGGCAGCGGGTCGAAGTCGGCCATCGCCGCCCCCAGCACCTCCAGCCGGGCCGCGCGGCTGACCGGGTCCCGCGCCATCGAGACGCCCTGCTGCAGTTCGGCGAAGGTGATCGCGGTCAGCTCCGGCACGGCCGGCAGGTCGGCGGGGTTGAGCAGCGCCAGGTCGATGTACACGCAGGTGTCCAGCACCCCGGCCGGCCGCCGCCGGGACGCCCTCCGGCGCTCAGCCACGCGGCCGCTCGAACGGGTCGTCGCCCTCGTCCCCGACCAGTTCCTCGGGCCCGAAGTACTCCTCGGCCTCCTTGCGCAGCTGCTGGTAGTCCACCCGCGGCAGCTTCACGTGCCGCGCCACCAGCTCCTCCGCGCTGAGCCGGCGCCGCCCCGCCACCGGCCGGAGCTCCGCGACCTCGACCCCGTTCCTGGTGATGTGGAAGGTCTCGCCCGCCTCCACCGCGTCCATCACCGCGGCGGAGTTGTTCCGGAACTCCCGCTGGGTAATCGTCTTCATGGATCCACGGTAGCCCCGCGTAGCACCGCTGGCTACAGCACCGGGCGGCGGAACGGGAACCCGCCAGGCCGTAGGATCGTCCTGCTGAACGTCAGGAACCGGGAACACACGAAGGGAGCGGGCCATGGGCGTCGTCGCGATGCTGCTGGGGCTGCTCCGGGTGCTGACCGGGGAGCTGGTGACCGAGGGCGGCGCGCTGGCGTCCGTCGCCGCCGTGGCGGCCGTGGTGCTGGTCGCCGGAGCGGTCGCGGGTGCACTGGCCGGGGCGCGGCTGTCGGGCGCACGGGCGCCCGCGGTGGTGCGCAGCGGAGTGCTGCGCCGTCGGGCCTTCGGTACGGCGTTCCTTCCGCAGCGTGACCCGGACGCCCGGGGCAGGCGACGCCCCAGGGCGCCGGGAGCGGCCCCGGCGGCCGCGTAGATCCGCAGGGCCCGCGCCGTCGAGGCGCGCGGCTCGCACCTGCCCGCAGGTCCCTCGTACGTTTCGTCTTCGCGCGTACGACCTTCGCGGCCGTCCTCCGCCGATCACTCGTTCGCTGAGACCCCGGAGGGCTCGCTTCACCATGTCCGTTCTCGCTGTTCTCGACCCGGCCGTCGCCGTCGCCCACGCCGCGGTCTCCGCCATCGCGCACGTGCTGCCGACCGCGCTGGCGATCGTCCTGTTCGTCCTCGCCGTCCGGCTCTGCCTCCACCCGCTGGCGCGCGCGGCGGCACGCGGGGAGAAGGCCCGCGCGAAGCTCGCGCCGAAGGTCGCCGAACTGAACAGGAAGCACAAGAAGGACCCGGAGAAGGCGCGCGAGGCGCTCGCCGAGCTGTACCGGAAGGAGCAGGTGTCGCCGTTCGCGGGATGCCTGCCGATGCTGGTGCAGATCCCCTTCTTCTCGGTGATGTACCGGCTCTTCACCACGCCGAACGACCTGCTGGACCACACCCTGTTCGGGGTGCCGCTGGGCCTGCACGTCGGGAACGCGCACGGCGCCGGGCAGTTCGCGGTGATCGGGCTGCTGTACGCCGGGCTGGCGGCGGTCGGGTACGTCAACTACCGCCGGGTGCGGCGTGCGGCGGCGGCGCCGGCGGCGCAGACCACCCCGCAGCCGGGTGCGGCGGTGCTGCCGTACCTCTCGTTCGCCTCGGTGCTGTTCGCGGTGCTGGTGCCGGTGGCCGCCGCGCTCTACCTGCTGACCACCAGCGTGTGGTCCGCCGCCGAGCGGGCCTGGCTCTACCGGGGCGGGGTGGCCGCCCCGGCGACGGCCCTCGCGGTCTGACGGGTCGGGCGTCGTTCCGCCCGGGAGCCGGGCGGGTTCCCCGCGGGTCCCGGCGGTCCCGCGGGGTGCACCGGCGGAGCCGTCAGAAGTGGCCCAGCAGCTCCGGGAAGGCCTTGAGCTGCAGCGTGACCTCGTCCGGGCCGATCTCCTCGTGCTCCAGCACCCAGGTGTGCTCGTGCGGGATGAACACCGTGCGCAGCCCGGCCCGCCGGGCGGGGGCGATGTCGGACTTGGGCGAGTTGCCGATCATCCAGGTCCGCCCGGGGTCGAGGCCGAGCTCGGCGGCGAGCCGCCGGTAGGTGTGGACCGTCTTCTCGGCCACGATGTGGATGCCGCGGAAGTGGTGGTCGATCGTGGAGGCCGCCACCTTGGTGCGCTGCTCGACCTGGTCGCCCTTGGTCAGCAGCAGCAGGTGATGGCGTTCGGCGAGCGCGGCCAGGGTGTCGGCGACGCCCGGGATGAGCTCGACCGCGCCGCGGTCGGTCAGCGGGACGAGCAGCTCGTCGATCCGGGCCAGCTCTTCGGTGATGGGGGCGCGGCCGGCGCGCAGCTGCCGGAGGCAGTCCACGAGGCTCTGCCGGAAGACGGTCGCGCCGTAGCCGAGCGCGGCGGCGTTGGCGGCCTCGATCCGGTCGAGCAGGGCCCGGGCCGCCTCGCGTCGGCCCGGGTCGGCGGCCCAGTCCAGGAAGTTGTCGATGACCCGTTCGAAGAGGACGTTGTTCTCCCAGAGCGTGTCATCGGCGTCGAAGATGAGGACCTGGTCGGTGTGCATCGGGGCCTTCCGGCGGACGGGGCGGGAACGGGGAGGGACGGGACGGACGCGGGGGCGCGGCGGAACGGCGCGGGGGCACGGCGGAACGGAGGCACGGCGCGGGGTGGGCGGGAGCGCGGGGTGCGCGGCGGGGCGGGAGGCCGGCTCAGGAGAGCAGGCGGGCGGCCCGGTCGAGGGTGTCGCGGAGGTTCTCCTCGGTGGTCCGCTTCCTGGCCTCCTCGATGCCCAGCCACTCCAGCGGGGAGGCCGGGTTCTCCGGGCGGGCGTCGTCCGGCGTACCGGTGGCCAGCAGGAAACGCAGGTCGGCGTGCTCGTGGGCGGGTTCGACGGGCGAGGCCGGGACGGGCACCACGGCGAGGTGGACGAGCGCGGCGTCGGGCCACGGCGTGAGGTCCGTCAGGCCGGTCTCCTCCAGCCCCTCGCGCAGCGCGATGTCCAGCGGCAGGGTCTCCCCCGGGTCGCCGTGGCCGCCGACCTGCAACCAGGCCTGTTGGCGGACGTGCCAGCGCAACAGGACCCGGCGGGTCGGCGGGTGGACGATCAGGGCGGAGGCGGTGAAGTGCAGCGGGGTGCCCCGGTCCCACGGGTCGGGGGCGCCGACCAGGGCGCGGGCCCGGGCGAGGTCGGCGGTCTCCACCGGGCCCTGCGGCCGGTGGTCGTCCAGGAGGCGGGACAGGTCGGGGCCGTGCGGTGCGGCGCTGGTGGTCGCCATGGCTCTGCGCTCCTCGTTCCGCTCCGGGGGCGGCGTCGGACCTCGTCGGACCGCTCGGACCGCGTCAACCGGCGTGCGGCGACCGGTGTGCGGGACGGGCGATCGGCCCCGGGGCTCGGGTTCCGGTGGGCCCGCGAGGCCTAGCCCGGGGCGCTTCGGGGCACCCACCGATTTTCGACCGCTCACCCCCGGCCCACCGGTCTCCGCACCGCCGCTCCCGCCGTCCCCGTCACCGTCGCCCGGCTGCCTCCGCCACCGGCGCTCCGCCCGCCCGTCCACCACCCCGCTTCGCCCGGGAAGGGGCGGGTCCGAGCGGCGTTTCGGAGGCCGTAGCCTGTGGTGATCGTTTCGGGACAGGTGGAGGGATGTCGTCATGGTGGCTGCTCCGGCACTCGCCGAGCTGCGCGAGGTGTGCCAGCCGCAGGCCAAGCTGCAGAGCCGCAACGGGGAGCACTGGGCCGGCCGGCTGTACATGCGGGCGGTCTCGCTGCGCACCACCCGGCAGTTGGTGCGGACCTCGGTCTCGCCGAACACCCTGACCTGGGTGATGGTGGTGTGCGGGGTCGGCGGCGGCGCGGCCCTGCTGATCCCCGGGCTGACCGGTGCCGTGCTGGCGGCGGTGCTGTTCCAGCTGTTCCTGCTCTTCGACTGCGTGGACGGCGAAGTGGCCCGGTGGAAGCGCCAGTTCAGCATGGCTGGAGTGTACGTGGACCGGCTCGGCGCCTACCTGGCGGACGCCGCGCTGATGATCGGTGCGGGTGTGCGGGCGGCCCGCGGCGGGTCGGAGCTGTGGGTGTCGGCGGGCCTGGCCGCCGCGCTGGGCGTGGTGCTGCTGAAGGCCTCGACGGACCTGGTGGACGTGGCCCGCGCGCGCAGCGGACGGCCGCCGGCGGACGAGGAGTCCACCCAGCCGCGGTCCCAGGGCATCGCGACGGCCCGCCGGCTCGCCTCGATATTCAAGATCCACCGGGTGACGAACGGCATCGAGGCCTCCCTGGTGCTGCTGGCTGCGGCCGCGGCCGACGCCGGGCTGGGCCACCTCGGCGCGACGCGGGCGGCGCTCGCCGGGATCACGGTGATCACCTGGGGGATGGTGGTGGCGCACCTGGCGTCGATCCTCTCCTCCTCGCGGCTGCGCTGATCCCGTCCCCCTCGCGGCCGGGCTCACGCCCCTTGCGCGGCCCCGTCGTTGCGGGCGAGCGCGGCGAGGACCGTGTCGAGCAGCCCCGGGAAGCGCCGTTCCAGGTCGACCACGCGCAGCGCGGAGAACCGGCGGTTGGCCTCCTCGCGCTGGGTGATCACGCCGGACTCGCGCAGCACCTTGAAGTGGTGGCTGAGGGTGGAGGGCGCGACGTCCACCGGGAAGGTGCCGCAGGCCCGTTCCGGTTCGCTGCGCAGGATCCGGACGATGGTCATCCGGGTCGGGTCGGACAGCGCGTGCAGGACGTCGTACAGGTCGATCTCCTCGGGAGCGGGGTGCGAGAGCTCCGGCCGACGGCGGGTACTGCGGGGCATGACCAACCTCCCATCTGCGATGTTCGACATCCGTCGAAAGTGTGTGGTAGCAATGGCACCGACGGCAGTTTCGCCGTTCGTCGAACATCGTAGTCGAGGGGGCACGACCGTGCGCGCACTGGTGATGACCGCACCCGGAGGAGCCGAGAACTCCGAGGTCCAGGAGATCGGGACATCGCACCCCGGACCCGGCCAGGTGTCGATCGACGTCGCCTGGGCCGGGCTGAACTTCGTGGACGTGATGACCCGCCGCGGCGACGCCGCCTACGCCTCCGGGTGGCCGTACCGGCCGGGCAAGGAGGTGGCCGGGACGGTCCGGGAGCTCGGCGAGGGCGTCACCGGCCTCGCGGTCGGCGACCGGGTGGCGGCCGCGCCGGTCGGCGGCGGACTGGCCGAGGTGGTCGTCGCCGAGGCCGTGCTCACGGTTCCGGTCCCGGACGGCCTCGCACTCGGCGCCGCGGCGGCCGCCCCGCTCGGCCTCGCGACCGCCGTCCTGCTGCTGACCGACGCGGGCCGGCTGACCACCGGGGACACCGTCCTGGTGCACTCGGCCGGCGGCGGCATCGGCAGCGCGATCGCCCAGCTGGTCCCGCTGCTCGGTGGCGGCGGCACGCTGATCGGCACGGTCGGACGCCCGGAGAAGGCGGCGAGCGCGGCCGGGCAGGGCTACGACCACGTCTTCGCCCGCGACGCGGAGCTCGCCGACGCCATCCGCACCGCCACCGGCGGTCGGGGCGTCGACCTGGTGCTGGACCCGTTGGGCACCGCCGCGCTGGAGCTCGACCTCGACGTCACCGCACCCGGCGGCCGGATCGTCCTGTTCGGCAACGCGGGCGGCGGCGCCGTCGACGACCTGCCCCCGCTCGGGCGCCTGATGGCCGGAAACCTCTCCGTCACCGGCTTCAGCCACCGCTTCCTCGCCGCCACCGCCCCCGAACGCCTCGCCCGTGCCATCCGCACCGCCCTCGACCTCCAGGCGAACAGCGGCCTGAGCATCCCGCTCACCGAACTGCCGGGCCTGGAGGCCGTACCGGCCGCGCACGACGCGATGCAGGAGGGCCGGGCCACCGGCAAGTACGTGGTGCGCGTGACGGGCTGACGCGGCACGGCTCGGGCGCGCGGACCGGGCGCGCGGACCGAGTGCGCGGACCGGGCGCGCGGACCGGGCTCGGATCGGGCGGCCGGATCGGGCGGCCGGATCGGGCGGCCGGCTCCACCGCCCCGGCCCGGCCGGGCCGTCACGCGGAGGGGCCCGTCGAGCACGTGACCAGCCGTCAGCCACCGGGCATAGGGCGGCCCCGCCAGGTGTTCGGACCGGCATGGACAGGATTCTGGTGATCGGCGCGAACGGCAGTGTGGGCAGGCACGTGGTGGCCGGGCTGGCCGAACGCGGTTGCGGGGTACGGGCCTTGGTACGGGACGGCGCGTCGGCGGCACTGCCTCCGGGGGTGGAGGTGGTACGGGGTGACCTGGCCGCGCCGGAGAGCCTGGTGGCCGCCCTGAGCGGCGGGGTGGCGAGCGTCTACCTGATGTGGCCCGCGATCCCCGTGCAGCCGCGGGTCGTGGAGCTGATCGCGGAACACGCCGAGCACGTCGTCTACCTGTCGACGGACGTGGCCGATCTCGCGGACGACGAGCAGCCCGTGGTCCACCACCAGGAGGTCGAGCGGCTGATCCGCAAGTCCGGCCTGCGCTGGACCTTCGTCCGGGCCATCGACTTCGCGGGCAACACGCTCCACTGGGCCGACCAGGTGCGCCAGGGCGTCGTCCGCTGGCCGTACGGCGCGGCGCGCCGCTCGCTGATCCACGAGCGGGACATCGCGGACGTGGCCGTCGCGGCGCTCACCGAGAAGGGCCACGACGGCGCCAAGTACGTGATCACCGGCCCCGAGTCGATCGCCCAGGCCGACCTCGCGCGGATCATCGGCGAGGAGACCGGCACCGAAGTGCGCTGGGAGGAACTGGAACCGGAGACGGCCCGCGCGCAACTCACCGAGGCCTGGGGGAACCCCGCGTTCGTGGACGCCCGGTTGCGGGCCTGGGAATCGTTCACCCGCGAGCCGGAGCGGGTGACGGACACCGTCCGGGAGGTGCTCGGCCGCCCGGCGCGCAGCTTCCGCTCGTGGGCCCGGGACCACGCGGAGGACTTCCGGTAGCGGCTCGGCCGGGTCCGCGCCCGGCGTCGGCCCCCGAGCCCGACGGGCTCCGCGGGACGACGCCGGACGCCGGTCAGCCGCGGGAGACCGCCAGTTCGAGCTCCCGGCGCGTCTCGTCGCCGGGCACCGGCACCGACGCACCCGAGGGCTCGAAACCGGCGCGCAGGTACATCGCCCGGGCGCGTGCGTTGTCCTCGTGGACGAACAGCCGCACCCGCTCGACGCGGGGCTCGGTGAGCGACCACGACCACTCCTGCGCGGCCCGGACGAGTTCGTGGGCCAGGCCGGTGCCGCGCGCCTCGGGGCGGACGTAGAAGGCCACGAGCTGCGTCTGCGGGACCTCGATGACGTCGCCGCCGACGGCCCCCTGCCCACCCGGCCGCTCGACCAGCACGGTGATGCTGCCGAGCCAGCGGCCGTCCTCCGCCTCCGCGACGAGCTGCCGCACGGAGTCGCTCTCGGCCGCGCCCTCGGTGCGGTCCTGCCAGAACCCGTCCGGCCTGGCGGCGGCCTTCTCGTACGTGTCCAGGAAGGCGATGCCGGCGACCGGATCCCGGAGGGAGTCCAACCTGATCGCCTTGACCCGCTCCCACTCGTCGGTCCGTACCCGTCTGATGCTGGTTCCCATCGCACGATGATCACCGCGTCCGGGCGCCCCGGCAACCGATTTCGGGGCCGCCCGGTGGGGCCGGCCCGACCGCTTCCCCCGCGCAGCACCGACGGCAGCGCGGCACTTCGGGCGGCCCACCGCCCCGGTTCGCCGCAGGGGTGCTGAGCTGCTAATATTCTTCTCGTCGCGAGGGAGATGATTCCTCGTCAGGCGTCAGCGGTGCTACCAGAGCACGTCCTACTTTCAGTAGGAAGAGTCCGTGCAACCCGGGCCTGGCGCTCCACTGTCGGACGGGGTCCGGCGCCTTCACGGGCGCCGGGCCCCTTCGCGTTGCCACGTCCCCGGCCGAATGAAATCCGGCCGGGGTTCGGCAACCGGGCTCAGGCGGCCGGGGCTGAGGCCGCCGGCAGGGCCATCCAGTCCTGCCAGGAGATGTCGCGCCCCAGGTAACGCGGCGTGCGGAAAGGCCAGTCGGTGGCGATCCACTGCGGCACCAGGGCGTCGAGTGCCTCCTCCACCTCACTGCCGACCAGGTCGTCCACCACCCACCAGGAGATCTCGCCGTCGGCCCCGGTCCGCTCCGGCGGATCGATGTAGACGCAGCCGAGGACGGCCGTCTCGGCGCGGTCCAGCAGGACGTAGTTGAAGGACTGGTGGGCGGCTATCTCCCGCTCGTGCCGCGCCAGGTCGATCCGGTCCTCCTCGAAGGTCATGGTCTCCTGCGGCCAGCCCCAGGCCGGGCCGTAGATGCTCCACAGCCGCTCGCGCGAGCCCATCACGGCCGGGTAGTCGAGGGCGGTGTCGGTCTCCCTGATCGGCCTCAAGTGGTACTCGGCGTCGAGCAGTGGAACGTGGACGGGATGGACGAAGTCAGCAGGCAGCCAGGTCATGGCGCCGAGACTAGCCAAGGTCGGGTGCCGGGCTCCCGGTATTTCCCGGCGCCGGCGCCGCACCCGGACGCCGCTACCACGTGCGGCCAGGACGACGGGCATCGACCGCCGCTGACGCGCGGGTGACACCACGACGGCCCGGGCGGCGGGTTGCTCCCGCCGCCCGGGCCCGGTGGGCTACCGGCCGTACCCCCGTCACCGCCGGTAGAAGACCCTCCGCGACCAGAGGTAGCCGACCAGCGTGAGACCGGTGCACCAGGCGAGGGCGCTCCAGGCGCTGGTGCCGATCCCGGTGCCGGTCAGCAGACCGCGCAGGGTCTCGATGATGGGAGTGAAGGGCTGGTACTCGGCGAACCAGCGCAGCACCGTGGGCATCGAGTCGGGCGGGACGATCGCACTGCCGATGAACGGCAGGAAAGTCAGCGGCAGCGGCGTGTTGCTCGCGCTCTCCGGGGTCTTCGACACCAGTCCGATGCCCGCCGACAGCCACGTCAGCGCCAGCGTCACGAAGAGCAGCAGCCCGGCGGCCGCGAGCCACTCCACCGGCCCGGCGCTCGAACGGAAGCCCATCGCGAAGGCCGCGGCGATCACCAGCACCAGGGCGATCACCGTCTGGATGACGCTCCCGACGACGTGCCCGGCCAGGAACGCCGACCGTGATATCGACATCGTCCGGAACCGGTTGACGATCCCCTCCGTCATGTCGACGCACACGCCCACCGCCGTGGCGACCGAGCCCGCCGTCGCCGTCATCAGCACGATGCCCGGCGTCACGTAGTCGATGTAGCTGCCGCCACCGATGCCCGCTCCGAGCGCGCCCCCGAAGGCGTAGTTGAAGAGCAGCAGCATCATCACCGGCATCACCACGACCGAGAAGGTCATCGCCGGATACCGCTGCGCCCGCTTGAGGTTGCGCCGCAGCATGGTCAGCGAGTCGCTGACCACATGGGTCGTCGCGCTCATCGCGCTCCCTCCCCGGTCAGTGTGAGGAACACGTCGTCCAGGTCCGCCGTCTCCACGACCAGCGACTCCGCCTGGAGGGACGCGTTGTCGAGCGCGTCCAGCACGGCCCGTACCGTGAGGACGGAGTTGTCGCCCGGGATGTCCAGCACCAGGGTCTCGGCGTCGGCCGTGGCGTAGTCGAACAGTGCTGCGGCGCCGGCGAGTCGGGCGGCGTCGGCGAACCGGAGCCGGATCCGCCCGCCGGGGACGATGCGCTTCAGTTCTTCGGCCGTGCCCTCGGCGACGATCCGGCCGCCGTCCAGGACGGCTATCCGGTCGGCGAGTTGGTCGGCTTCCTCCAGGTACTGGGTGGTGAGGAAGATCGTCACCCCGCGCTCGGCGACCAGCCGCTGGATGATCTCCCACATGGTGCGCCTGCTGCGCGGGTCGAGCCCGGTGGTCGGCTCGTCCAGGAAGATCACCTCGGGCTCGCCGACCAGTGTCATCGCCAGGTCGAGCTTGCGCCGCATGCCGCCGGAGAAGGTGGCCACGGGCTTGCGCGCGGCCTCGGTGAGTTCGAAGCGGCTCAGCAGGTCCTCGGCCCGCCTCCGCCCCTCCCGACGGCGGAGGTGGTTGAGGTCCGCCATCAGCATGAGGTTCTCCTCGGCGGTGAGGAGGTGGTCGACCGCCGAGAACTGGCCGGTCACCCCGATCGCCTTGCGAACCGCGTCGGCCTGCCGGACCAGGTCGTGGCCGGCCACCCGGACCGAGCCGGCGTCGGCCGGGATCAGGGTGGAGAGGATCTGCACCGCGGTGGTCTTGCCGGCGCCGTTCGGCCCGAGCAGCGCGAAGACGCTGCCGGCCGGGATGGACAGGTCGATGCCCCTGAGCACCGCCTTGTCCCCGTAGGACTTGGTCAGCCCCACTGCGGAGATCGCCGCCATCAGGCCCTCCGGACGGTGATGCTGCCGACCTGGGTCTGGGCGCGGACCTCGACGGTCTCCCGGGCGTCGCCCGGGCCCTGCGCCGTGCCGAGGGCGTTGCGGACGGCACCGAACTTGCTGTGCACGTCGAGCCAGGCCGCCGTGCCCTCGGCGATGCCGACCTCCACGTCCCCGACGGCGGACTGCAGGCTGACCCTGCCCCGGACCACCCGGCCGAGCCGGATGTGGCCGTTCGCCGTCCTGGCGTCCACGTCCGCCTCGGCGAGGCCGATGTGGATCCTGCCGTTGGAGGCGTTGGCGTTGAGCGCGCCGTGCACCTCGTCGATCTCGGTGTCGCCGTTGCTGTTCTTGACGGTCAGTGCGCCGCCCACGGAGGCGACCTCGATCCGGCCGCCGCCGGTGACCTCGGCGTCCCCGGTGACGGTGCCGACCCGGACGTCCCCCATGTCGGTCTTGAGCCGCACGCTGTCGGCCCGGTCGACCTGGATCCGGCCCAGGGAGGTCTTCAGCCGGCACGCGCCGAGCGGGCCCTCGGTGACGAAGTCCGCCATCGGGGAGTCGGCGTGGACCTCGGAGCCGGCCGGCAGCTCGACCAGGACGTCGATCGAGCCCTTCTTGCTGGAGAACACGGTGCGCTGCTTGGGGCCCTTGAGGGTGAGCCGACCGCCGGAGAAGTCCACCTGGGTCAGCTCCGCGGCCTTGACGTCCGCGTCCCTGTCCGCGTTGGCCGGCCGGACTTCGACCACGGCGTCGGTGCGCTTGCTCGCGCGGATCCACAC
Organism: Kitasatospora sp. NPDC048194; assembly: GCF_043202455.1. Taxonomy (NCBI): domain Bacteria; kingdom Bacillati; phylum Actinomycetota; class Actinomycetes; order Kitasatosporales; family Streptomycetaceae; genus Kitasatospora; species Kitasatospora sp. NPDC048194. Next base: position 55,388 of record NZ_JBIDAK010000015.1, read on the forward strand.
CGAGCCGATCTCGAACTCAAGGGCGGCGGAGATCGGTCCGTCCGTCTCGTACGAAGGCATGGTTGTCCCGTCCTCTTGACTCGTGGAGGTGTTCCCGCTGGTCGGAGCGGGGGTGACGGTGAAGGTTCGAAAACTCGGGTGCTGCGGAACTCGGGTGGTGCGGAGGCGTCAGTGGACCCAGCCGGTGAAGCTCTGACCGCCGACGCTGCGCGGGGGGCGGGTGCCGAGCTCCGCCGCCGGGCGGACGGCGGGCCGACCGCCCTCCAGGGCGCCGGCGACGGCCCGGACCAGCCAGGCGTTGAGGGACAGGCCCTCCTGCCCGGCGGCCTCCTCCGCCCGGGCCTTGAGGTTCGCGGGCAGGCGCAGGTTGATCCGGGCGGTGCCCGTCTCGTCCGGCTCCGAGGCCGTCGACGACGCGGACGGCACCACGGACGGCGCCACGGATGACACCACCGCTGGCGCCATCGGAGCCACCGGCGGCCCCACCGGCCCGGCGGGGGGCACATCACCGTGGAAGGCCTCGGACCCGGGCGGTGCGGTCACCACGAACTCGGGGTCGAGGCCGCGCAGCCGGACGTCCACCGAGCCCGGGGCGAGGTCGCGGGTGACCTCGCCCATGGCGGCCGAGAGGGCGTTGAGCAGGGTGAGCCGCACGGCCGACTCCAACGGAAGAGTCAGCCGGTCGGCCAGCGCGCGGGCTTCCTCCCCGCCGGTGGCCGCGGCGACCGCGAGCTCGTTCCGGAGGTTTTCGACGTACGGCGTGAGGTCCATGGCTCAAGCATGGCACGGGCACGGTGCCATGTCGAGCCATTTGTGGCACCACTTTGGCACCATCGGCGAGAAGGGGCCCCGCACCGCGCGGAGGGACGTCTCCCGGAACGCCGCCGCCCCGCCGACCGGGGGTCGACGGGGCGGTTCACCGGAAGGGCGTCAGCGCTGCCAGGCGGCCAGGTAGGCATCGATCTCGCCGGTCAGCCGCGCCTTGCCGGGCTGCTCCAGGAAGGATGCCTCGACCGCGTTGCGAGCCAGCGCCGCGACCCCGGCCTCGTCCAGGCCCAGCAGCCGCGCCGCCACCGCGTACTCGGTGTTGAGGTCGGTGCCGAACATCGGCGGGTCGTCGCTGTTGACCGTCACCAGCAGCCCGGAGTCCACCATCCGCTTGATCGGGTGCTCCTCGATCCGCTCGACGGCGCGGGTGGCGATGTTGGAGGTCGGGCAGACCTCGAGCGCGATGCGGTGCTCGCCCAGGTAGTCCAGCAGCGCCGGGTCGTGCACGGCCTGGGTGCCGTGCCCGATCCGCTCGGCGCCCAGCTCGCGGATCGCGTCCCAGACCGTCTGCGGCCCGGTGGTCTCACCGGCATGCGGGACGGAGCGCAGGCCGGCCGCGCGCGCCCGGTCGAAGTACGGCTTGAACTGCGGCCGCGGCACGCCGATCTCCGGGCCGCCCAGGCCGAAGCTGACCAGTCCCTCGGGGGCCAGTTCGGTGGCCAGGCGGGCGGTCACCTCCGCCGACTCCAGCCCGGCCTCACCGGGGATGTCGAAGCACCAGCGCAGCACCACGCCGAGTTCCTTCTCGGCGCGCAGCCGGGCGTCCTCGATGGCCTCCATGAAGGCGACCTCGGGGATCCCGCGCGCGACCGAGGAGTACGGGGTGATGGTCAGCTCGGCGTACCGGATGTTCTGGCGGGCCATGTCCTCGGCGACGCCGTAGGTGAGCGCGCGGACGTCCTCGGCGTCGCGGATGAGGTCCACGACGCTCAGGTACACCTCGATGAAGTGCGCGAAGTCGGTGAAGGTGAAGTACTCGGCGAGCGCGGCCGGGTCGGCCGGCACCTTGGACCGGCCGCGGTGGCGGGCGGCCAGCTCGGCGACGACGCGCGGCGAGGCGGAGCCGACGTGGTGGACGTGCAGTTCCGCCTTGGGCATCCCGGCGATGAACGCCTCGATGCTCCGGTCGGCGGTGGCACCAGTGGGGTTTCCGATCCGACTTCCGTCCGGCTGGACCACGGTGGTTCCCTTCTCCTTCTACGCGCGTATCGCGAAGCTGGGGCCCAGGATAGGCCGAAGCCGCAGCGGCGGTCGGGGCTCACCCCCCGAGCGCGACCGCCACCGTGTGGATCAGCAGCCCGGCGAGGGCCCCGACCACCGTGCCGTTGATCCGGATGAACTGCAGGTCGCGCCCGACGTTGGCCTCGATCTTGCGCGAGGCGTCGTCGGCGTCCCAACCGGCCACCGTGTCGGAGATCAGCGAGGTGATCTCCGTCCGGTAGGTCTCCACCAGGTACTGGGCCGCGTCCTGGAGCCAGCCGTCCACCTTGGCCTGCAGCTTGGCGTCGGTGGCCAGGCGCTCGCCGAAGTCGCGCACGCCGTCGCGGATGCGCCGGCGGAGTTCGCTGTCCTCGTCCTCGGCCGCGTCCGTCACCAGGGCGCGCACGGCCCCCCAGGTGGAGTTGATCAGGTCCTGCACCTCGGGTCGGCTCAGCAGTTCGCCCTTGGCCCGCTCGACCCGGGCGATGGTCTCCGGATCCGTCTGCAGTTCGGTGGCGAAGTCGGCGAGGAAGTTGTCGACGGCTCCGCGGGCCGGGTGGTTCGGGTCGTCCCGGATGTCGGTGACGAAGCGCAGCAGTTCCCGGTAGACCCGCTCGCCGACCTGGTGGTCGATGAACTTCGGCGTCCAGCCCGGGGTCTTCTGGGTGACCTTGCGGACCACGTCCTCGTGGTTGGCGGTCAGCCATCCGTGCGCCCGCACGGCCACCAGGTCCACCACGCCGTGGTGCCCGCCGTCCGCGACGACCTTGCCCAGCATCCGGCCCATCGGCTCGGCCACCGAGGTGGCGGCGGCCCGCCGGGTGACCGCCTCGGCGACCACCGCCCGCACGTCGTCGTCGTGCAGCACCGCGAGCAGCCCGCGCAGCGCCGCCGACGCCTCCTTGGTGACGCGTTCGGCGCTGCCCGGCGCGGCCAGCCACTCCCCCAGCCGGCGGCCGATGCCGAGGGCCGCGAGCCGGCCGCGCACCACGTGGGCGGAGAGGAAGTTCTCGCCGACGAAGTCGCCGAGCGAGCGTCCGAAGGCGTCCTTCTTCGTCGGGATGATGGCGGTGTGCGGGATCGGCAGGCCGAACGGGCGGCGGAACAGCGCCGTCACCGCGAACCAGTCGGCCAGCGCGCCGACCATGCCCGCCTCCGCGGCGGCCGCCACGTACCCGGCCCAGGCACCGGCGCCCGCTGCCCTGGCCCAGGTGGAGAGGGCGAAGACCAGCGTCGCGAAGGCCAGCAGGCCGGTCGCGATGGTCTTCATCCGGCGGACGCCGCGTCTCTTCTGCTCGTCGGCCGCGGTGAACCGGACCCCGGGGCCGGTCCCGCTGAAGGCTTCGTCACTCACCCCGCCAGTCTGCCCGTTGCCCTCCCCGGACGGGTGACGCGCCCCGGGGCCGCGCCGACCGGGCGCCCGCCGGCACAGCCCTGGAACCGGCACAGCCACGGAACCGGCGCGGGCACCTGGGGACCGGCGCGGGCACCCGGGACCGGCACCGGGGGCCGGAGCCGGTGCGGCCCCGGGGCCTGATCCCGAGCCGGGCGGCCGCTATAGGGCCCGTCTTCAAACCCCCGCCTGCGGGCCGACGCTCCCCCGGCCTTCGGCCGGGAGGTACCCCCACCCCAGCCTCCGGCCGGGAGGTGCCCGCACCCCAGCCTCCGGCCAGGAGGTGCCCCCACCCTCCGCCTTGCGATGCACGCCCCCCAACGCCGCCCCGCCCGCCCTTCGGGCGGACGACGGGGGTTTGAAGACGGGCCCTAGCCGATCGGCACCCTGGCGTACATCCGCGCGATCACGTCCTCGATGGCCGGTTCGCGCACCGAGAGGTCGACCAGCGGGTACCGCGCCGCGACCGCCGCCACGATCGGTGCCGCGCTCTCCCGCGCCGGGAAGGCGAGCCACTGCCGCGGCCCGTCGACCTTCACCACCCGCGCCCCGGCCACCTCGATCGGCGGCCGGGCCTCGGCGAGGTCGACCACCAGGGTGCGTTCGCTGCCCCCGGTGGTGTGCAGCCCGTCCAGCCCGCCGTCGTGGACGACCCGGCCGTGGTCGATCACCATGACCCGGCCGCAGAGCTGCTCGATGTCGGTCAGGTCGTGGGTGGTGAGCAGCACCGTGGTGCCCCGGTCGCGGTTGACCTCGCGCAGGAACTCGCGCACCTTGCCCTTGCTGACCACGTCCAGGCCGATGGTCGGTTCGTCCAGGTAGAGCACCTGCGGGTCGTGCAGCAACGCCGCCGCGAGGTCGCCGCGCATCCGCTGGCCGAGCGAGAGCTGCCGTACGGGGGTGTCCAGCAGGCCCGCCAGGTCGAGCAGTTCGACGCAGCGGCCGAGGTTCTCGCGGTACCGCTGGTCGGGAATGCGGTAGATCCGGCGGGCGAGTTCGAAGGAGTCGCGCAGCGGGAGGTCCCACCACAGGGTGGTGCGCTGGCCGAAGACGACGCCGATCCGGCGGGCCAGCGCGACGCGTTCGCGGGCCGGGTCGACCCCGGCGACGCGCAGCCGCCCGGCGCTGGGGACGAGGATGCCGGTGAGCATCTTGATGGTGGTCGACTTCCCTGCGCCGTTGGGGCCGATGTAGCCGACGCACTCGCCGGCCTCGACGGTGAAGCTCAACCCGTCCACCGCGCGCACCTCGCGCTTGGTCCGGCTGAACCGGCCGGTGCGGGCCCGGACGGTGAACGTGCGGTGGACGTCCTGCAGTTCGATCAGTGCCATGGTGGTTCCTTAGCTGCCGGTGCCGCGGTAGGCCCGCAGTCCGGCCCGCCAGGCGAGTCCGGCGGCGGCGACGCAGAGCGCGGCGGCGATCGGGGAGGCGTACTGGAAGGCGGTGGGCAGGCCGAGCGGGTCGGGGCGGCCGAGGACGTGCAGGGCGGGCAGCCAGTTGACGAAGGCCAGCGGGACGCCGAAGACCACCCCGGCGACCAGTTCCTTGGCGAACACGGTCGGCGGGTAGTGCAGCAGGGTCGCGCCGCCGTAGGTGAAGGAGTTCTGGATCTCCTTGGACTCGCCCCACCAGAACTGCACGGTGGCGCCGCCGACGTAGATCGCGCCGAAGATGACGCTGCCGCACACCAGCAGGACGGGCACCAGCAGCACGCGGTCCCAGGTCCAGTGCACGTCCAGCGCGGTGAGCGACCAGACGAGCACCGCCGTGGCCTGGAGCGGGCGCCCGAGCCGGCGCAGCGTGAAGCGTTCGGCGCACAGCTGGGAGAGCGCGGGCGCCGGCCGGATCAGCATGGTGTCCAGCGTGCCGCTCGTGATCCGCACGCCGAGGCCGTCGGCCGAGCCGACCAGCAGGTTGGCGGTGCCGAGGGCGAAGGTCGCGGTGGCATAGAGGAAGGCGATCTCCGGGAGGTGCCAGCCGCCGAGTTCGTCGGTGTGCTGGAACATGATCACCAGCACCGCGAAGTCGAGGGAGTGGGTCACCAGGCTGGCCACGAGGTTCAGTGCGAAGGAGGCCCGGTAGGCCATCATCGAGCGCATCCACATCCGGGCGCAGATCCACCAGGAGCGCAGCGCCCAGGAGGTGCGCGCGGCGAGCGGCTCAGCCACCCTGCACCACCACCCTGCGGGTCGCCAGCCACTGGGCGCCCCGCCCGGCGGCGAGCAGTGCGGCCGCCCAGCCGAGCTGGAAGCCGAGTTCCGGGAGCAGCCCGGTGCCGCTCGCGCGCTCCAGGAAGACGTCGGTCGGCACCTTGATGAGTGCCGCCCAGGGCAGCACCCGGCCGAGGTCGCCGAGCCAGCCGGGGAAGAGCGCGAGCGGCAGCAGCATCCCGGAGAAGAACATCGAGACCACCAGCATCACCGCGCGCACACCCTCGGAGTCGTGCAGCCAGAAGCCGGTGATCGAGACCAGGAACCGCAGTCCGAAGCTGACCAGCAGTGCGAGCAGCGCGGAGAGCAGGAAGAACGCCCAGGTCAGCGGCTGCTCGGGCATCCGGGTGCGGAAGACCAGGGCGCCGACCAGCATCGGCACGGTGCCGCGGATCAGCGCCTGGAAGCCGGCCCGGCCGAGGTCGGTGGCCAGCCACCAGCCCTGGAAGTCGACCGGGCGGTAGAGGTCGACGGCGATGTCCCCGGAGCGGAAGCGGTCCTGGACGTCGTCCTGGAAGCCGCCGCCCCACACCGCGAGGGTGACCAGCAGGCCCTGGCTGACCCAGATGTAGGTGACGGCCTGGCCCTGGTCGTAGCCGCCGAGTCCGGGGCGGGCCTGCCAGAGGGCGAGGAAGGAGGAGGCGAGGATGATGCCGAAGACGGTGTTGGTGAAGGTGCCGGCCAGGGTGGCGGCCCGGTAGGTGGAGTAGCGGCGGAAGGCACCGCGGGCTACGGCGGCGTAGAGCCCGACGGTGGAGCCGGCGGCGGTATCGGGGGGCTTCGCCGCCACGGCGGCCACATTCTGCATATTGTCTCCTTGTCGACAAATACGGGCAGACGGCTGTCCGCATCCGCGCCAGCGCACGACCCAGCGGCTCCGACCGGCCACACCCGGGGGTCCCGGGCAGACGGGCGGAGCTGCCGACGTGAGCGCGCTATGCGGTTCGCACCTTTCACCGTACCGACGCCCACCCCCGCCCGCACCCGGATTTCCGACGCACCCCGGGGCGCACGACCCGACCCGCGCAACCCCGCAGCTCAAGCAGCCGGCCACCGCTGAACGGACGTCAAATAGCAGATAATCTCGGGCATGACCTTGAGCACCCGACGCCAGGCCAAACGGGCCGCCCGCCGCGAGGCCCGCCGCGCCCTCCCCCTCTGGCGCCGGCTCCTGCCCACCTGGCGGATCACCCTCGGCACCCTCACCGCGCTGCTCCTGCTCGCCGTGGGCGCCTTCGCCGTGCTCTACGTCATCGTCCCGGTGCCCGATCCCAACGCCCACGCCGTCGCCCAGAACAACATCTACCTCTACTCCGACGGCACCACCGAGATCGCCCGCACCGGCGCCGTCAACCGCACCGACGTCACCATCGACCAGATCCCGCTCCAGACCCAGCAGGCCGTCGTCTCCGCCGAGGACCGCACCTTCTACCAGAACCGCGGCATCGACCTGAAGGGCATGCTCAGGGCCGGCTGGAACACCCTGCTCGGCAAGGGCATGCAGGGCGGCTCCACCATCACCCAGCAGTACGTCAAGAACTACTACCTCACACAGGACCGGACCATCGAGCGCAAGGGCCGCGAACTCTTCATCGCCCTCAAGGTCGACCAGCAGCGCGACAAGAAGGACATCCTCGCCGGCTACCTCAACAGCAGCTACTTCGGCCGCGGCGCCTACGGCATCCAGAGCGCCGCCCACGCCTACTACGGCGAGGACGTCTCCCGACTCACCCTCGGCCAGGGCGCCTACCTCGCCTCCCTGCTCCAGGCCCCCAGCCTCTACGACGTCAAGACCGCCACCCCCGCCAACCGCGAGAAGGCCCTCGCCCGCTGGAACTACGCCCTCGACGGCATGGTCCAACTCGGCTTCCTCAGCGCCGCCGACCGCGCCGCCACCACCTTCCCCGAACCGACCGACCCCCAACCCGCCACCGGCCTCGCCGGCCAGGCCGGCTACCTCGTCGGCGTCGCCGACGACTACCTCATCTCCTCCGGCACCATCGACGCCCCCACCCTCAAAGCCGGCGGCTGGCGGATCACCACCACCTTCGAGAAGCCCAAGCAGGACGCCCTCGTCCAAGCCGTCCAGAACGAACTCACCGACGAGCTCGACCCCAAGGCCCGCCCCACCACCGACACCGACGTCCGCGTCGCCGGCGCCTCCGTCGACCCCGCCACCGGCCGCGTCCTCGCCGTCTACGGCGGCCCCGACTACGCCAAACAGCCCTACAACGACGCCCTCCGCCAGGACAACCAGATCGGCTCCACCTTCAAACCGATCGACCTCGCCGCCGGCCTGATCGCCCAACACACCGTCGACGGACGCCCCATCACCACCGAAACCCGCTACGACGGCACCAGCGAACGCCCCGTCACCGGCGGCCCCACCCCCTACGCGCCACCCAACGAGGACGACGTCAACTACGGCAACATCACCCTCCGCTACGCCATGGTCAAGTCCGTCAACTCCGTGTACGCCCAGGAAGGCGTCGACGCCGGACTCGCCCGCGTCCGCGAGACCGCCGTCAAACTCGGCATCCCCGACAGCGTCCGCGGCATGGACCCCGCCAACACCTCCATGACCCTCGGCACCGCCACCCCCAGCGCCCTCGACCTGGCCGGCGCCTACGCCACCTTCGCCAACCACGGCGAAGCCCACACCCCGTGGTCCGTCTCCAAACTCGAACGCGTCAACCCCGGCGGCGCCGTCGACGTCCCCAAGATGCCCGAACACAAGGCCACCACCGCCATGGACCGCAGCATCGCCGACACCGTCACCGACGTGCTCCGCGACGTCGTCAGCCCCCGCGGCACCGGCGCCGCAGCCCTCGACCTCGGCCGCCCCGCCGCCGGCAAGACCGGCACCACCGACTCCAACCTCTCCGCCTGGTTCGCCGGCTTCACCCCCGAACTCACCACCACCATCGGCCTGTTCCGCGAGAACCCGAAGAACCACGCCAAGGAGCCGCTGTCCGGCACCGCCGGCCTCGCCCGGATCAACGGCGGCACCTTCCCCACCAGGATCTGGACCGCCTACATGACCGCCGCCCTGAACGGCACCCCCACCCGGCAGTTCGACCTGCAAACCGGCCACGGCACCCCCAACACCGGCACCTGGACCGCCACCGCCGCCCCCAGCAGCACCACCCCCAGCCCCGGCACCACCCCCACCAACGGCGACACCCCCAGCAGCGCCGCCGCCCCCACACCCAGCGCCCCCGCCCAGGCCACCGGCACACCCGCCACCACCGACGCCCCCGCACCCCGCCCGACCGCCCCCAGCCCGCAGAACCCCCAACCCACCGCCAGCCAGGAACAGCCCGCCCCCACCGCCCGGCCCACCCAGACCCGGCCGCCCCGACCCACCGCCCAGCCCACCACCGCCGGCCCCACCGACCCCGCCACACCACCGGCCGGATGAGCTACACCCCCGCCACCAGCTCCCGCTCTAACGGCGTCCGGAACCGCGGCGTCACCCGCACCGGCCCCAACCACGCCGCCAGCCGCTCCGCCGCCACCGCGACGGCCCGCTCGGCCTCCACCCCCACGTCCCGGAACAGCCGCCACACCAGCTCACCGTCCGCGCGCTGCGCCCAGCCGCCCACCACCTCGCCGCACCACCACACCGTCGGCCCGGCATTGCCCGCCCGGTCGAACAGCGCCGGCACGTCCCCCGGCCGCAGGTACCAGTCCCGCCCGCGCCAGCCCATCACCGCAGGATCCAGCGCCGGCAGCAGCGCCGCCCAGGGCTCGGGCGCCGCCACCGGCCCGGCGTCCCCCGGCAGCACCAGCCCCGCCGACCCGTCCGCCAGCGCCACCTCCAGCGCCCCGACGTCCGCCAGCGCCCGCCGGACGTCCCCCAGCGTCCAGCCCGTCCACCACTTCACGTCCTCGACCGTCCCCGGCCCGTACGCCGCCAGCCAGCGCCGCACCACCTCGGCCTTCGCCTCCCGCACCGGCACGTCCGGCCACTGCGGCACCAGCGCCCACGGATAGCTGCTGCTCAGCCAGGAACCGCGCGGACGACAGCGGCGGACGTGCCCGTCCGAGGCCAGCAGCCGCAGCAGCCGACTGCCCACGCTCTGCCGGGCCTCGTACGGCTTGCCCGCCGCCATCACCATGCTCTCGCGCAACTGCGGGACGTCCTCCGCCAGTTCGCCGGTCGTCGCCTCACCGCGCCGGGCCAGCGCGGCCAGCACCTCGCGCTCCGTGGCCGCCAGCCGCGCCTCGTCCCAGCCCTCGGCGTGCTCCCGCAGGTGCTTGAGCAGCGTCGACCGCTCCTTCAGCGCGATCGCCCGGGCCGCCCCCGAGCTCACGTACGGGGCGAAGCCCTCCGTCACCGCGAAGATCGTCCGCCGCATCGACAGCAGCTTCACCAGCGTGACGTCCTCGTACAGCGCCCGGTCCACCTCCGCCACCGAGGGCTCGGCCAGCCGCGCGCACGCCGACAGGTACACCGTGGCCGCGTCCGTCGCGTGCAGCCCGACCACCGCGTCGGCCACGTCCTCCACCCGCGCCGCCCGGACCGACGGCACCAACAACTGCCGCCACCCCAGCCGGGCCCGCCGCTCCGCATCACCGATCACCGGCACCGCCTTGGTCATGCCCGGACCCTAACGCCCGGCACCGACGAACCGGCTCAACCACGGAACCGGCCCGGCCGGCGGCGGCAGCGGGCCGGGCAGCGGGCCTGCCGGCCGACGGGCCCGGACGACCTCGGACGTGCAGCCGACCTCGGAAGTGCAGCCGACCTCAGAGCTACAGCCGACCTCAGAGGTACAGCCCGGTCGAGCCCTCCGTGTCGCCGAAGCGCGCCGCGGCCACCGCGTGCAGGTCGCGCTCGCGCAGCAGCACGTACGTCGCGCCCCGCACCTCGACCTCCAGCTTGTCCTCCGGGTCGTACAGCACCCGGTCACCCGGCTCCACCGAGCGCACGCTCTGGCCCACCGCGACGGCCTCCGCCCAGGTGCAGCGCTTGGACAGCTCCGCCGTCGCCGGGATCAGGATGCCGCCGGTCGAGCGGCGCTCGCCCTCACTGCCCTCGGTGCGCACCAGCACCCGGTCGTGCAGCATCCGGATCGGCAGCTTCTCACCCAGCCGGTCGTGGCGCGCGGCCTCGGTGTCGTGGTCGGAGCGGGTCGGTTCGTCGTTCGTACTCACGATCCCGAAGGTACCGCCCCCGCGCGCGGAGCGTGACGCCAGCCCGGCATGCGGAAGGCCGGGCCGCCTCGCGCGCCCGGCCCCTCCACCACCACAGCTCAGTCCTTGCGGCGCTTGCGCGCGGAGGCGACCAGCAGCACCACGCCTACACCGACCAGCGCGGCCGGGACGACCCGCTCCTTGCGCGGCTGCCCCTTCTCGTCCACGAACTGCGCCCGGACCTTCTCCACCAGACCGTTTGCGGCCACGTACGCCCGGGCCGCCCTCTCCTCGACGGTGGCCCGCGCCCTGGCCTTGACCTGGGCGGAGACGGTGCTCGGGTGGATGCGCACGGCCAGCTCGTCCAGGGTCCCCGCCAGCCGGTCGCGGGTGCGCTCGATGTCCGCCTCGATCTGGGCGGTCGTCCGCCCCGGCTTGTCCTTCGTGCTCGCCTCGCCCACTCGGGCCACCCCATTCACTTGCCGATGTAGTCCTGGTCGTCCTGTGCGACTGCCCCAGTTTGTCAGCTGGCAGGCACGACCGCGCGGCCCCACCCACCAACGGAGGTAAGTTTGCCGTGGCACGACCGCCCGTCCCAGCCGCACGCACCAGGAGAGTCCACCCCATGACTGAGCGTCTCCAGCCCGGCGACACCGCGCCCGCCTTCAGCCTGTCCGACGCCGACGGCAACCAGGTCTCGCTCGCCGACCACCTGGGCCGCAAGGTCATCGTCTACTTCTACCCCAAGGCCCTCACCCCGGGGTGCACCAAGCAGGCCTGCGACTTCACCGACAACCTGGAGCTCCTGGCGGGCGCCGGCTACGACGTCATCGGCGTCTCGCCGGACCAGCCGGAGAAGCTCGGCAAGTTCCGCGAGGCCGAGAACCTCAAGGTCACCCTGCTGTCCGACCCTGACCACGCCGTCCTCAAGGCCTACGGCGCCTACGGCGAGAAGCAGAACTACGGCCGCACCTACCAGGGCGTGATCCGCTCCACCGTGATCGTCGACGAACAGGGCAAGGTCGAGCGCGCGCTGTACAACGTCAAGGCCACCGGACACGTCGCCAAGCTGCTGCGCGACCTCAAGGTCGAGGCCTGAGCCCGTACCGACACCCGCGGGCGGAGCAGCGGTGGCGGCACACCCCGACCGGGTGCGCCGCCACCGCCGTTCCCGACCGCCGTGCCGACCGGCCGGCACGCCCCGGAGCCGCTCCGGCGGTGACCGATCCACCCGCCACTCGTTTCCTCCTACGGGGAAGGGGCTGTCACGAGCCCACAGGGGGACCGACCATGGCGGTCAAGTACACCCGCGAACTGCTCGCCGCCCTCGCGGCCGAGTCCAGCAGCGTCAACGAGATGATGCGCAAGCTCGGCGCGCCGATGACACGCGGCGCGCACGGCTACCTGAGCAAGCGGCTCCGGCACTACGGGATCAACACCTCGCACTTCGGCCGGGGCTGCCCGGACGGCCGACGTCAGTACTCGCCTGAGGTGCTCGCCGAGGCTGCCGCCACAGCGACCACGCTCGACGAGGTGCTGATCGCACTCGGCCGCCTGCCGAACCGCGACCGGCGCAAGTACCTGCGCCGCAAGCTCACCGAGTACGGGATCGACACTTCGCACTTCCGCTCGGCCGGGACCGTCTACACCCGGGAACTCCTTCAGGAGGCCGTCGCGGTGTCGCACAGCGTGGCCGGCGTGGTGCGGCACCTTCGCCGGCGCCAGGCCGGGGGCACCGAGGCCCACATCGGACGGCGGATCAAGGAACTCGCGATCGACACCTCGCACTTCACCGGGCAGGCCCACGCCCGCGGCAGGCGGTTCCCCACCAGGATTCCGGCCGAGCGACTCCTGGTCCAGCGGCCGGCGGGAGCCAAGCGGATCCCGGGGGCGCGGATCCGTAGCGCGCTTGCCGAGCTCGGCCGACCCGAGCTGTGCGAGGGCTGCGGCACCGGCCCCGAGTGGCGCGGACGGCCGATGACCCTGGAGGTCGACCACGTCAACGGCGACTGGTCCGACAACCGGCCCGACAACCTCAGGCTGCTGTGCCCGAACTGCCACTCCGTCACCGACACCTACTGCGGACGGAACAAGAACAAGCGCCCGGCGCCGCACGGAATCGCGGTGTTCCCACCGGAGGCGAGGCCCTAGACTAGGGGCCACGCGGCCTTGGCGGAGCTGGCAGACGCGCCGGATTTAGGTTCCGGTGGGGGAAACCCCGTGAGGGTTCGAATCCCTCAGGCCGCACCAGCCTTACACCTAAGAATCGAAGGCCCACCCCGGGTGATCCCGGGGTGGGCCTTCGACGTTCAGCAGACGGCGCGTCAGCCCAGCAGGTCCTTCACCACCGGCGCGAGGGCGCGGAAGGCCTGGCCGCGATGGCTGATGGCGTTCTTCTCCTCGGCCGTCAGCTCGGCGCAGGTGCGCGTCTCGCCGAGGGGCTGGAGGATCGGGTCGTAGCCGAAGCCGTTGGTGCCGGCCGGGGTGGTGCGCAGGGTGCCGAGGAGGCGGCCCTCGACGACGCGTTCGGTGCCGTCGGGCAGGGCGAGGGCGGCGGCGCAGAAGAAGTGGGCGCCGCGGTGCGGCTCGGCGATGTCGGAGAGCTGGGCGAGCAGCAGGTCGAGGTTGGCGCGGTCGTCGCCGTGCTTGCCGGACCAGCGGGCGGAGAAGATGCCGGGTGCGCCGTTGAGCACGTCGACGCAGAGGCCGGAGTCGTCGGCGACGGCGGGCAGGCCGGTGGCGCGTGCCAGGGCGTGGGCCTTGAGCAGGGCGTTCTCGGCGAAGGTGACGCCGGTCTCGGGGACGTCGGGGATCTGCGGGTAGGCGTCCGCGCCGACGAGTTCGACGTCGAGGTCGGCGTCGGCGAGGATGGCGCGCAGTTCGGCGACCTTGTGCTGGTTGCGGGTGGCGAGGATCAGGCGGGTGGACATATCGCCCACCCTACCGAGCGCTGCCCGGTCGTCAGCCGGTGCACACCGTGGTGAGGTTGCCGGCGGCGTCGCCGAGCGGCTTGAGGTCCGGGACCTCGTTCCGGTCGGCGGCCCGCTGCACGTTCTCGACCTGCTTCTGCAGGTCCGTCACGGCCTTGGCGACATCGGTGTTCTTGGAGTTCTTCCCGACCTGGTCGAGGTCGTTCTTGAGTTTCTGCAGGGCCTTCCCGGCGGCTGCGGAGTCGTTGCTGGCGTTGTCGTAGGCGGTGGTGACGTCGGCGATGTCGCCGGTGATCCTCACGGCGGTGTTGCCGCAGTCGATCGCCTTCTGCGCCGCGGAGCAGCTCACCATGCTGAGTGGGAGGATCGCGATCAGTCCGGCCACGGCGAGGGCGGTGGGGCGGGCGATGCTGGACGGCATCCGGTCCTCCTGGGGGGCGCGGGTTCCGTGGTGGGGACGCGCGCCGGGGGGTGCGCGGTTCCCGCAGCGGGGGTGCTGCGGGAACCGTACGGTCTCCGGGCCTGGCCTGTACAGCAGGGCGGGCGGCATGCGTCCGTCCTCGCTACGCGTCGGGCCGGCGCGGGTTCAGCCTTCGAGGGCCTTGCGCTGGATCTCGTCGAGTTCGGCGCAGCCGAGGGTGCCGAGGTCGAGGAGCTGGTTGAGGAGGTCGCGGTCGAAGGGGGCGCCTTCGGCGGTGCCCTGGACCTCGACGAAGCGGCCGTCGGAGGTGCAGACGATGTTCATGTCGGTTCCGGCGCGCACGTCCTCCTCGTACTGGAGGTCGAGCATCGGGACGCCGTCGATGATGCCGACGCTGACGGCGCTGACGCCGCCGGTGACGGGCTGGCCCTTGGCGCGCAGGAGCTTCTTGTCGCGGGCCCAGGAGATGGCGTCGACCAGGGCGACGTAGGCGCCGGTGATGGCGGCGGTGCGGGTGCCGCCGTCGGCCTGGAGGACGTCGCAGTCGAGGACGATGGTGTTCTCGGCGAGGGCGCGGTGGTCGGTGACGGCGCGCAGCGAGCGGCCGATGAGCCGGCTGATCTCGTGGGTGCGGCCGCCGATGCGGCCCTTGACGGCTTCGCGGTCGCCGCGGGTGTTGGTGGCGCGGGGGAGCATGGAGTACTCGGCGGTGACCCAGCCTTCGCCGCTGCCCTTGCGCCAGCGCGGGACGCCTTCGGTGACGCTGGCGGTGCAGAGCACCTTGGTGTCGCCGTAGGAGATGAGGACGGAGCCTTCGGCGTGCTTGCTCCAGCCCCGCTCGATGGTGATGGGGCGGAGTTGTTCGGGGGTGCGGCCGTCGATGCGTGACATAGGCACTGAGCGTAGTCGCTCGGGGTGCGGGTTCCGGATGTGCCTCGGCCCGCCGTCCTCCGGTGCGGGTCGGCGGGCCGGGAGCGGTGAGCCCGGTGGCTCAGCTCACATCATGTCCTCGATGTCGGCGGCGATGGGGTCGGCGTCGGTGCCGATGACGACCTGGATGGCGGTGCCCATCTTGACGACGCCGTGGGCGCCGGCGGCCTTGAGGGCGGCCTCGTCGACGAGGGAGGCGTCCTTGACTTCGGTGCGCAGGCGGGTGATGCAGCCCTCGACCTCTTCGATGTTCTCGATGCCGCCCAGACCGGCGACGATCTTCTCAGCCTTGCTGGCCATCTGCTTCTCTCCCTCTGTTTCCGGCTCGTCGGCGGCTGTGCCGGGTGCCGTCCTGCGCTGTGCTGGTGCCTCGACCGTTGGGGTGGTGAGGTTCGCCCGGTGGCTGACGCGGGTTCAGCTGCGGTCGTGCTGCCGGGCAGCGCGACAAGCATGACCCGAGCCGGTCCGGTATGCCACGTTAGACCACTTTTGGACCATTCCGGCGCGCGGGCTCCTGACCGCCGTCCGAGGATGACGATCAGCGGGGCGAGTGTCCCGGTGTGCGGCCTGCGCGCCATGTGGTCTACACCAATATATGTGTACTCCGATGAACGCAGGAAGGACCCGGGGGGTTCCTGAACCCCGCCCGAGGGTCCCGCACAGGGTCTCCCGACGGCAACTGCTCCCGGAGGGCGGATGATGAGTTCGGCAGGAGCCACGGCCCCGCGGACCACGTGGTGGCACACCTTCTACGGCGGCCTGCAGAAGATGGGCCGCTCGCTCCAGCTGCCGGTCGCGGTGCTGCCGGCGGCCGGCATCCTGAACCGGCTCGGCCAGCCGGACGTCTTCGGCAAGGACGGTCTGGGCTGGAACAACGTCGCCAAGGTCTTCGCGGCGGCCGGGGGCGCCCTGCTCGACTCCGCGCTGGGTCTGCCGCTGCTGTTCTGCATCGGGGTGGCGATCGGCATGGCCAAGAAGGCGGACGGCTCGACGGCGCTGGCGGCGGTGGTCGGCTTCCTCGTCTACTACAGGGTCCTGCACGCCTTCCCGGAGAGCTGCAAGCCGCCGACGGTGCTGGTCAGCGACCAGTGCGTGGACTACTCCTCGGCGAAGGCGGCCAACGCGACGTACCAGAACCCGGGGGTGCTCGGCGGCATCCTGCTCGGCCTGATGTCGGCCTGGCTGTGGGTGCGGTTCCACCGCACCAAGCTGGTCGACTGGCTGGGCTTCTTCAACGGCCGCCGGCTGGTCCCGATGATCACCGCGCTGGTCGGGATGCTGCTCGCGGTGCTCGCGGTGTGGGCGTGGCCGCCGATCGGCCGCGGTCTGAACGACTTCTCGCAGAACCTCGCCGATCTCGGCGCGGGGGGTGCCGGCATCTTCGGCGTCTTCAACCGCGCACTGCTGCTGATCGGTATGCACCAGTTGCTGAACACCTTCGTCTGGTTCCAGTTCGGCGAGTTCACCAAGGCCGACGGCACCGTCGTGCACGGGGACATCCCGCGATTCCTCGCGGGGGACCCGACGGCCGGCCAGTTCCAGACCGGTTTCTTCCCCATCATGATGTTCGCGCTGCCCGCCGCCGCGCTCGCGATCGCCCACGCGGCCAAGCCGCACCGCCGCAAGGAGATCTACGGGCTGATGCTCTCGGTCGCCCTGACCTCCTTCGTCACCGGGGTCACGGAGCCGATCGAGTACTCGTTCGCCTACCTGGCCCCGGCCCTGTACGGCGTGCACGCGCTGCTGACCGGCGCCTCGATGGCGATCACCTGGGGGCTCGGGGTGCACGACGGGTTCAGCTTCTCGGCGGGCCTGATCGACTACGTGATCAACTGGGGGCTGGCCACCAAGCCGTGGCTGATCCTGGTCATCGGGCCCTGCTTCGCCGTGGTGTACTACGCGCTCTTCCGGTTCATCATCGTGAAATTCGATCTGAAGACTCCGGGCCGCGAGGAGGAAACCGAGGTCGAGGACGTCACCAAGGCCTGATTCCGGCCGCCCGGCCCCGTCGCGAATTCCCCCGGACCACCGGTCCGGGGGAATTCGGCATTTCAGGGAAAGGATGAATTCGACGCCCCGGGGCGGCCCGGCGGGTAATTCGGCCGCGATCCGGCCGGGCGGGCCCCGCCCCGGGCGCGGTGGGGGCACCGCCGAGTGGGGGGTGGGAGGCGCCACCTCGGGCACGCCTGCGACAGGGCGGTCACTCTGAGCACTCGCGGTGCACGCCCGGGAGCGGCGGCGTCGCCCGGTCCGACCCCGGACGCCCGTCCCGCCCGGGCGCCGCACGGCCCGGGCGCTTTTTGTTGCGCAAATAGCCAAAATCGCAATCGCGACTGAAATCATGATCGTCGTTCCGCGACTAGGTTTCGATTTCATAGCGCTTCCCGGCACCGGCACTTTCCGGGGTTCCCCGGCTTGTCCGCCCGTGCTACAAAACTGGTCTACACCACACGTGGTGTAGACCAGTTCGCGGTTCGGCCTCTGTGCCTTCCCCCGACCGACCGCCATGCCGTTAGGAACCCACCCACATGAGTCAGTCCGCGCAGGCACCGGCGCCCGCCACGGCTCCGGCCCCGCCAAGCCCCGCCAAGAAGTTCGGCCAGAACCTCCTCCAGGGCCTGCAGAAGATCGGTCGCAGCCTCCAGCTGCCGATCGCCGTGCTCCCCGCCGCCGGTCTGCTGGTGCGCCTCGGCCAGGACGACGTGTTCGGCAAGGACGGCCTCGGCTGGAACAAGGTCGCCTCGGTCTTCGCCGCCGCCGGCAACGGTGTCTTCGGCGCCCTGCCGCTGCTGTTCGCGGTGGGCATCGCGATCGGCTTCGCCAAGAAGGCGGACGGCTCCACCGCGCTCGCCGCGCTGGTCGGCTTCCTGGTGTACCAGAAGGTGCTCACCGCGTTCCCAGTCACCGAGGGCCACATCGCCGACGGGAAGTGGGTCGAGCCGGTCTACCAGAACCCGGGTGTGCTCGGCGGCATCGTGATCGGCCTGCTGGCCGCGGTGCTGTGGCAGAAGTACCACCGCACCAAGCTGGTCGACTGGCTGGGCTTCTTCAACGGCCGCCGGCTGGTGCCGATCCTGATGGCCTTCGTCGGCACCGCTGTGGGCGTGCTGTTCGCCCTGGTCTGGGGCCCCGTCGGCGACGCCATCAAGAGCCTGAACGACACCCTGATCGGTGCGGGCGCGTTCGGCGCGGGCGCCTTCGGCCTCGTCAACCGCGGCCTGCTGCCGGTCGGCATGCACCAGTTCGTGAACTCCTACGCCTGGTTCCAGACCGGTGACTTCACCAAGGCCGACGGCACCATCGTGCACGGCGACATCCCGCGCTTCTTCGCCGGCGATCCGACCGCGGGCCAGTTCATGTCGGGCTTCTTCCCGATCATGATGTTCGCCCTGCCCGCCGCCGCGCTGGCCATCGCCCACGCCGCCAAGCCGCACCGCCGCAAGGCCGTGACCGGCATGATGCTCTCGCTGGCCCTGACCTCGTTCGTCACCGGTGTCACCGAGCCGATCGAGTTCGCCTTCGTCTTCATCGCCCCCGCGCTCTACGTCATCCACGCGGTGCTCACCGCCGCCTCGATGACCATCACCTGGGCCCTCGGGGTGCACGACGGCTTCACCTTCTCGGGCGGTCTGATCGACTACGCGCTGGCCTGGAGCAAGGCCACCGACCCGTGGATGATCATCCCGATCGGCCTGGTCTTCGCGGCGCTGTACTACTTCCTGTTCCGCTTCGCGATCAACAGGTTCGACCTCAAGACCCCGGGTCGCGAGGACGACGACGAGATCGAGGACGTCACCAAGGCCTGACGGCCCCTCCGTCCCCGCGAGGCCCCGCCCGGCCGCTGCTCCCCCAGCGGCCGGGCGGGGCCTCGCGCTCGTCCGGGGGCTCCGGGTGCTGGAGCCGAGCGGTGCGGTCAGATCTCGTAGACGGCGCCGGCCCGGGCCAGGTCCACCGGGCCGGCGTACGCAGCGGCGGCGTCCCGGCGGTTGCGCTCGGCGTCGGTCCACGGCGGGATGTGGGTGAGGACGAGCCGGCCGGCCCGGGCGGCGGCGGCGTGCTCGCCGGCCTCCCGGCCGTTGAGGTGGACGGCCTGGTACGTGTCGCGGCCGTCCAGGTACGCGGCCTCGCAGAGGAAGAGGTCGGTGTCGCGGGCGAGTTCCACCAGTTCGGGGCTCTCGCCGGTGTCGCCGGAGTAGACCAGCGAGCGGCCGCCGTGCTCGAGCCGGAAGGCGAAGGTGTCGACCGGGTGGTTGACCCGGGCGGCGGAGATCCGGAAGGGGCCGAGTTCGAAGCTGCCGGGGGTGACGGTGCGGAACTCGAACACCTCCTTCATCCCGGGGTTCTCCGGCATGTCGTACGCGCGGGCGAGCCGCTCGGCGGTGCCCGCCGGGCCGTACACGGGCAGCAGGTCGGGGCAGCCCCCGGCCCGGTAGTTGCGGGCGACCCAGTAGGCGCACAGGTCGACGCAGTGGTCCGCGTGCAGGTGGCTGAGCAGGACGGCGTCGACCTCGTAGAGGCCGGTGTACTTCTGCAGGGCGCCGAGCGCGCCGTTGCCGAGGTCGATCACGACGCGGTAGCCGTCGGCCTCGACCAGGTAGCTGGAGCAGGGCGAGTCGGCGGACGGGAAGCTCCCCGAGCACCCCACCACGGTCAGTTTCATCCGAGCCCCTCCGCCCCGACACGTCCTGGCTGCTGCTGGAAAACGGCATGGAAAACAGCGTGAAAACGGCAGGCCGGGCCGGTGGGCCGGCCGGGGGCACTGCGTTGGTGTGTCGAGGGTAAGGGCGGACCGGCACTTTGCCCCCGTCCCCGTGCCGGGCTGTGGCTGGAATCACCCAGAACGCCCGGGGCCGGGGGCGGGGGCCGTGGATCAGCGGTGCCGGGGGCGGTTGCGGGCCCAGGTGCGGATGGTGTCGGGGTACCAGCGGGGGTGTCCGCTGCCGTCGGTCGCGTCCGGTTCGGGCAGCAGCCCGTGTCGCCGGTAGTTGCGGACGGTCTCGGGCTGGACGTTGATGTGCCGGGCGATCTCGGCGTACGACCAGAGTTCGGTCCTTCTCACGAGGGCACCTCCGGGGGGACGGGGGCGGACGGTCGTGAGGGCAGCCTTTCCGGACGGCGCGGGGTGTTCGCGACAGAACGGGCGCCGTGGCGGATCCGTGACGAACCGGGAGCAACGTACGGACAAATGCTCAAGTGTCACAGCCGCCACGGTGGTGGCGTTCACCGCCCGCCCGGTACGGTTCGCCGCGTGGGCGAGCGGAGCGAGGTGGGCGCATGAGCGGCATGACGGGAATCTGGCCGGTCCTGGCGGGGGCGGCGTTCGCCGTGCTGGTGGCGGTGGTGACGGTGGTGCTGGTGAGGCGCACCCGCCCGGCCCCCCGCCCGGCCGGGCCGACCGGCCCGCGGCCGAGGCCGAGCACCAGGGCCCGCCCGGAGCCGCAGGAGATCTGGTGGGCGGAGGTGCCGTTCGAGGACGGCCCCGGGGCCAAGGACCGTCCGTGCCTGGTGCTGCGGGTGCACGGCAGGACCGCCACCGTCGCGAAGATCACCAGCAAGCACCACGCCGAGCGCCCGGGGGTGCTGCCGCTGCCGCCCGGTTCGGTGGGCGACCGGCAGGGCCGGACCAGCTGGCTGGAGACCGACGAGCTGCGCGAGGTGGCGATGTCGGCGTTCCGCCGCCGGGCCGGCACGGTGGACCGGCAGGTCTGGGACCGGGCGCAGCGGGCGCTCCAGCGCGGCTGACGGCCGTACGGCCGGTCCGGCCGGGCCGGCGTCAGGCCCAGAGCTGGCCCTGCAGCGCCTCGACCGCCGCTTCGGTGGACTCGGCGGTGTAGATGCCGGTGGACAGGTACTTCCAGCCGCCGTCGGCGACCACGAAGACGATGTCCGCGCGTTCCCCGGCGGTCGCGGCCTTGCGGCCGACGCCGATCGCGGCGTGCAGGATGGCGCCGGTGGAGACGCCCGCGAAGATGCCTTCCTGCTGGAGGAGTTCGCGGGTTCGGCGGACGGCGTCCGCGGAGCCGACGGAGAAGCGGGTGGTGAGCACCTCGGCGTCGTACAGCTCGGGGACGAAGCCCTCGTCGAGGTTGCGCAGGCCGTACACCAGGTCGTCGTAGCGCGGTTCGGCGGCGACGATGCTGATGCCGGGGACCTTCTCGCGCAGGAAGCGGCCGACGCCCATCAGGGTGCCGGTGGTGCCGAGGCCGGCGACGAAGTGGGTGACGGTCGGCAGGTCGGCGAGGATCTCCGGGCCGGTGGTGGCGTAGTGGGCGCCCGCGTTGTCGGGGTTGCCGTACTGGTAGAGCATGACCCAGTCGGGGTGCTGGGCGGCGGTCTCCTTGGCGATCCGCACGGCGGTGTTGGAGCCGCCGGCGGCCGGGGAGGAGATGATCTCGGCGCCCCACATCCGGAGCAGTTCGCGCCGTTCCTCGCTGGTGTTCTCGGGCATCACGCAGACCATCCGGTAGCCCTTGAGCTTGGCGGCCATGGCGAGTGAGATGCCGGTGTTGCCGCTGGTGGGCTCCAGGATGGTGCAGCCCGGGGTGAGCCGGCCCTCGGCCTCGGCGCGCTCGATCATGTGGAGCGCCGGGCGGTCCTTGATCGAGCCGGTGGGGTTGCGGTCCTCCAGCTTGGCCCAGAGGTTCACCAGGCCGTCGGCGTTGCCGGGGACGGCGGCGGACAGCCGGGGAAGGCGGACCAGCGGGGTGTTGCCGACGGCTTCGAGCGGGCTGTCGTAACGCAAGGGGGGCCTCCGGCCACGGCGATGGGGTGAGCAGGGCGGCTCCCCCGCCGGCGGGGCGGGGGAGCCGGGCCGGTCAGCGGGCGCCGCCGGCCACGGCGGGCAGGATGGTGACGCTGTCCCCGTCGGCGACGGCGGTGGAGATGCCCTCCAGGAAGCGGACGTCCTCGTCGTTGAGGTAGACGTTGACGAAGCGGCGCAGCTCGCCGCCCTCGAGCAGGCGGGCGGCGATGCCGGGGTGGCGGGAGTCGAGGTCGGTGAAGAGTTCCCCGAGGTTGCTGCCGTTGCCCTCGACGGCCTTGGCGCCGTCGGTGTAGGTGCGGAGGATGGTCGGGATGCGGACCTCGATGGCCATGGGTGCGCTCCTGGGCGAGTCGTGTGAGTGGGTGGGCCGCAGCGGGCGCGGCAGGGCGGACGGTGTCCGGGGCCTCGGCGTCGCCGGTTCGGCGGTGGGCCCGGGGTGGGGCGGGCGGCTCTCAGCGCGAGCGCGCGGGCGTGCCGGGACAGATCGCGCCGGCGTGCCGGCACAGGTCGATGTGCAGGCGCGCCACGAGGCGGGTGCCCGGGGCCTGGTTGCTCACATCGACGGAACGCATGGGCTCATCGTATAGATTCCCGGGCCCGCTCGGACATGCCCGTCTCGGGATCCGGATGTTCCGGTATCCGATGGTGAGACGTTCCGGGGGCGGCGTGGGCCCGCCGACCGCTCGGAGGGGGTCGGCGGGCCTCGTCCGGGCGGGTGCCGGTCAGGCCGGGTAGGCCTCGACGACCTGGACGTCTTCCTCCGTGATCTCGCCGTCCACGATGCGGAACGACCGGAACTGGTAGGGGTCGTCCTCCCCGTTGCCGTCGGCGGTGGAGACCAGGACGTAGTGGGCGAACGGCTCGGAGGCGTAGCTCACGTCGGTGCGGGAGGGGTAGGCCTCGGTGGCGGTGTGCGAGTGGTAGACGACGACGGGCTCCTCGTCCCGGTCGTCCATCTCGCGGTAGAGCTTGAGCAGGTCGCCCGAGTCGAACTCGTAGAAGGTGGGCGAGCGGGCGGCGTTGAGCATCGGGATGAACCGCTCGGGGCGGCCGCTGCCGGCCGGTCCGGCGATCACGCCGCAGGCCTCGTCCGGGTGGTCGGCGCGGGCGTGGGCCACGATCCGGTCGCGGAGTTCTCGGGTGATGGTCAGCATCCGGTCAGGATGCCATGCCCCGGCGGCTGTCCGCCGGGGCGTCCGAGGCCCGGTCACGGGGCGTCCGCCACCCGGTCGAGGGGGGGCGGACGGTCCCGGTCAGGCGTTGTCGGCGGCGTGCACGTGGTCGTGCGGGAGGGTGTGGACGGCCTGCGGGTTGCGGCGCTTGAGCAGCTGGTAGCCGATCACCAGCACCAGGGCCCAGCCGGGGAAGACGTACAGCGAGATCCGGTTGTCCTCGTCCAGGCCGATCAGCACCACGACGAGGGCGAGGAAGGCGAGCGCGGCCCAGCTGATCCAGGCGCCGCCGGGGGCCTTGAAGGTGGGCGCGGGCAGGTGGCCGCCCTGCCATGCCTTGCGGTAGCGGATCTGGGAGATCAGGATCATCGCCCAGGTCCACAGGCCGCAGACCGTGGCGACGGAGGTGATGTACTCGAACGCCCGGGCCGGCACGAGGTAGTTGAGCACCACGCCGGCGCCCATCAGCACGCAGGAGACGGTGATCGCGAAGGCGGGGGTGCGCCGGCTGTTGAGCTTGGTGAGCTGCCCGGGGGCCTGGCCGCGCAGGGCGAGGTCGCGCAGCATGCGGCCGGTGGAGTACATGCCGGAGTTGCAGGAGGAGAGCGCGGCGGTGAGCACCACGAAGTTGATGATGCCGGCCGCCGCCGGTATGCCGATCTTGCCGAAGGCGGCGACGAACGGGCTGACACCGGGCTGGAACTCCTGCCACGGCACGAGCGAGAGGATGACCACGAGGGCGCCGATGTAGAACAGCGCGATGCGCCAGGGCAGGGTGTTGATGGCGCGCGGCAGGGTCTTCTCGGGGTTCTCGCTCTCGCCGGCGGTGACGCCGACGAGTTCGACGCCCAGGTAGGCGAACATGACGATCTGCAGGGTCATCACGGTGGCGCCGATGCCCTTGGGGAAGAAGCCGCCGTTCTGCCACAGGTGGGTGATCGACGCGGTGTCGCCGGCCTTGCTGAAGCCGAGGGTCAGCACGCCGATGCCGATCAGGATCATGCCGATGATGGCGGTGACCTTGACCATGGAGAACCAGAACTCGATCTCGCCGAACAGCTTCACCGAGATCAGGTTGGCCGCGTAGAGGATGACCAGGAAGGTCAGTGCGCTGGCCCACTGGGGGATGTCCGGCGCCCAGAACTTGACGTACACGGCGGCGGCGGTGGTCTCCGCCATGCCCGTGACGACCCAGAACAGCCAGTACGTCCAGCCGGTGACGTAGCCGGCGAAGGGGCCGAGGAACTCCCGGGCGTACTCGGCGAAGCTGCCGGAGACCGGACGGTAGGTGAGCAGTTCGCCCAGGGCCCGCATGATCACGAAGATCACCAGGCCGGCGACGGCGTAGGAGAGGATCAGGCTCGGCCCGGACTTGGAGATCGCGGTGCCGGCGCCGAGGAAGAGGCCGGTTCCGATCGCGCCGCCGATCGCGATCATCTGGATCTGGCGGCTGCCGAGACCCCGCTCGTAGCCCTCCTCGTCCGGTTTCGCGTCGACCACCTGGTCGTATATCTGCTCGGCCATGGTCACCGTCCTGGGTGGGTCGTGGGTGGGGAGAAGTCGTACCACGCAGGCTCCGGATAGCGGTGTTCATCTGAGCGATATTTGAGCATGACCTGATAGGGTTTGCCCGATTTGGACAGAAATGTTCCTGATGATCGTCCACATGCTGGACGAAACAGTCGTCGTTTGCCCGAAAACGGGCAGGATCGCACCGAAGGTCGGACGGAAAGACTCCGCTTCCGGTCGGTGACCGTTCTCGGCAGGTGACCGTTCTCAGTCGGTGATCGCTTCCAGCAGCGACTCCTGGAGCGCGCCCAGCCACAGGTAGGCCATCACCAGCGGCTTGCGCTCGTCGCCGTCCGGCAGCTCGTAGAGGCCCCGCTCGTCCTCCTCGGTGACGTCCAGCCGCACGCCGAGGGTCAGCCGCAGGTCGTTCAGCGCGCCCAGCCAGCGCGGGCACTCCGCAGCGGGCAGCTTGACCACCCCGGCGTCGCCGAGGCCGTCCAGCGTCCGCACCACCTGCAGCGCGTCGTCCCGCTTGCGGGCCCGCAGGTCGAGCTCGGTGTAGCGGCGGAACTCGGCGGAGGCGGCCAGCGCCTCCGGGTCGTCCGGCTTCGCCGGATCGCCGTAGGCGTCCGGGAACAGCCGGGCCAGCGCCGGGTCCGCAGGGGCCTCGGACGGGCCCTCGGCGAACAGCGCGGCCAGCGGGTCGCCCCCGTCGCCGCCCGGGCCGGGCCCGATCAGCTCCAGCATCTGCACTTCCAGCGAGCGCAGGATGGAGGCCTCCACCTCGTCCAGCGCGATCGCCGCGCCGCCATCGCCGGTGCTCTCGAACAACCCAGCCATCTGTATCGGTCAGCCCGTCTTCGTCGTCTTCGGCCGCGCCGCCGGGCCGGCGGGCGGTCAGTCGTATCGGGGGTGCCGGCGGGCACCCGGTGCACCCGGAGCGTCCGTTCCGGTGCGCTCGGCCCGGCGCGCCGGGCGGGCGCTCAGTCGTGCTGGAGCGTCGCCCACAGGCCGTAGCCGTGCATCGCCTGGACGTCGCGCTCCATCTCCTCGCGGGAGCCGCTGGAGACCACCGCCCGGCCCTTGGTGTGCACGTCCATCATCAGCTTCCGGGCCTTGTCCTTCGGGTACCCGAAGTAGGCCTGGAAGACGTACTGGACGTAGCTCATGAGGTTGACCGGGTCGTTGTGCACGATGGTCACCCAGGGGGTGTCCGGCTCGGCCACCGGTTGTCCTTCGACCTCCGGGCGCTCGATCTCCGCGGGCGCGACACTCACCGCCGGGCCTCCTCATTTGCACACTCGTCCGTGAACCCTCAAGGCCCATGCTGCCATCCGGGGGACACCCGGGCGATTCCGACCCAGGTCGCGTCGCGAGAAATCGTCACTCTGACGCTAAGTGGTAGTAGCATCATCCTCATGGACGCCACTTCAGTGCGCGCGGCCGGGTCGACCGCGCTCCTCACCGACCGCTACGAGCTCACCATGCTGCAGGCCGCCCTGCGCAGCGGGGCCGCGCACCGCCGCTCCGTCTTCGAGGTGTTCACCCGCCGCCTGCCCGCCGGCCGCCGCTACGGCGTGATGGCCGGTACCGGCCGGGTGCTGGACGCGGTGGAGAACTTCCGCTTCGGCACCACCCAACTGGACTGGCTGGCGGACCAGGGCGTGGTCGAGGACGACACGCTGCGCTACCTCGCCGACTACCGCTTCCGCGGCGACATCCACGGCTACCCCGAGGGCGAGGTCTACTTCCCCGGCTCCCCGCTGCTCACCGTCGAGGGCAGCTTCGCCGAGACGGTCATCCTGGAGACGGTGATCCTCTCGATCCTCAACTTCGACTCCGCCGTCGCGGCCGCCGCCTCCCGGATGACCGCCGCCGCCGGCAGCCGTCCGGTGATCGAACTGGGCGCCCGCCGGGCCCACGAGCAGGCCGCCGTCGCCGCCGCCCGCGCCGCGTACGTGGCCGGCTTCACCGCCACCTCCGACCTGGAGGCCGGCTTCCAGTACGGCATCCCGACCACCGGCACCTCCGCCCACGCCTTCACCCTCGTCCACGACAGCGAACGGGACGCCTTCCAGGCGCAGATCGCCTCGATGGGCAAGGGCACCACGCTGCTGATCGACACCTTCGACCTGCGGGAGGCCGTGCGCACCGCGGTCGAGGTGGCCGGCCCGGAGCTGGGGGCGGTCCGGATCGACTCGGGCGACCTCATCCTGGCGGCGCACCGGGTCCGCCGGCAGCTGGACGAGCTCGGCGCCGAGCAGACCCGGATCATCGTCACCTCGGACCTGGACGAGTACGCGATCGCCGCCCTGGCCGCCGCGCCGGTGGACGGCTACGGCGTCGGCACCAGCCTGGTCACCGGCAGCGGGCACCCCACCTGCGCGATGGTCTACAAGCTGGTCGCCCGGGCCGGCGGGCAGGACGGCCCGCTGGTGCCGGTGGCCAAGCGCGCGGCCGGCGGCAAGACCAGCATCGGCGGGCGCAAGTGGGCCGCCCGCCGCCCCGACGCCGAGGGCGTGGCCGAGGCCGAGGTGGTCGGCACCGGCCCCGTCCCGGAGGCCCTGCGGCCGCACCTCGTGCAGGTGCCGCTGGTGCTGGGCGGCGAGACGGTCGGCCGCGAGCCGCTCGCCGCGGCCCGCGACCGGCACATCAGGGCCCGGGCGGCACTGCCGCTGTCGGCCACCCAGCTCTCCAAGGGCGACCCGGTCATCCCCACCGAGTTGTTCGGCTGATCCGACCGGGCCGGATCCGCGCGGACCGGCGGTCGGTCCCCGGGCCTTCCGCCCCCGCGCGCCACTCCCTAGAGTCAGCCGTAGAGTTCAGCCAGTCCTCACCGAGCCGCCGAGGACCCCGACCACCGGGGCGCACCGCCCCCACATCCGAGGATGCGAGCCATGCACCGGGCACTGATCGTCGTCGACGTGCAGAACGACTTCTGCGAGGGCGGCAGCCTGGCCGTCGCCGGCGGTGCCGAGGTGGCCGCCGCCATCACCGACCTGATCGCCGAGTCCGCCGCCGGGTACCGGCACATCCTCGCCACCCGGGACCACCACATCGACCCGGGCGACCACTTCTCCGCCGCCCCGGACTACGTCTCCAGCTGGCCCGTGCACTGCGTGGCCGGCACCGAGGGTGTGGGCTTCCACCCCAACTTCGCGCCCGCCGTGATCTCCGGCGCGGTCGAGGCGGTCTTCGACAAGGGCGCCTACTCGGCGGCGTACAGCGGCTTCGAGGGGCTGGACGAGAACGAGCGCGGCCCGGTGGAGTGGCTGCGCGAACGGCAGGTCGACGAGGTCGACGTGGTCGGGATCGCCACCGACCACTGCGTCCGGGCCACCGCCCTGGACGCCGCACGGGCCGGGTTCACCACCCGGGTGCTGCTCGACCTCACCGCGGGGGTGGCCCCGGAGACCACCGCCGCCGCGCTGGAGGAGCTGCGCGCGGCCGGGGTGGAGCTGGTCGGCACACCGGTGGTCCGCCGGTAAGTGCGGTGACCGCGGGCGGCGTTCAGACCACGAGCAGCTCCACCACGTCCGTCCCGCCGACCCGGTAGGCCTCGCACAGCTCGTCCCCGACCGCCTCCGGGTCGGCGGCCAGCCGGGCCCCGGAGACGTACACCACCCGGATGCCCAGGTACTCCATCCGGTGCTGGCCGCCGCGCACCCAGGCGGCCTCCCCCTCGCTGACGCAGCGCAGGTCCGAGTCCACCTCCACGGCGACGCCGCGCTCCGGCCAGTAGAGGTCCGGGACGGCGATGTAGGTGCCGCCGCGCATCCGCAGCTCCGGGGCGGTCAGCGGGGCCGGCAGCAGCCACTCGTCGACCATCCGGTCGAGCTGCTCCAGGACGAAGTCCCTTTCGGCCGCGAGGAGTTCGTCCAGCGCGGCGCGCACCCTGGGATCGGCGGTCAGCCCGGAGTCGACCAGCTCGGCCGTCAACTCCCGGACGGTGCAGCGATCCTCGGGGCGGGAGACGGCCTCGCGCAGCACCTCGCGCACCGGCGCCCCGGTCGCCGGGTCGGCGGTCCACTCGCGCAGCGCGTCGGCGACCGCCCGGGCCACCGGCGCGCAGGCCAGGCCGTGCACCGAGCGGGCCACCAACTCCCGTTCGGTGCGCCGGATCCGCACCTCGCCGGCGTCCTTGAGCCGGCGCTGGCGCGGCACCAGGACGTCCACCCCGGTCACCGCCGGGAGCCGGGGCACGGCGGCGAAGCCGTACAGGGCCAGCGCGGCCGCGCCGGTGATCACGGCGCCCTCGCGGCGGCCCTCCTCCCGGCCGTTCTGCGCCGCGTACAGCAGCGCGGCCCACATCCGCTGCTCCGGCGTGGGCTCGCCGGACTGCAGCAGGTAGACCCTGGGCAGCAGCCGCTGCCAGGGGCCGCCCCGGCGGCAGTGCTCGGTGACCACCCGGGTCGGCACGCCCCGGGCACGCAGCTGGCTCGCGGTGACGACGTTCTGCTGACGCTTCGCCAACTCCTCGAGCGAGGGCGGCGGCGAGGGGATCCGGTAACTCATGCCGACACCATCCCCAACGACCGCGGCCCGTGAGTCGCAGCCTGACGCACTGTTACCCAACCGTCGCGAAACCGGGACCAGCCCGCACTAAAGTCCCCATACCCTCACCCATTTGGAGTAAATGACGTTCATACGCCTATCAGGTTCGATCAAAAACGATCGTCGACCTGGTCGTCTGACCCAGAGTGACCAAGGGCATACGGCGAGGGACCCTCCGAGCGTCAAACCCGCCCCCGCGATTGCCTAGGCTTGCGTCATGTCACGTGACGAGACCGCCGGCCTCCGCGCGGCCCAGCTCCGCCTCGGCCGACTGCCCGGATACGTCCGCCGCCCGGACCCGGCGCGCCGCAGCGGCGAGAAGGGCCATACGTACAAGAAGGGCTGGGAGGTCCGCTTCACCGCCCGCAGCGAGGCGGAGATAGCCGAGATCCGCGACCTGGTGGTCGCCGCCGGATTCGCACCGGCCAGACCGTTCTTCAAGGGGCACCAGCTGATCCAGCCGGTCTACGGAATGGCGGCCGTGCAGGCCTATCTGGCGGCTAGACAGGCGGCCGAGGAACACGCCGAGCGGATCGCGCTCGGCCGGCGGCGACGGGCGGCGGGGGCGCACGCAGGGGCGGCACACGCCGGCGCGTCGCACGCGGGCGGGGCACACACCGGGACGACGCACGCGGGTGGCGGGCACCCCGCCGACGGGCACGGGGCCGGCGGGCACCCGACCTGCACCGCCGGCGGTCCCGGCGGTTCCGGCGGTTCCGGGGGGCTCGGAGGCCCGGGCGGCCTCGGCACCCACCGGTGCGAGCGCGAGGACACCACCGCGGCGACCGCCCAGTTGGCCCGGCGGCGCGCCGTCGAGGGCTTTCCGGCCCAGGTCGAACGCGGCAGCACCGTCGGCGACCGGTTCTCCCCCTCGGAAGTCCGCACCGGTTCCTGACCGGGCGGCCCCGCGCCACCCCGCCCCGCGCCCCGGTCGCCGCAGGCCACCGGGGCGCGAACGCCGAGCCCCGCGCCCCGGGCCGCTCAAGGCGCTCAGGGCGCTCAGGGCGCTGCGAGCCGCTGCGGTCGGGACCGGCCGCCCCGCGCCGCCGGCCGCCCCCGCACGCCGACCATCCCCGCACAACGACCATCCCCGCACGCCGACCGTCCAGCCCGACCCGCCCGGATGAAACACCCGCCGTGAGTGCGGTTGCGCGGATGGTTGTGCGGGCGCCGCTTCGCGCCGTGGGCGTGGACGCAGGCCCCGCGAGGCCCTACGGTGGCACCTCAACTGCCCGCAGCAATCGACCTGCCACACCCTCTGACCAGCGGCGACACGCTCGCACCTACGTCCCCCCGCTCCACTGCGCAGCACTCCCCGGTCCGGTCCCCGGCCGGCCCCCGCCCGACCCCGACCGGCAGCACCGCCGCCCGAGCCGCACCCGCTCTCGCCGGAACCGGTCGCGCGGCGGCGGGTTCCGGGCATTCCATCAGATTGGTCACCCAGCGCACCGAGGGCCTACCGTAGAGTGAGCACAGATGATCGACCGTCACAAACCCATCTCCCCTTCCGAGAAGACGAGATGACCAACCGTCACACGAGCGCCGCCGAGCACCCTCCCGAGCCCGGCGAACCGGAGGACCTACCACTGGAATTCGCGGCCTTCTGCGAACTCCACCGCCCCCGGTACCTCAGCTACGCCCGGGTGTGGCTGACCGAGCAGGTCGACGCGGCCACCGCCGTGCAGCAGGCCTTCGCCGAAATCGCCGTCCACTGGCGCGACTTGCTGACCAGCCCCAACCCGACCGCGCTCGCCTGGCAGATCCTGCGCACCACCGTCGCCGAACACAGCCGGCAGGCCGCCGGCACGCCCGACCGCCACCCCGCCGACGACGACCTGGCGATCCTCCACTACGTCGTCGGCCTCGCCGCACCCGAGATCGCCGACGTCATCGGCACCGACACCGCCAGCGTGGCCGGGCGACTGCGGCGCACCATGCTGCACGAGGCCTCCGGCTGGTGAACCGGCCTTCGCCCGGAGGCGTCAGACCCGCTCGCCCGTGACGTCGTACAGGTGGTGCACCGGGTCGTGGATCAGGTACCGGGCGAAGGACTCGACCGTGAACCGCGCCCCGTCACTGCGGTTCCCGGTCCGCCGCCACTGCCCGGCCGCCACCGCCTCGAACCCCGCCGCCAGCGCCTCGGCGGCCTCCGCCAGCTCCCCCGCCAACGCCTGCGGCCGCTGCTCCCCGTAGCGCTCGGCCACCGCCGTCTCGTCCTGGTCCCAGTTGGCGAACAGCGGGTCCTCCTGGTCGAGCATCAGGTTCAACCGGACGAGGAACAACCGGAAGACGTCCCGGACGTGGCAGGCGTACTCAAGGTCCGACCAGACCCCCGGGGACGGACGGCGGCGCAGCTCCTCCTCGTCCCCCGCCAGCACCGCCAGCCAGCGGTCCGCGTTGGCCCGCACCATCGCGGCGACATCGGTGGCCACGACCCCGGGGGTGTCCAACCCGCAGTCCGGACAGGGGCGTTCCAGCACCCACGTCCAGTCCTTGGTGTCCGGGACGACGGCGTCGGCGGGGCTCGGGGCGTTCTCAGCAGTGGTCATGGGGCCAGCATCGCCGCCCGGATCGTCCGTCCACCAGCGGCAGGGGCGCCAGCGGTCGCCGAAATACTGCCAGGACGTCCGGCTCAGCCGCCGTGGCGCTCGTGCTCCAGCCGGGCCGCCAGCAGGCTGCCCAGGTGCTCCCCGCCCCACTCGCACAGCGAGTCCATCGGCACGAGCAGCGTACGGCCCAGCGGCGTCAGCGCGTACTCCACCCGCGGCGGGTTCTCGGCGTACGCGGTCCGGGCCACCGCCCCGTCCTGCTCCATCGAACGCAGCGACTCCCCCAGCACCTTGGCGGTGATGCCGACCAACGGGACGCGCAGCTCGGAAAAGCGGCGGGGGCCGCCCTCCAGACAGCGGATGATCTTCCACGCCCACTTGCGGCTGCCCAGCACCGGCACCGTCGGCACCGGGCAGTCGGCCGGAAAGAAGTCCGCCGGAAGCGGCTCGGGAACGGGTCGCGTCATACCCCCGACCGTACCCGCCGCGGTCGGTACCGTTGAAGTAACCGGCACCCTCCGCACTACCGTCCCGGCAACGGCGGCACGCCACGCCCGCCCCACCGGACAGGAGAGCGCCCATGACCAGCACCACGACCGGACAGCACCGCGCGGACGTCATCGTCTACGGCGCGGGCGGACAGGTCGGCCGAGCCGTCGTCACCGAGGCCCGCCGCCGCGGCCTCATCGTCACCGCCGCCGTCCGCGACCCCGGACGCCACGCCGACCTCGCTGGGGACGGCGTCACCCTGGTGCGCTGCGACGTCACCGACCCTGCCGCCGTCGCCGCGAGCGCCCCCGGACACGCGGCCGCCGTCAGCTCCGTGTACACCCCCGACACCCCGTCCGCCGACTTCTACACCGCCGCCACCACGGCGCTCGTCACCGGCCTCGGCCGGGCCGGCGTACGGCGACTCGTCAGCGTCGGCGTCGCCACCACCCTGGAGACCGCCCCCGGCGTCGCCGTCCACGACGACCCCGCGTTCCCCGAGGAGTACCGCACCTTCTCCCTCGGCCACGCCGCCGCCCTCGACCTGCTGCACCGCTCCCCCGCCGAGCTCGACTGGGTCGTGGTCACCCCGTCGATGGACCTCGACCGCACGGCCCCCGGCACCGGCCGCTACCGGGTCGGCGGCCCCCAGGTCCTCGGCACCCGCATCGCCCAGGCCGACCTCGCCCTCGCCGTCGTCGACGAACTCACCGACCCGGCCCACCACCGGCAGCAGATCGCCGTCGCCGAATAGCGCGGCCGGCCCGCCGCTCACCGACCGGGGCCGCCGTGCGGGGGTCGGCGTTCCTGCGGGGGCTGGTGGGAGCACTGCTGGGAGTCCTGGTACGGCGGCGGCTGCTGCGGCCATGCTGCGGCGGCGGCCGTCGCCGTCCGCCTCCGCCGCCGTCGCCGAGCCGCCAGCACCGCGGCCACCGACGCACCGATCACCACGGCACCGGCGGCCGCGGCACCGAGGACCAGGCCCGTGCCGTCGCCGCCGCCCCCACCGTCCGCTGCGGGAACCACGGGCGCCACGGAGGGCTGGTCCGTCGCGTCCGCATCGTCGTCGACCGGCGGGGCGCCCTTGGACTCCGGCCGCTTCACCAACGGGTTCTCGGTGGGCCCGTTGTCCACGGCCGGATCAGCCTCCAGCGCCTTCGCGGGAGCGACGGTCCCGTAGCCGTAGTGGTTGCTGGGGACGACCGAGCCGTTGGCCGGAGGGGTGGCGGTCTTGATCATCCGGTTGATCACCTGGCCGGCGGACAGGCTGGGGTACTTGGACCGGATGAGCGCGGCGGTGGCGGAGACGTAGGCGGTGGCGTCGGAGGTGCCGCTTCCGGAGCCGTAGCTCGTCGAGGACTTGGCAGTGGCACGGTAGATCTCCGCACCGGGCGCGACGAGCGTGGTCTCTGGACCTGGTGTGGAGCGGTCCCACACACTCCCCTTGGAGTCCACGGCTCCTACTGCCACTACGCCGGGGAAAGCTGCCGGGTATCCAATGCCGTCCGGCTCCTCGCCGGAGTTGCCGGAACCGGCGACGAGCACGACGTCCTTCGAAACCGCGTAGCTGACGGCCTTTCGCAGGGTCGAGTCGAGGCGGAAGCTCCCCGTCAAAGACACGTTCACGACCCGCGCACCGTGGTCGACCGCGAAGCGGATCGCATCCGCGAATCCGGTTTGCTGAGGAGTCGAATCGTCGCCTTTGGTGGCCACCTTCACCGGCAGGATTTTTGCCTTCGGGGCCAAGCCCATGACCCCAGCCTGTGCCCCGTGGCCATGCCCCGCGATCAGGCTGGCCATACCGGTGCCGTGGCCGTCGGAGTCCACACGGCCGTCGGTGTTGCTCCCGGAGAAGTCGGCACCGGGAAGCACCTGCCCGGTCAGATCCTGATGGTCTTGATTGACGCCGGTGTCGATCACGCCGACGACCACACCATCTCCCTGGCTCACCGGCCATACCTTGGCTTCGGCCTCGAACGTTCTCAGGGCCCACTGATGGTCCCTGATCTGGTCGGCCGAGGCCATCGGCATGCCGAGACCCCAGATCAGCATTCCGACGCCAAGGGCCGCCGTACCACGCGCGAACGGACGGCTCGTCAAACCCGGTCACCCCACTCAAGGAGGCATCCCGCAGATCACCGATCTGCGGGATGCGATCAGATCACCCGTCCGCTATGGACCGGCCTCATTCCACCACGCTCGGATTCGCCGGCTCGTCCGACGCCCAGGTTTCCTCATCCTCGACGAGGTAGTCCGGGCGCTTTCCGTCCTTTCCCCGGCCCTTCTCGCGGCGCCGCGCTTCACCAGCCGGGATCACGGGGGCCACAGCATCCGTGCCATGTGTCCCTGGTTCGGCAACCATCCGGTTCCGAGCACCCAGCCCGGATCCGCCCTCCGTGAAGGCCTGCTTGCCGCGTGCTCCGGCACCGGGCGGCGCCGTTTCCGACACAGCGCCACCGGGCCGTGCAACAGAGCCACTCGCCTTTTTGGCACTCGGCATCCCGCGACTCCCGGCACCGATGCCCGGATAGACCTCGCCGCCGCCACCGGCGCCGGCGGCTCGGGCCCCGCGGGGACCTGTGCCCTCAACCGGCTCCGCACTGCCCGGGAAGTCCTTGTCACCGAAGCCGACCGTGTTCTGTCCGAATCCGGTCCCCACCGGGCCGCTCTGGACTGTCGGCCCCGAGGGACTGACGGTCGTCTGTCCGCCGGCGCCGATCGGTCCGCTAGCGGGACCCGTGGTCGACGTGGTGGTCAGGCCGGACGTCTGGGTTCCGGAGGTGACGGAGTTCGACACGCCGCCGCTCCGATCGGGCAACGGAGTGCCCGAGATGCCCGTGTCTGTGCCGCGGCTCACGGTGGTCGACGGCTTCGAGGGCGTCTGCGCGGTACCGCCCTTGATCCCCGAGTCGGTCGGCACAGGCGTGCTGCTCGTCGAGGAACGGGCACCCGCCGACTGCGTGGAGGCCTTCGGACGCTGCGGAGAAGATCCGCTCGTCCCCCGGCCCGTGGCCCCGATCGACGTACCCGACACCATCGCAAACGCCGCTGCTGCCGCTCCGCTCGTATCCTGCGATCCAACGTCCTGGACGTCATCGATCGTCCCCGGCTTCGCCGTCGGCGGCTTGGCGTTCAACGGCGGCGGAGCCTTCAACGCCGGCGTAGCGATGCGGTAGTGCATCGCCAGGGTCTGCATGACCGCCGCCGCTTCGGCCTTCTTCCGGTCCGCGATGGGGACGTGCTCGTCGTCGGTGCTGAAGACGTCGCCGACGGTGTCCTTGAGCTTGTCCCAGTTGCCCGGTTCCTCCGGCATGTCGCGCTTGGCCTTGGCCATGGCCTCGGACATGTTGTGGAGGGTGTTGGCCGCGTCGTTGGCGTAGGCGGCGGCCTCGTTGATGCTGGCGGCGAGGTTGAGCATGCGGGTGTGGAAGGCGTTGCTGGTGGGGCCCTCCCAGGAGGTGGCGGCCTCGGTGCTGGCCTTGGTGAGGGTCTTGCGGATCTCCTTGAGGGTGGTCGCCGCCTTGCGCCAGGGGTCGCCGGCGGCCATCACCGCGCCGGGGTCGAGGGCCTGCGCCATCGTGCGGAGCTGGGCGTGGCTGTACTTGGTGAAGTCGGTGTAGACCACGGGTGGTTCCCCTCCGTTCGGGTCGCGGGCTGCGGGCTAGCGGGTGGCGTTGCCGCGGGTGGACGGGACCTGGTTCGCGGCGTAGGCGGCCCGGCTGGTGGCGGACGGGTCGGCGACCGACCAGCCGTCGTCCGCGAGCTTGAGCTTCTTGGCCACGTGCTGGTCGTGTTCCTCGTAGTTGGTCGCGGTGAGTTCGGCGCTCTTCTGGGCCTCGTCGACGGCGCTCTGGAGCTGGTTGAGCACGTCGCGCAGGGCGTCCCGCATGGTGCTGTAGCGGCTGTGGATCTCGGTGGCCTCGGCGAAGGTGCCGAAGGCGTCCTTGCCGATGCCGCTGACCCCGTGGGCGGTGGTGCCGTTCGCGTCCTTCTCGAACGCCTTGAGCAGCAGCCGCACTTGGCCGGCGAAGGTGCGGAGCTGTTCGATCTCGACCCGGTAGCCCTGTCCGTTGCCGCCGGTCGAACCGGTTCCTGATCCCACCTCGGCGCCTCCCCCGTGCGTCCGTTCCCCTGTGGTCGCGGGGCCGGGCCCCGGTGTCCCATGTCTAACACACCAAGCCCGAATCCCGCCCGGGGCACGGTCAGTTCGAGGGCGTCCGGGTGCGCAGGGCGTCGGCCAGGGCGCGGCGGCAGAGGGAGTCGGCGTGCCGGGTGGTCTCGGGCAGCCGGTAGCGGCGGGCGAGGTCGAGGGTGGTGCGGACGGCGGTGTCGAGGCCGATGCGGTGGCCGACCGAGACGTAGACGGGTTTGACGCCGGCGCGGGTGCGCACCGCGCGGCCGACCTCCTCGCCGGTGGCGGGGTCGGTGAGCGGGGTCCAGGACCCGCGGTCGGCGTCCGGTTCGCGGTGGTGGAAGGTGAAGGGCGTCTTGGCGACGCCGAGGGTGCGCAGTCCGGTGAGGACGCCGAGGTGGCTGGCAAGGCCGAGGCGGCGCGGGTGGGCCAGGCCGTAGCCGTCGCAGACGACGGTGTCGGGGGTGCGGGTGAGCGCGGCCAGGGCGTCGAGGACGGCGGGGAGTTCGCGGAAGGCGAGCAGTCCGGGGACGTAGGGGAAGGCGATCCGGCCGACGGCGGTGGCCTCCTCGACGACGTCCAGGGTGTCGCGGTCGAGCAGGACGGCTGCGGCGACGACGAGGTCGTGGTCGTCGTCGTACGCGACGTCGACCCCGGCGATCAGCCGCTCCCCGGGTCCGTCGTCGACGGCCTGGACGAGCGGCCGGAGCCGCTCCTGTTCGGCGAGCGCCTGGGCCTCGGTGGTCGGCCAGTCGGCAGGGATGGGCACGGTCGGTTCCCCCGGTCTGCTTGGTGCGGGCGGCTCCCACCGTACCGAGGGGCCCGGACGACCCCGGGGTGAGCCCGTGCGCCCCCCGTGCCCCCCGATCCTGCGGGTTAGCCTGGCCTCAGCGAACTCCGTTGACGGACGGGCCCCTTGGCGCCGGCACCGTCGCCGCCCGTTTCCCCCGACGTGCGAAGGGCCCCGCCATGCCGCGTCCGTCCGCTGCCCGGTTCTGCCTCGGCTCGTTCACCGTCGCCGCCGTCACGGTGGCCCTGCTGGCCGTGTCGGGTGCCTCGGGCGTCCTGGGGGTCGCGGTGCCGGTGGTCGTCGCGCTGGTGCTCGGCACCGTGGTGACGGTGTTCCCGCGGTCGGGCTCGGCCCGCTCGGCGGTCGTGGCCGAGAGGTCCGGGGCCGCCCCCGCCGGGGCCGGACGTCCGTACGCCCGGCAGCGCTGATCCGCCGCCGGGCGTCGTACCGCCGCCGCGCTCAGAGTTCGGTGGTGACCACCACGGTCTTCGCGGCCTTGTCGTGGATGCACTGCCGGTAGGGCTTGTCGAAGACGCCGAACATCCCGTCGATGAGCCACCACAGGCCGGCGCAGCAGAGCACGGCCGGGAGGATGTAGACGGCGGCGCGGGTCCAGGCGGCGGACTGGGTGGGCGAGTTCCCGTCGATCAGCATGGCGACGCGGACCTTCATCGCCTTCTTGCCGAGGGTCTGGCCGTCCCGGCTGAGCATCAGGCCCTCGTAGATGAGGTAGATGGCGCAGCCGAGCCAGAAGGCGCCGGTGGAGCCCTCGCGGGTGCCGAGGTCGACGAAGGGGCCGACGACGAGCACGCCGACGGCCTGCATGAGGACGTAGTCGATGAGCCGGGCGGTGATCCGCCTGGGCCAGGTGCCGATCGGGGGCATGCCGGGAACGGGCCCGGCGCCGGGGGTGCCGTACGCGCCGGGGCCGTAGCCGGGCGGGACCTGGCCGTGGGGCGGCTGGTCGTACGGCGGTCGGCCGTACGGGTCCTGGCCGTAGCCGGAGCCGCCGTAGGTGCCCTGGTAGGCGCCGGGGCCTTCGGGCGGGGTGCCGGCCGGGGTGTCGGAGGGGGTCGGGCCCGGCGGTTCGCCTTCCGGCGCGCCGCCGCCGGGGTTCGGTGGCTGCTTGTCGAAGGAGGGCTTACCGCCCCCCTCCGGCTGGGGGCCTGAGGGGTCGTGGGTGCTCATTCCCCGAGTAGAACACCGCACATTCTCGAGGCTCAGGACATTTTGTCCGTTTTGTTGCCACGGGGCCGAAACGGCCCCGGCCCCGACCTCGGAGCCGGGCCTGGTACGCCCGCCTGCTCAGCCGCGGACCACCCTGGTCCCGGCTGCCCGGTCCTGCCACCCGCGGCGCGCCGGACGGTCGAACACCGGCCACACCAGGCCGAGCAGCAGCACCAGCCCGACCTGTCTGACGGCCCATCGCAGCAGCGAACGGCCGAGGCTCAGCCTGGACGCACCGGGCCGGGTGGCGTCCACGACCCGGATCCGGGCGAGCCGCTTGCCGAAGGTCTGGCCGGTCCGGGCGATCGGCAGCACCTCGTAGAGCAGGCCGGCGAACAGGAGGATGCCGAGCAGCACGGCCAGCTTGCCCAGCACCACGTCGTCCACCAGCCAGACCTGGACCTCACGGCGGGCGAGGAAGCTGGCCATCTTGGCCTGGTCGAGCTTCTGCTGGAGGTGGTCGGCCACCGAGCGGCCGAGCGGGATACCGGCGGCGACGGCGACCACCAGCAGGACGCCGGTGTCCACCGCGCGCGCAGCCAGCCGCCGCCCGAGCCCGGCCGGCACCGCGGCGGCGGCCGGGGCGGCGGAGCCGGGCCGGCGCCGGACGGCGGTCGTGCGGGCCGGCCGCACGGCGGGCAGCGGGGCACCGGAGACGTGTGCCGGCACGGGCGCGGAAGCCGGCCGGGGGACCGGCACCGGCGCCTCCCGCCCGGGAACGGGCGCGGTCTCCGGTTCGGCCTCGGCGACCCCGGCGACCCGTGCCCGGGCCGCCGGTTCGACCTCGATCTCGACCTCGGCCCCGGCCTCCGGATCCGGAGCCGGCTCCTGCCCCGGCTGCGCCCTGACGATCGGCTCCGCCCCGACGATCGGCTCCGCCCTGACGATCGGCTCCGCCCCGACGATCGGCTCCGCCACGGCCGTCGGCGACGCCACCGCAGCGGCGACCGCGGTCGGCCCGGGCGCCTCCCGAACGGTCACCGACATGGTGGGCGCGGTCGCGGCGGCGATCTCCACGGAAACCGGAGCATGCTCAACCTCCGCGCGCCCCTCCTCCGCCTCGGGCGCCCCCGGAAGCACCCCCCAGGAGACCCAGCGCGGCGATCCGCCGGTCTCCATCAGGCCCCGCTGCTCCCGCGGGTCGGCCTGCCAGCCGGACCCTCCCTGAGCCTCCTCCGCGCCGGCCTCGACCGTGCGGAACACCGGCCCGCCGATCACCTCGGCCACGCGCGGCCCGACCACGAAGGAGGCCCCGCCGGTGGTCTGGTCGAAATAGACCGGCCCGGTGTCACCGGAGGTTCCGGACGGGCGCGCGGACGAGGGCGCCGGCACGGGCGACGGGGCGAACGGGGACGGCGGCCGCTCCGAGACCGGAGGCAGGGACGACGACGGCACCGGCGACGACGACGGCGACGGCGACGGCGTCATCGGCGAGTGCGAGCGGGCCTGCGGCACGGGCACCACCGGGGGCGGCGCCACCCGCGGCCCGGCCGGGCCGGGACCAGGGCCGAGCCCGGAGCCGGAGCCAGGGCCGGGCCCGGAGCCAGGGCCGGCCCCGGAGCCGAGCCCGGGCCCCGGCCGCCGGGTGGCGAACCGGGGCGGTACCAGCACCTCGCCCTCGGCGGGCGCCGGGCGGCTGGTGCCCGGCACCCAGGCCGCGCCGCCCCAGTACCGGACGAAGCCCGGGATGGAGGGGTCGGGGTAGTAGCCCGGCTCGGGTGCGACGGCCGGGTCGCCGTCGGCAGCGAAGGGGCGGTCCGCCATGGGGGTCTCCTCTCCTGCCAGGTCTCGACGGGGCCGAAGGGGGTCGGCACGGTCGGAACGGATCGGAACGGGTCTCAACACGCAAGGTCTCAACGAGGTCGCCGGCCACTGCGGTGCGCCCGCGCGCGCCCCGGGCGCTCGGCGCGCGAGTGGGGGCGCCGACGATGGGCGGACTGTCGCCGAGCAGTCACAAAGGGTAGTACCTCACCGGAGTGCCGAGGAGAAGTTGGCCAATCGCCGGACAGCGGCGGGCCGCCCGGGGTAAGGGAACCGGCGCGCGACACAGCTGCACGCGCCGCATCCCGCCCCGTTCACCACCCCTGCCGGAAGTTCCCGAAGAAAAACAGGAAACGTCTGTAAGAGCCGGTGTGGACCGCCCTCTCAAAGGTCACAGCGCCCGGAACCGGGCACGAAGCGAAGCCAGAGAGGAAGACGATCATGGACCGCCCCGTCAGCGTCGTGGAGCACGAGCTGGAGCTCAGTCTGGTGCTCTCCCCCGAGCACAGCGTCCCCGTCCCGGCCCGGCTGACCTACGGCAGCCACGACCCGTACGCCGTCTACATCACCTTCCACCTGGACACCGGTTCCCCGGTGACCTGGGTGTTCGCCCGCGAGCTGCTGGTCGAGGGCACCTTCCGCCCGTGCGGCCAGGGCGACGTGCGGATCTGGCCGACCCGCTCCGGTCGGCGCAGCGTGCTCTGCATGGCGCTGAGCTCGCCCGCCGGGGACGCGCTGCTGGAGGCTCCGCTGCCGGCCGTCGCGGCCTGGCTGGAGCGGGCGCACCGGCTGGTCCCGCCGGGCAGCGAGCTGGCCGCCCTGGACATGGACGGCTCGCTCGCCGAGCTGCTCGCGTAGGCGTGCGCCGCAGCGTGCACTGGCACGTCCACGAGGCGCACCGGCGCCGGCGGGAGGAGCAGGACCGGGAGCAGGGGGACGGCGCCCCCGCCGGCTCAGCGGGCCGCGGGGGCCTGCTGACGACCGCGGGTGGCGTCCGGTCCGCCGCCGCCGTTGCGCTGGCCGGGCAGCCGGACGAGGGGAGCCCCGGCGGAGCGCCGCCGGGCCCTTATCCGGATGGCGGCGGCGAGCAGGAAGCAGAGTCCGACCCACGGATAGATCGAGGTGGGCAGCTGGCGCAGCGGTGACATGTGGAGGACGGCGGGGCCGAGCGGCTTCGCGGCCCACATCGCGAAGGAGGCGAAGGCCAGGGCCGTGGCCCAGAACACCGCCCGCCAGCGCAGCCTGCGCACGCCCGCCGGGCGGGCGTGCTCGACGGAGGCCTCGGCGGCGAGCAGGACCAGCACGGGCACGCACCACACCCAGTGGTGGGTCCAGCTGATCGGCGAGATCAGGACGGCGGTGACGGCGGCGCAGCAGACGCCCCAGGCTTCGGAGCGGGGCAGCCAGCGTCCGCTGCGGGCGGCCCAGGCGGCGACGGCGAGGCCGGCCAGCGCGACCAGGCCGGCGCCGGCGGTGGCCGCGAGGCCGGGGTCGGCGGTGTGCAGCAGGCGGGCGAAGGCGCCGCGCAGCGACTGGTTGTCGACGAT
The DNA here is from genome assembly GCF_043202455.1 of Kitasatospora sp. NPDC048194. Lineage (NCBI taxonomy): Bacteria > Bacillati > Actinomycetota > Actinomycetes > Kitasatosporales > Streptomycetaceae > Kitasatospora > Kitasatospora sp. NPDC048194. Next base: position 96,932 of record NZ_JBIDAK010000015.1, read on the forward strand.
CTCGGTCTTGCCGACCCGGGAGGAGTCGTAGAGGTACTCGGTCCAGAAGCCCCAGGTGGCGTCGGGCAGGAGGAGGGCGCCGAGCAGGAAGGTGCCGAGGAAGGTGAGGCCGGCCGTGAAGGCGGCCCGGACGCGTCCGGTGATGAGCAGGTAGACGGCGAACAGGCCGGGGGTGAGCTTGATCCCGGCGGCGATGCCGATCGCCATGCCCTTGCTGCGGTGTGCGTCCGAACGGGTGAGGTCCCAGAGGATCAGACAGGCGAGCGCGAGGTTGATCTGGCCGTAGCGGAGAGTGGTGAACACGGGTTCGAGCCACACGCCGAGGCCGGTCACCAGGACCACCCCGATCGGCCGCAGCTCGCGGCGCGGCCAGCCGACCAGCTTGAAGGAGAGGTGGGCGAGCAGGGCGAGCAGGGCGAGGTTGCCGAGAGTGATCGCCATCCGGAGGACGGGGATCGGGAACCACGTGGTCGGGACGAACAGCATCGCCGCGAAGGGTGGGTACGTCGCCGGCAGGTTCCACTCGGTGACGCGCAGCGCGTACAGGTCGGTGCCGTTGGCGACGGCGGCACCCTCCGCCCGGTAAACGATCATGTCCACCATCGAGGTGTGGACGAAGTGGCGGACCACTGCGTACACGACCAGCGACAGCAGGGCCACGGCCGACGCGGCCAGCATCGGACGGCGGGGCGCCTCGCGCAGTGCGCGCACCGGAGCGGTGACCGCGAGCCGCACCCGGTCGGACAGCGTGGCGGGCGCGGGATCGGGCACGGTCCGCACCGGACTTCGCTCGTCTTGCACCGCTGTCACTGTCCACTCCGTCCACCGCTCGGCCAACCAGCGACGATACCGGATGGCGCCCGACGCGGCCTGGGCACGGCCGACTACTCAGCGTCACGAGCGGGGGCGGCGCGGGGATGCCGGTGCCCCGGCCGCCCGTGCACGGCTGCGGACTGAGCACGGACGACCGGGGCTGAACAGGGGCCGGGCAGCCGAGGCCGAGCGGCCAGGGGCCCCGGCGGACCGGCGGACCGGCGGACCGGCAGCCAGCGGACCGGCGGACCTCAGCCGGTGTAGCTACCGAGGGTGCGGCTGAACTCCAGCGGCTGCTGGACGATGCTGCTGCAGGTGGCGTCGGCGTAGCCCTTGGCCCCGCCCTCGCAGGCCTTGTCCCGGGTCCCGGACCACATGGCCAGCCAGGCGAGGTGCTTGGTCCTCGCGAAGTCGGCGAGCTGCTTGGCGTCGGCCACGGTGAAGACCTCGCTGGCGACGTCGTTGACACCGATCATCGGGGTGACCGCGACCTTGCGCCAGGCGGCCGCGTCGTCCAGCCCCAGCACGCTCTTGACCTGGGCCTGGGTCGCGGTGGCCGCGGCGATCGCATAGGCGCCCATCCGGCCCTGCGGGTCGGGGGCCACACCGTCGCCGAAGTCCATCGCCATGATGTTGACGGCACCGATCGCGACGCCGTTGGCCTTGGCGTCGGCGACGAGGCCGACGCCGTCCTGGGTGAGGCCGGAGGGCAGCGCCGGCAGCGTGAAGGAGACGTCGAGGGCCTTGCCCTTGGCGGCGGCGTTCCGCTGCAGCTGGGCGACGGCCTGGGCGCGCCGGGTGTTGGCGGCGGTGTTCGCGATCGCGCCGCCCTCGACGTCGAAGTCGAGCCTGGTCACCCCGTAGGAGTCGACGACCTTCTGGTAAGCGGCGGTCAGGTCGGCGGTCGACCCGCAGGCGAGGGCCAGCTCGCTGCCGTTGGCGCCGCCGAAGGAGATTCGGACGTCGCCGCCCGCCGCCCGCAGCGCGCCGATCTGCGCGGCCACCGCGTCGGCGGACAGGTCGCTCACACCGCCCCACTTGGGCTCGCAGCCGCCGCCGGAGACCACGAAGGCGAGGGTGAAGTCCTTCACTCCGGTGGCCTTGGCGGTGGCGACCAGGTCGTAGGGCGGGTAGAGGGAGGTGTCCACGTACGGGGCGAAGCCGGCCCCGGCGCCGGCCGGGGGGCGGGGCACACCGGTCGCCGTGGGGGTGGCGGTCGGGGTGGGCACCGGCGCCGGGGTGGTCGGCTTCGCGGTGGCGGTCCGGGTGGGCTCGGCGGTGGCGGTCGCGGTGGGCTTGGCGGTGGCGCTCGCCGACGGCGAAGCCGAGGCCGTGGGGGCCGGCGTGCCGGTGGCCGTGGGGCGCCCCGAGGGCGTGGGCGCGCCGCCGTCGCCCGCCCGGCAGGAGGTGTTGTTGATCAGGCAGTTGTCCGGCTCCGCCTGCGCCGCGCCCGAGCCCTGGGCGACGAAGCCGACCACCACGCTCTTGCCGGGCTCCAGCCGCTTGCTCCAGGACTCCGGCTTGACGGTGACGTGACGGCCGACGGCGGTGAAGGTGGCGTTCCAGAGCGAGTCGATCCTCGCCCCGGCCGGCAGGTCGAAGCTGAGCGTCCAGTCGTCGATCGGTCGGCTGTCCGGGTTGGTGACGAGGTACTGCCCGGTGTAGCCGGAGTCCCAGCTGCTGGTCCGGCTGTAGACGGCGCCGAGCGAGGCGGCGCTGGCCGAGGAGGCGAGCGCCACGACCCCGCCCGCGACCACGGCGGCGGCGACCGTGCCGGCCGCGATGACGGCGCCCTTGCGGCTGCGCCTGTGGTGGCCGGAACGGCGGTTGGGCTGGCTGGTCATGACGCGCTACCTCCGGGTGCGTTCGCCGGTCGGGCGACCGGCGCGACCCGACGCTAGCGGCGCCGCGGGGCCTCCGGCGGCCGGCTGAGCCAGGGGTAGAACTCCCTTAGGCCGCCGTTAAGGAACAGCGCAGGGTCGGGTGCCGCGGCCCGGTCGGCGCAGGTGGCCGAGGGCGGGCCCGACGCCCCCTCACGTCCGGAACAGCAGGCCACGGCACGCCGCCGGCCGGGGGCGGGCCCGACGCCCCCTCACCTGTGGAAGAGCAGGCCCCGCGGCCGCCGGCGTCCGGCCCGCGCGGCGGACGCCTCCGCCGGCCGGGTGCGCAGCCGCAGCCTGGTCTCCGCTCCCCCGAGGACGGCGGACTGACCGAGCGCCAGGTCCCCGCCGGTGGACTCGGCGAGCTTGCGGACGATGTCGAGGCCGAGGCCGGTGGAGCCCTCGCCGCCGTGGCCCTCGCCGCGCTTGAGGGCGGCAGCCGGGTCGCTGTAGCCGGGCCCGGCGTCGCCGACCAGCACGATCACCGAGGAGTCGGTGGCCAGGACGTCCACCGAGAAGGCGGTGCCGACGGCGGTGTGCCGGAACACGTTGCCGAGGAGGGCGTCGAGCGCGGCGGCCAGGTCCGCGCGCTGGACGGGCACCGGGGCGGCCTGTTCCGCGCCGGCCAGCTGCCACTGGCGGCCCTCGTCCTCGGCCAGGGCGGACCAGAAGGCCACCCGTTCGCGGATCACCTCGGCGGCGTCGCAGCCGACCGCGACGGCCGGTGCGTCCTCGGGGGCGCGGCGGGCGGAGCGGATGATCTGGTCGACCTCGCGCTCCAGCTGGGCCACCGCGTGGCGCGTGGCGTCGGCCGCGTCGCCGTGGCCCAGGGAGGCGGCGTTGAGTCGCAGGACGGTCAGCGGGGTGCGCAGCCGGTGGGACAGGTCGGCGGCCAACTCCCTCTCGGAAGCCAGTAGTTGGACGACCCGGTCGGCCATGGCGTTGAACGCGTGGGCGGCCTCGCGCAGTTCCTCCGGACTGCCGTCGGCCTGCCTGCCCGTCACCGGTACCCGGACCGCGAGGTTCCCGGTGCCGAGCGAGCGGGCGGCGGCCGCGAGCCGCCGGGCGGAGGCGACGATCCGGCCGCCCATCCGGTCGGCGACCAGCACCGCGATGGCGACCAGGCCGAGCGCGACGGCGGACAGCACCAGCCAGGCGGTGGAGACGCCCCTGGTGAGGTCGCTCTCGGCCACGAACACCTCGATCACGGCGGTGCGCCCGGTGTCCACCGCGACCGGCTGGAGCAGGGTGTACCCGCCGGGCACCGCGACGGTGAAGGAGCGGCCCTGGCCGCCGGCGGTGGCGACGTCGCCGAGCGGGGCGCGCCCCTCGCCGATGGTGGGGCCGTCCGGTCCGCCGCCGGTCGGCACGCCGGTGGGGACGGGGAGGTGGACGGCCATCCGCCCCTGCGCGCCCGCGTCGGTACTGGCCAGCGCCCGGTTGACGGCGTCCTGGTCGGTGGTGATGGCGAGCGCCGGGCCGAGGGCGGCGGCCTGCCGTTCGGCGGCGGTGAACGCGCGGTCCCGGGCGGTCTGCTGGACCATCAGCCCGAGCGGGATGAGGAAGGCCAGCGCGACCATGGTGGTCCCGGCCACGGCGGCCTTGATCATGGCCCACCGCAGCGAGTGCGCGAAGCGCTTCACGTCCGGGGCTCCCCGGGCCCGTCGACGGCCTCCAGCCGGACCCCGACACCCCGGACGGTGTGCAGGTAGCGGGGGTTGGAGGCGGTCTCGCCGAGTTTGCGGCGCAGCCAGGAGAGGTGGACGTCGATGGTCTGGTCGCCGCCGTAGGTCTGCCGCCAGACCTCGGCGAGGATCTCCTTGCGCGGCACCACCACCCCGGGCCGGGCGGCCAGGAAGGCCAGCAGGTCGAACTCGCGCCTGGTCAGGTCGAGCGGCCGCCCGTCCAGGACGGCCTCGCGCCGCTGGACGTCGATGGCGAGCCCGCCGACCCGCAGCACCTGGGCGACGGGTGCGGCCCCGCTGCCGAGCCGGCGCAGCACGGCGGTCATCCGGGCGCTCAGGTGCTCTCCGGAGAAAGGTTTCACCAGGTAGTCGTCGGCTCCGTCGTTGAGCAGCCGGACGATCTCGGCCTCGTCGTCCCGGGCGGTGGAGATGATCACCGGGACGTTGGTCAGCCCCCGGATCATCTTGAGCGCCTCGCTGCCGTCCAGGTCGGGCAGCCCGAGGTCCAGGATCACCAGGTCGCAGCCGACCTGGGCGACTTCCCGCAGCGCCTCCAGGGCCGTGCCCACACTGCGGACCGCGTGACCGGTGTCGGTCAGGTGGCGGATGAGGGCGGAGCGTACGAAGGGGTCGTCCTCGACCACGAGCACTGTTGCCATGGCCCTGCACGGTACGCCATCGGCGGGCAGTGGTCTGTACCTCGGGGGCCGGTGGGGGCCGGCCCCGGGCATCGGGCAACTGCCCTGCCGAGTACGGGGAGTGTCGTCCCGGGGGGTGTCGTCCCGGGCGGTGCCGGGGTACGGCAGGATGTGCGGACGATGCGGAACGGACTGGTACAGCTCGGCGCCTGGGCGGCGGCCACCGGCGCGGCGGTGGCGCTGTCCTGGTTCGGCGTGCACGCGGTGCTGACCGGCGCCGCCTTCGAGCAGCCGGCGGCGCTGCCGCTGCCCTCCCCGAGGGCCGACGGCACTCCGTACACCGCGACCGCCCCGACCGAACAGCCGCCCACGGCTGCCCAGGACGGGCCCACCGCCCCGTCGGCCGCCCCGACCGCCACCGCCACCCGCCCGCCGGCCGTCGCCCCGACCACCCCGCCACCCGCCCGCCGGCCGTCGCCGACCGCCACCGCGACCTCCACGGTGAGGAGCTACCCGATCCCGGGCGGCCGGGTCGCGCTGGACGTCCGCGCCGACGAGGCCTCGCTGGTCTCCGCCACCCCGGACCCGGGCTGGCAGATGCAGGTGTGGAACGGTCCGCAGTGGATGCGGGTGGACTTCACCAAGGACAACCAGGCCAACTCGGTGTTCGTGTACTGGAACGGGCACCCGCCGGTCGTGGAGACGGCGATCCGCTGAGGCCGCGGCACCGCCGCCACCGGCTCCCGGAGGGCCTCCGACCTGGTCAAGCGGTGCCCCGGGGCGGGAGAATCGCCGCACCGGACCACGCGATGCCCACCGGAGAGGAGCCGCGATGCCCCCCGTCCACTCCCCGAGTGCCCCCGGCGCACCCGGTGCCCCGGCCGCCGCGGGCGGGTCCGCCCCGCCGCCGGGCGGCGGGAACGACGCGATCGACGCCCTGGACGGCCGGCTGATCCGGCTGCTGGCGGAGGAGCCGCGGATCGGCGTGCTGGAGTGCTCGCGCCGGCTGCAGGTCGCCCGGGGCACCGTGCAGGCCCGGCTGGACCGGTTGCAGGCCAGGGGCGTCATCGGCGGGTTCGGCCCGGAGGTGGATCCGGCGGCGATCGGCTACCCGGTGACGGCCTTCGCCACCCTGGAGATCTCCCAGGGCCAGGGCGCCGACGTGCGGGCCCACCTGGCGGGCGTGCCGGAGGTGCTGGAGCTGCACACCATCACCGGCATCGGGGACATGCTGGTGCGGATCGTGGCCCGCTCCAACGCCGATCTGCAGCGGGTGATCGACCGGGTGGTGGGGTTCGACGGGATCGTCCGCTCGTCCACCGCGATCGTGCTGGAGAACCCGGTGCCCTACCGGATCCTGCCGCTGGTGGACCAGGCGGCCGCCGAGTAGGGCGGCCGCCCTCGGTGAGCCCGCCCGCCGCCGTCAGCAGCTGGGGACGGCGCCGCCGGCCTTGAGCGCCTCCAGCGCGGAGACCGACTCCGCGAGCGTGCCGACGGGCACCAGCCGCAGCGTCTTGGGCGTGTTCACCTTGGCGTCCGAGCACTCGTCCTTGGGCAGCAGGAAGACCGTCGCGCCGTCCCGGGCGGCGGCCAGGGTCTTCAGCGGCACGCCGCCGACCGGGCCGACGGTGCCGTCCTTGTCGATGGTGCCGGTGCCGGCGATCGTGAGCCCTCCGGTGAGGTCGCCGCCCTTGCCGTCCCCGGCCAGCTTGTCGACGATGCCCAGCGCCAGCATCTGGCCGGCGCTCGGCCCGCCCACGGCGCCCAGGTCGACCTTGACCTTCACCTGGTCCGGCGAGAGGTGGAGGTAGCTCAGCGCGGCGGCGGTCGCGCTGTCCTGCGACTCGGACATCTGCCGGGCCGTCTCCTCGTCGGCCTTGGCCGGATCGCTCTGCGGGTAGACCGTGTCGGTCGGGCGGACCGCCTCCTCGGTGTCGAACCAGGCCTGCAGCGCGCGCCGGAAGGTGGTCCGCTGCTCGACGTTGGTGGCCGTGATGGTGACCATCCGCAGCTCGCCCTCGGTGGTGCGCAGCGGCGCCCCGCTGATGGTCAGCACCGGGCGCCCCTCGTACGTGCCGAGCGTGTCCGCGGTCAGCCCCGGCCAGGTGAGGGTGTACGGCAGCGGGACGAAGGCGGCCACGGCGAACAGCGCGGCGACCAACACCCCGCAGATCGCGAGCACGCGGGTCCGCGGGGAGGAGAGGGCCTTGGGCAGCTTGGTGTCGGACACAAGGGGAATCCAAACACACCCGGCGCCGCCGCGTGCTGAGGCCGCCCTGCTGCCGTCGCGGCGAGCGGGCGCGGGTGCTACCTCAGGGCGTCGGCGACCTCGGTGGCGGCCTCCACCACCCGGGGGCCGACCCGTTCCGGCACCAGCCCGTTGAGCATCACCACGCCGACGCTGCCCTCGATGCCGCTCAGCCCGAGCAGCGCGGCGGCGGCCCCGCTGGCGCCGGACTGCTCCTCCGCACGGGTGATGACGAAGCCCTGCTCGGGACGGCGCTGGCTGGGGAAGCCGCGGGCCTCCAGGATCGCCCGGCCGGCCGCGCTCTCGGTGAGCGGGTGGCGCAGGCCGGTCCGGTAGGCGACGTGGAAGTCCGTCCAGCTCGGCTCGACGACGGCGACGGCCAGCGCCTCGTTGCCGTCCACCAGGGTGAGGTGGGCGGTGGCGCCGAGATCCTCGGCGAGGCTGCGCAGCGCCGGCAGTGCGGCCTCGCGCAGCAGCGGGTGCACCCGGTGGGCGAGCCGCAGCACGCCGAGGCCCACCCGGGCGCGGCCGCCGATGTCGCGGCGGACCAGGCCGTGCTGCTCGAGGGTGGCGAGCAGCCGGTAGACGACGGTGCGGTTGACGGCCAGCCGGGCGGCCAGCTCGGTGACGGTCAGCCCGCGCTCGGAGTCGGCGAGGAGCTTGAGGACGCGGACACCGCGGTCCAGCGTCTGGGAGGTCTCGGCAGTCACGACGGACAATCCTTTCCGCGGCGCTCGCGGGGCAGGCGGCGCCGGTCCAAGGTCGGTGTCGCGCGCAGGTGGGGGTGGCCGCGCTCGGACCGGCGGCGCCGTCCTCGACGGCAGCGCGGTCCTGCGGAGCCCGTCCCGCGGGGGTTGCCCGGCGGAAGAGCGTGGGGGAAAGGTAGTGAAGGAAGTGTCGTGGCGGAAGTGGTTGTCCAAAATTCGGGCGTGATCGTCACCGACACCGCCCGGAATTCCGGACGAACACCCCCAATTCGCCCGTCGCACCGGAGCACGAGTTCGACTCCGGTCCGATCTCCGGACACACCGGGGCGAAGGGCCGGGCGGACGAGCCAGGCGGACGGGCCGGAGCGGACGGGCGGCGACCGGACGGACCCGGGCGAATGGCGGACGGGCCGGCCGGACGGGCCCGGGCGGACGGGGGCGGGCCCCCCGGGAGCGGGCCCGCCGCCTGCCGGACCGTTACTTCGCCCACTCCCGGATGCGGGCGATCCGCGCCTTCAGCTGGTTGGCGGTGGCCTGCGCGGTCAGCGGCCCGCCGCACTGGCGGCGCAGCTCGTTGTGGATCGTCCCGTGCGGCTGACTGGTGCGGTGGTGCCAGGCGGCCACCAGCGCGTTCAGCTCCTTGCGCAGCTCGCGCAGCTCCTGGTGGGTGACCACCGGCCGCTGCTCGGCCGGCAGCTCCAGCAGGTCGGCCTCCTCGGCGGGCTTGGTCTTGCTGCGCTGGATCTGGCGGTGCTGGCGCTTCTGCAGCAGCATCTGCACCTGGTCCGGCTCCAGCAGGCCCGGGATGCCGAGGTAGTCGTCCTCCTCCTCGCTGCCCGGATGCGCCTGCATGCCGAACTCCATGGCGTTGTACAGCACCCGGTCGAAGACCGCGTCGGAGCCCAGCGCCTCGTAGGAGAACTCCTCGCCGCCGGCGCCGTCGGGCCCGTCGTTGGCCCGCTCGGCCTCGGCGAGCAGCCGGTCCTCCTCGTCGAAGAGGCCGTCGCCCTCCTTCTTGGGCCGGTCCAGCACGTGGTCGCGCTGGAGCTCCATCTCGTTGGCGAAGCCCAGCAGCATCGGGATGGTCGGCAGGAACACCGAGGCCGTCTCGCCGCGCTTGCGGGCGCGCACGAAGCGGCCGACGGCCTGGGCGAAGAACAGCGGGGTGGAGATCGAGGTCGCGTACACGCCGACGCACAGCCGGGGCACGTCGACGCCCTCGGACACCATGCGGACGGCGACCATCCAGCGCGAGGTCCCGGCCGCGTAGTCGGAGATCCGCTGCGAGGCCTCGGCCTCGTCGGACAGCACCAGGGTGACCTTCTCGCCGCTGATCTCGCGCAGGATCTTGGCGTACGCGCGGGCCACCGTCTGGTCGGTGGCGATCACCAGCCCGCCCGCGTCCGGGATCGCCTTGCGGACCTCGGTCAGCCGGCGGTCGGCGGCCTGCAGCACGGCCGGGATCCACTCCCCCTGCGGGGAGAGCGCGGTGCGCCAGGCCTGGGCGATCAGGTCCTTGGTCATCGGCTCGCCGAGCCGCGCCTCCAACTCGTCGCCGGACTTGGTGCGCCAGCGCATGTTGCCGCTGTAGCTGAGGAAGATCACCGGGCGGACGACGTGGTCGGCGAGCGCGTTGCCGTAGCCGTAGGTGTAGTCGGCGACGGACTTGCGGATGCCGTCGGCGCCGGCCTCGTAGGAGACGAACGGGATCGGGTTGGTGTCCGAACGGAACGGCGTACCGGTCAGCGCCAGCCGGCGGGTGGCCGGCTCGAAGGCCTCGAAGCAGGCCTCGCCCCAGGACTTGGAGTCACCGGCGTGGTGGATCTCGTCCATGATCACGAGGGTCTTGCGGGACTCCGTCCGGTTGCGGTGCAGCATCGGGTTGACCCCGACGCCCGCGTAGGTGATCGCGATCCCGTGGTACTCCCGGGACAGCGGCCCGGAGGAGTACGCCGGGTCCAGCTTGATGCCTATCCGCGCGGCGGCCTCGGCCCACTGCTTCTTCAGGTGCTCGGTCGGCGCGACCACCGTCACCTGCTGCACCAGGTGGTTGTGCAGCAGGTACGACGCCAGGGTGAGCGCGAAGGTGGTCTTGCCCGCGCCGGGGGTGGCGACCGCGAGGAAGTCGCGCGGCTGGGTCTCGATGTACTTGTCCAGCGCAGCCTGCTGCCAGGCCCGCAGCTTGCCGGCGGTGCCCCAGGGGGCGCGGCCGGGGAAGGCCGGGGAGAGGTGGTGGGAGGCGGCGGGCGCGGCGTGCCCGGCGGCCCGGACGGGCGTCTGGGTCTCCGGTACGTCGGAGAACAGCGGCATCGAGGAGGCGGCGGCAGTACTCACGGTCTCCGAGGGGGATCATCGCAGGTCAGAGGCGGTTTTCTGGCCCCGTTCCGCGGTCGGGCGGCGATCGGACAACCCGCCCAGCCTACCGGCCCGGGCGCCGTCCGGGCGCTGCGACCCGGCCCCGGCGGAGGGCGGGTCGGCCGGAAATCGACGTGATGCGGGTCACTCGCACGGCCCATGGAAAGCGCGTAATCGGAAGCCGTCCCACCGCTCTCACAGGTGTGAGGCCGCCCCGCCCCCACCGCTCGAAGGGACCCGCCGTGCACCACCGCGTCGAAGACACCGCCCACGCCCACCTGATCCTCTCCGCGCACCGCTCCGCCCGGCTGCGGGTGGTGCTGTCCTACCGGCCGGAGGACCCGTTCGCGGTCCGGATGGCCTTTCCCGCCGAGTTCTCGCTGGACGACCCCGAGGACGGCGGGCACGGCGCGGACATCGTCTGGGTCTTCGCCCGTCAGCTGCTGTCCGCGGGACTGGACTCGCCCGCCGGCGTCGGCGACGTCCACGTCCGCCCCGCGCCCGGCCGGCACACCATGGTCGAACTGCGGGCCCCGGAGGGCACCGCGCTGCTCCGGTTCGCCAGCACCGACCTGCGGCGCTTCCTGGGGCGCAGCCGGCTGCTCGTCGCCGAGGGCGAGGAGCACCTGCACCTGGACGCCGACCGCGCGCTCGCCCAGCTGCTCGACTGAGCGCCCCGGCCTCCATGAAAGGGGCGCACCGCGCGGCGCCGGGGCCGGCAGCCGGCTCGGCCCGTCGGTTCGTTCAGCCCGTCAGCCGGCGCATCAGCCGCACGCCCTGGGCGGGCGTCAGGTGCGGCAGGTAGGCCTTGCCGATCGCCCGGGTGATGCCGGGCAACGCGGCCGGGTCCGGGTAGGCCATGTACATCGGCCGGTACTCCGGCTGGAACTTCGCCTTGAACGCGAGCAGCGAGCGGAAGCCGTACACCGGCTCCAGCACCTTGCCCATCCCGTCCAGCATCCGCTGCAGCCCGGTGGGCTCCTCGTCCTGCCCGCTGCGGGCCAGCGGGGCGCCCGACAGCGACAGGAAGCGCGCGCCCTCGCCCTGGAAGCCGAGCGCGGCCGAGGCGATCAGGAACTCGTTGACGCCGCGGAAGCCCTCCGAGCGGCGCCGCATGAAGTCCAGCGTCCAGCCCACCGGCACGCCGTCCTCGTACACCGGCATCCAGCTGGTCAGCCCGTGGACCGTCCCCTGCGCGTCCACCGCGATCAGCACCCGTACGTCCGGGTCGTCCAGCTCCTCCAGCCCGCCGAGCGTGAACCCCATCTCGGGCAGGCCCTTCTCGGAGACCCACTCCTCGGAGATCGCCCGGATCTGGTCGCGCAGCCCGAGCGGCGCCTGCGGGTACGCCCACCACTCCGCGGTGATGCCCTGCTTGCCGGCCTTGTTGAGGGCGGTGCGGATGTCCTGCCACTTGCGGCCGGTGAACGCCAGCTCGGGCAGCGGCACCACGGTGTCCTCGGCGACCTGCACCGAACGCCAGCCGAGCCGGGCGGCGGCGGCCCTGGTCTCCGCGGAGACGCTGTAGAAGCAGGGCGTCCAGCCCCGGGCGTCGCAATGGCGGGCGAAGCCGACCACGGCGCCGGCCCGTGCGTCCGGGGCCCCGAACGGGTCCCCGGTGGTCAGGGCCACGGTGCCCACCAGCCGGTAGGCGACGGCGGCGCGGCCGTCCTCGTCGAACCAGTAGTGGTTGCCGTCCCAGGTGGTGATGAAGGACAGCGTGCCGCCGCCGTGCGCGGTGAGCAGCGCCCTGGCGCGGGCGGTCGCCGCCGCGTCGGTGTGCAGCACCGGCCGGCGGAAGACCGTCAGCAGCGCGCCCAGCGTGACCACCCAGAACGCCAGCCCGCAGTACGTCTCCAGGAACAGCGCCACCGGGCCGACCGCGATCGGGTAGTCCGGCGTCAGGTCGTTGTAGGCGGGCGGCAGGAACTGGGCCGGCAGCCCGTGCAGCAGTCGGCGGACGGTCGCCCCCGGCTCGAACTGCCCGGCCACCAGCCGTCCGAGTCCCACGTACGCGGCCGAGCAGAGCAGCGCGGCCCCGCCGACCACCCCGGCCAGCCGGCGCACCGCCCGGCCGGACAGCCGCACCCGGAACCGCTGCCGGGTGGCCAGCAGCAGGCCGGTGGTCAGCAGCGGCAGCAGCATCGCCTCGACGAAGTACTGCACCACGTCCCCGCTGACCGGCCCGGCGTCCAGGTACAGCCAGGCCAGCAGGGCCACCCAGAGCAGTTCGGTGGCGACGGTGATCCGCCAGGCGAGGATCAGCCCCCGGCGCAGGCCCGCGGCGAGCACCAGCAGCAGCGCCGGGAACAGCGCGGCCATCAGCCGCCCCGGGGTGTCGAAGATCCGCTCGACGGCGTGCGCCCGGGCGCATTCGTGCGCCGACACCGCGCAGAAGTCGGCGACCTCGTCCGGGCTGAGCCGGTGCGAGAAGTACAGCTCGGAGAAGGTGTTGAACGGCCCGCTGGCGTTGTCGTAGAGCGAGGCGATCAGCGGCCCGCAGGCGGCGGCGACCAGGCAGAGCGCCACCAGCACCCGGGTCTCGGTGTGCGAGGAGCCGTGGCTGCGCAGGTAGGGCCGGCCGCGGCTGAGCAGCGCGCCGACGCCCAGCCCGACCAGCGCGGCAGAGCACCGCTGGACGCTCTGCAGGTGGCCGACGTACAGCGTCATGACCAGCGGGACGAGCAGCACGAGCAGGTGCAGCCGGCGGCGCCACAGCACGGTGAGCCGGTAGCCGAGCACCCCGGCCAGGGCGAACAGTCCGACGCCGGGGCCGACCGACACCTGGTCGGCCACCGAGGCGGTCCACTGCTCCCCCGCCGCGGAGCCGAGCGCGACCAGCCCGGCGCCCAGCAGGGTGCCGACGACCTGGCCGCCCACCAGCACCCCGAGGGTGCGCAGCCGTCCGAGCCGCCGTTCGGCCGCGGGGCCGACCAGGAGCAGCAGCAGGCTGGTGAAGACGTACGCGCCGATCCCCGAGCACCACAGCAGGGAGGTCACCGGTGTCCACCAGCGGCCCTCGGCGAGGGTGGGCAGGCCGACGCCTGCGTGGCCGAGCAGCCGCCGGGACGGCCCGGCGGACAGGCTCCCGGTGGCCGCGCCGAGCGCCCAGAGCGCGGCCAGCAGCGCCAGGCTCAGCGGCGCCGCGCGCAGCCGGTCGCCGAGTGCCCGGGCCGCCCGCCGCACCCGCTGCGGCCGCGGCCCGGCCGTCCGGGTGACCGGGGCGAGGTCGGCGTCCCGCCCGCGCTCGGCGGCCGGCGGCGGGGCCTGGACCACGGGGTCCGCGGGCGCCGCGGAAGCCGCCGGGGCCGCCAGGGTGCGGTTCACCGGATCAGTCCGCTCTGCCGGGCGAGCCAGGGCAGGTTCTGCTCGAAGGCCTGCCGGAACACCACCCAGCTGTGCCAGCCGGGAATGGTCTGGAAGCCGACCTTCATCCCGGCCGCCTGCGCCGCCGCGTACATCTTCTCCTGTCCCGGCCGGTACCACGGGTCGTCGGCGCCGACCACGAACATGCCGGCGGTGTCGGGGAACTGCCTGCGGGTCATCAGGTGCATCGGGTCGACGGCGGCGAAGGCGTTCTCGTCCCCGTCGAAGGCCTTGGCCACCGTCTCGCCGTGGCTGCCCAGGGTCGGCTCGTCCTGGCCGGAGATGTCCAGGAAGGCGCCGTACACGTCCGGGGCGTTGAGGGCCAGCTGGAGCGAGCAGGTCCCGCCGAGCGAGAGCCCGCCGATGGCGAGCGAGGTGCGGCCGGTGGCGGTCTGCAGGTTGCGGTGGATCCAGTCCGGGACGTCGACGGCCAGGTAGGTCTGCGACTTGGCGATCCGCGAGTCCATGCAGAGCGGGTTGGAGAACTGGCCGCCGGTCTCGTCGGCGACCACGACGATCGGGGCCAGGCCCTGGTGCTCGGCGGCGAAGGCGTCCAGGGTGTCCCGGATGGCTCCGGAGTTGACCCAGTCCTCCGGGGCGCCGGGCTGGCCGGGCAGCAGCACCACGACGGGCAGCAGCGGCCGGGGGTCGGCCTGGTAGGCGGGCGGCAGGTAGACGTACCCCGGCCGGGCGGAGAAGCCGGAGGCGGGCCCGGGGATGGTCACGGTGGAGAGGGTGCCCTTGGCGGGCAGGCCGGGCGGCGCGTGCCAGGTCTCGGAGAGGGGGCGGTCCGGCGCGCTCCCCACGACGGCGGCGGCCCGGCCCCTGGTCAGCTCGTCGGTCGGCGGGGCCAGCATGGACCGGGCGGTCGGGTACTGGTCGAAGCCCCGGTTGATCTGCGAGGCGGCCATCACCACGACCAGGGCGACGCCGCCGACCGCCAGCAGCCGGCGGCGGTTGGACAGCAGCGGCGCCCGGAAGCAGAGCAGGGATATGCCGAACAGCGCGACGGCTACCCAGCGCATCACGAAGTCCGGCGTGCCCTCCGGGAAGGGACGCCACCAGCTGTCGACGGCGACCTTCACCAGCGCGGTCAGGGCGCCGCCCGCCAGCAGGGCGCCGAGCATCCGCGGGGCGCGCCAGCGCTCGTGCCGGGAGAGGGCCAGCAGGGCGAACGCCCCCCAGCCCGCGGCGAGCACGGCGTAGGGGATCGGGCCGTGGGTGAGCGGCCAGTCGATCGGGTTCCAGCGGATGGCGAGGGTGAGCGTGGTCATGCGGCTTTGCCCGGCCGGGTGGTGTCGGCCAGGAAGCCGTAGGCGACGACGTTGCCCTCGTAGCCGTGCTCCTCGCTGTAGGCGCCGCCGCAGGTGATCACCCGCAGTTGCGCGTCGGAGGCCTGGCGGTACACCCGGTCGTCCGGGAAGTCCTTTCGGTCGTGCACTTCGATGGCGTACAGCTGGTAGACGGCGGTGGCGCCGTCGGCCCGGGCGATCTCGACCCGGTCTCCGCGGTGGAGCGCCCCCAGGTGGTAGAAGACGGCCGGGCCGGTCCTGGTGTCGACGTGGCCCGCCAGGATGGCGGTTCCCCGCTGGCCCGGGGTGGCGCCGCCGCGGTACCACCCGGCGAGGTTGCGGTCGGCTTCGGGCGGGGTCTGGAGGTGTCCGGCGGCGTCCAGGCCGAGTCCGGTGACGGGGGCGTCCAGGCGGACGGCCGGGATGCGGATCCGGGTCGGGGCGGACGGGCCGAGCGGCGGGACGACGGAGACCGGCGCGAAGCCGGACAGCGCCTGCCCCGCTGCCGGGGCGGGCGGCAGCACCGGCGCGCCGCCGTCGTGCAGCAGCCAGGCGCCGAACACCAGCGCGGTGCCGGCCGCCAGGGTGCCCGGCCAGGGGCTCCTGCTGTGCTGGACGCCCACGGGCGCTCCCCTCTGCCGACCGGAATCCCGCTTCCTGGGAGTTTCCTGGGAACTCATTCAATCGGATCGGACCCTAAGGCACGTCCGCACCAGGGTCGTATTCGCACCCGCCGATCGGCAGGGTCGCGAGGCCCGCCCGTGCGCCCGGTGCGGGCCCGGGCACCGTGCGTGACGGGGGCCTTCCGCGTACGGGCTCCGCGGAACCACTCGTTCGAACAGCTCGACGATGTGGCCCACCCGTTCGGTTGCGTCAATCGGGCGATCGATTCCGACCGTTCGATGCGCCTCTCCGACCGATTCCGCCCACATGCCATGCTGACCCGACCAGCAAAGCCCAGCCGAGTGGGTTCTATCGCTCCTCCAGCCCGACCGGACTTCCGCACGCCGTACGCCTGCCGAACGCCTCATGAACGGAGTGACCATGGACGCTCTCACCCGCCGCAGCCTGTTGGCCGCCGGAGCGGCCACCGCCGCCACCCTCGCGGCCGGCTGCGGCAGCGACCGGTCGGGCGGCGGCGGGGAGCACGTGACGGGCGGCGCCCCGACCGGCCCGACCGGCGACGCGCCGAGCGCCGTCCCGGCCCCGGCGCCGCAGAAGCCGCAGGTCGTCCTGATCGGCGACGGCTCGACCTCCGACACCGGCGCCCAGCCGCACCAGCCCGTCCCCGACCGGCTCCAGCCCGGCCAGCGCCCGCCGCAGTTCGTGGTCTTCTCCTGGGACGGCGCCGGCGAGCTCGACAACGGCCTGTTCGGCCGCTTCCGCCGGCTGGCCCGCGAGCACAACGCCTCGATGACCTTCTTCCTCAGCGGGCTCTACCTGCTGCCGGAGTCCAAGAAGGACCTGTACCGCCCGCCGCAGCACAAGGTCGGCGCCTCCGAGATCGGCTACCTGAGCGACCAGCACATCCACGACACCCTGGAGAACGTGCACGCCGCCTGGCTGGAGGGCCACGAGATCGGCACCCACTTCAACGGCCACTTCTGCGGCGCCACCGGCGTCGGCAAGTGGTCCCCGGAGGAGTGGGACAGCGAGATCCAGCAGGCCATGGACTTCGTGATGAACTGGCGCACCAACACCGGCTTCACCGACCTGCCGGCGCTGCCCTTCGACTACCGCAAGGAGCTGATCGGCAGCCGCACCCCCTGTCTTGAGGGCCAGCGCAACCTGCTGCCCACCGCGGTCAAGCGCGGCTGGCGCTACGACAGCAGCGGCAACGGCACCCAGGTGTGGCCGCAGAAGATCCAGGGCGGCGCGCTGTGGGACCTCCCCCTGCAGTCCATCCCCTTCCCCGGGCACACCTTCCAGGTGCTGTCGATGGACTACAACATCATGTTCAACCAGTGCGGCCCCAACACCAAGGCCGACCCGGCGCTCTACCCCGGCTTCCAGGCCCAGGCCCGGGACGCCTACCTGATGGGCTTCGACCGCACCTACCACAGCAACCGGGCGCCGTACATCATCGGCAACCACTTCGAGGAGTGGAACGGCGGCATCTACATGAACGCCGTCGAGGACGTGCTCAAGGCCATCGCGGACAAGCCCGAGGTGCGGCTGGTCTCCTTCCGCCAGCTGGTGGACTGGCTCGACGCCCAGGACCCCGCGGTGCTGCGCAAGCTGCAGAGCCTCGCCCCCGGGCAGGCGCCGACCGGCGGCTGGGAGAACTTCCTCGGCACCCCGGCGGCGCCCCCGGCCCCCGCGCCCTCTCCCACCGCCACCGCCACGGCCGCCGCCGTCGGCTGACCGTCAGGACCGGGTGCGGACCCGGCCGGAGAGCAGCGCCCCCAGCAGCGCCACCCCGGCCATCACCAGCAGGATCACCGCGAAGGCGGCGGGCGAGCCGGCAGCGTCGGCACCGTCCTGGGCGGCGGCGAGCGAGCCGCCGCCCAGCGCCGCGAACAGCACCCCCGCCAGGCCCGTCAGCAGCACGTTGCCCAGCGCATCGCTCATCTGCAGGGCCGCCGAGTTGGCCCCGGCGTCCTGCGGAGCGGACAGCTTCATCATCAGCACGCTGATGGTCGCGACCGCCAGGCCCATCCCGACCCCGCCGACGGCCCAGGCCACCGACGCCACCCAGGCCGGCACCGCCGGGACCAGCACCAGGGCGGCACCGGCGATCGCCACCCCGGTCAGCACCAGGCCGCCCTTGATCATCGCCTCGCGGTGCCGCTCGGCCCCCGGCCGCCCCTGCAGCCAGGAGCCCAGCGCCCAGGTGAGCCCGCCGCTGGTCAGGGTCAGCCCGGACAGCGTCGGCGAGAGGTCGCGCTGGGTGGTCATCATCAGCGGCACGAAGGCCTCGGCCCCGAGGAACGCCCCGGCCGCCAGCCCGCGCAGCAGGATGACCGTCGGCAGCCCGCGCCCGGCCCGCAGGGTCCGCGGCGGCAGCAGGCCCAGGACGGCCGGAACCAGCAGCGCCGCGCCGGCGATCCCGGGGACCAGCCCGACCAGGTCCCGCCGCTGGCCCGCGTACTGCAGCAGGCCCGCGCCGACCGCGGCCATCGCGGCCAGCAGGGTGCGGCGACGGTCGAAGTCCGCGCCCCTGAGCACCGGGTGCTCCCGCTCGGAACGGGCCAGCGCGGGGCCCATCACGGCCAGCGGCAGCAGGAGCAGCACCGGCACCGCCAGGAACACCCAGCGCCACCCCAGGTGCTGGGTGACGGCCCCGGAGACCAGCGGCCCGATGATCGAGGGCAGCACCCAGGCGGAGGAGAACGCGGCGAACACCGCCGGCCGCAGCCGCTCCGGGTAGGCCCGGCCGACCACCACGTACAGCGCCACGATCACCAGTCCGCCGCCGAGGCCCTGGATCGCCCGCCCGGCCACGAACACCCACATGCCGGGTGCCGTCCCGGCCACCACCAGGCCGGCGCCGAACACCGCGATGCCGGTGAACAGCGGCCGCAGCGGCCCGCGCCGGTCGCACCACTGCCCGGAGACGACCAGCGCGAACAGCGTGGTGGTGAAGTAGCCGGAGAAGGCGAAGGCGTACAGCCCCAGGCCGTCCAGCTGGCGGGCCGCGGTCGGCATCGCGGTGTTGACGGCCGTCGCCTCGAAGGCGATCACCAGGACCACCGAGACGATCCCCAGCGTCAGCGCGCGGTAGCGGCCGCTGAGGACTCCGCCACCGGAGTCGGTTCCGTCGGGTATCGAGGTGGGGTCGACCGAGGTGGAGGAGGCAGTGGTCATGACTGACATCGTAAGAGCCGTCCGCCCGGATAGCCCCTGACCGGAGTCGGTGATCGCCTCCGTCCGCAGGCCTAGGACCGGCGGGCGGTCTCGCGCGCCGGCCTCAGTGCAGGACCTTGAGCCCCACCACGCCCGCGACGATCAGCACCAGGCAGCCGACCCGGGCCATGGTCACCGCGTCCCCGAGGACGGCCATGCCGTACAGGGCGGTGCCGACCGCACCGATGCCGACCCACACCGCGTACCCGGTGCCGATCGGAATGGTGCGCATCGCGTACGCCAGACCGCCCATGCTGAGCAGCAGGGCGACGCCGAACACCAGGGTGGGAACGGGGCGGGAGAACCCCTTGGACGAATCCAGGGCCACCGCCCAGACGGTCTCCAGGAGACCCGAGACGATCAGAACGAGCCAAGCCATGACGGCCGTACCTCCGCAGTCCACAGCGGCCGGATTGCCGCTGAACTGCGTCGTCTTGTCGTCACCGGGTACGACGCGCTCGTCCGGAGTGGCGGGAAAAGCAGCCACCGCTTCCGACGGTAGCACACATTGCCATACAGAATTTACAAAGCGTCATTGACCCCATTCGGACACTGCGCCATCCTGAATTCACTGGCCGTGTGCCCGAGTGGCTGAGGGGACCGTCTGCAAAGCGGTGCACGCGGGTTCGATTCCCGCCACGGCCTCGAAGAAAAGGGAATTGCCGGTCGACTCGGAAGTCGACCGGCAATTCCCTTTTCCCGCTTTCCGGTCAGGCCGTGACCGCGTCCTCCGGCCGGATCGGCAGCCGGCCGACCGGCAGGCCGGTGGCGGCCCGGACGGCGGCGGCCACCGCCGCCGGAGCGACCACCGCGGGCACCGCGCTGACCGCCTTGGCGCCGAACGTGGCGACCACGTCCCGCTCCTCCAGCAGCGCGGCGATCCGCACCTCCGGGGTGTCCAGGGAGGTCGGCAGCCGGTAACCGGTCAGCGAGGGGTTGCACAGCACGCCGCCGGAGGTCCGGAGATCCTCCATCAGCGCCAGGCCCACGCCCTGGGCCACGCCGGCCTCGATCCGGTCCTCGATCTGGCGGGGGTTCAGCGCCCGGCCGACGTCCTGGG
Source organism: Kitasatospora sp. NPDC048194 (assembly GCF_043202455.1). NCBI lineage: Bacteria > Bacillati > Actinomycetota > Actinomycetes > Kitasatosporales > Streptomycetaceae > Kitasatospora > Kitasatospora sp. NPDC048194. The sequence continues at coordinate 116,822 of NZ_JBIDAK010000015.1, forward strand.
CCACGGTCATCTCGACCACCCGGACGGCCCCCAGCTCGATGTCCACGTCGACCACCGCGCGCATCGCGCAGAAGGAGATGGAGACGAAGGCGTCGCCCTGCCCGGACTCGTCCAGCGGCTCGGTCGGGTGCGGCCGGCACTGCGCGGTGGCCCAGAGCTCCTTGCCCTCCAGCGCCTCGGCGACCGGCATGCCGAGCACCCCGTCGTACGAGGTGATCTTGCCGTCGGCGATCTGCAGCAGTTCCGCGGACATCCCGAAGTTGGCCGCGATCGGCTGCAGCAGCTGGTGACGGACCATCAGGGCGGCCCGCTCGACCGCGCCACCGGAGACCCAGGTGTGCCGGCCCCGGGCCGAGGGCCCGGCGATCGACTGGTCGCTGTCGGCCGGGGCGATGTAGACCTCGCTGACGCCCAGCACCGTCTGCACGATCTGCCGGGCCAGCGTGGCGAAGCCCTGCCCGGCGTCGACCGCCGCGCAGATCACCGTGGCGTGGTCGCCGCTGACCCGCACGGTGGCGGTGGAGACCTCGTCCTCGCCCTCGGCGCCCAGCATGTGCACCATGCCGACGGCGTAGCCGATGCCCCGGCGCACCGCGGACGGGTCCCCGGCGCCGCCGGGCCCGCCGGGCAGCAGCCACTCGGCGTCCGGGTCGTCCACCGGCAGGGCCGGCAGCGGCTCGGCCGCCACCGCGTCCAGCAGCGCCTTCACCGGCGCCGGGCAGGTGACGGCCTGTCCGGTGGGCAGTGGGTCGCCGGTGGACATCGCGTTGCGGCGGCGGATCTCCACCGGGTCCACGCCCACCCGGGCGGCCAGTTGGTCCAGCTGCGACTCGTACGCGAAGCAGGCCTGCAACGCGCCCTCGCCGCGCATCCGCCCGGCCGGCGGGTTGTTGGTGCGCACCGCCCAGGCGTCCACGAACACGTTCGGGCAGACGTACGGGCCGACCGAGAAGGCCGTCGCGGCGGCCAGCGCCTCGGCGGAGACGTCCGCGTAGGCGCCGCCGTCCAGCAGGATCTGCGCCTCGACCTTCACCAGGGTGCCGTCCGCGTCGGCGTGGTGGCGGTAGCGCAGGAGCGCGGGGTGGCGCGAGGTGTGGGTGTGGAAGGACTCCTCGCGGGTCAGCGTCATCTTCACCGGGCGGCCGGTGCGCAGCGCCAGGAGGGCCAGGGTGACCTGGAAGGAGAGGTCCTCGCGGTCGGTGGTGGCGCCGGGCACGCCGGTGACCACCAACCGGACGCGGTCCGGCTCCAGGCCCAGGCAGGCGGCGGTGCGGTCGCGGTCGCCGTGCGGGTCGGTGGAGGACAGGTGCAGTTCGACCCCGCCGTCCGGGCGCGGCACGGCCAGCCCGGCCTCGGCGCCGAGCGGGGCCGGGTCCTGCCGGCCGACCTGGTAGAGGCCCTCGACGACGATCTCGCCGACCGCCTCCGGGTCCCCGGTGCGCAGCGGCAGGTGGCGGAACAGGTTGCCGTCCGGGTGCAGCGGCGGCGCGGTGAAGGCCTGCTCGGGGTCGGTCACCGCCTCCAGGAGCTCGTAGTCGACGGCGATCAGACCGACCGCCAGCCGGGCGGTGTCCGGGTGGTCGGCGGCCACCGCGGCGATCGGCTCGCCGTGGTGGCGCACCACGCCGGAGGCCAGCACCGGCCGGTCGGCGACGATCGGGCCGGCCGGGGCACCGTCCGGGGCGCCGTCCGGGCCGGGCGGCAGGTCGGCGGCGGTGACCACCGCGTGCACGCCGGGCAGGGCCAGTGCGGCCGAGGTGTCGATGCCGCGGATCCGGGCGTGCGGGTGCGGGGAGCGCAGCACCGCGCCCCACAGCAGGCCCTCGGCCCACAGGTCGGCGGCGTAGGGGTAGATGCCGAGCGCCTTGGGCAGCGCGTCGGTGCGCAGCGGTGAGCTGCCCAGGCCGAAGGGCTCCGGTGCGCCGCCCTCGCCGCCGTCCTGCTGGAGTGCTGCGCCGATGTCGGTAGGCGACGTCATGATGCGTGGTCGTCCTCGGGGAGGCGGGTGCCGTGGGCGGGGGTGGCGGTGTACGGGATGCCGGCCGGGGCACCGCCCTCGGCCGGGGCACCGTGCGGGTCGGCGTACGGGGTGCCGTGCGCGGGCATGCCGTCATAGCCGGTACCGGGCAACGGGGTGCCGTGCGCAGGGGTTCCGTCGTAACCGGTACCGGGCAGCGCGGTGCCGTGCGCGGGCGTGCCCTCGTAGCCGGTACCGGGCAACGGGGTGCCGTGCGCGGGGGTTCCGTCGTAGCCGGTACCGGGCAACGGGGTGCCGTGCGCGGGGGTGGGCTCGTAGACCGGGGCGTCGTAGCCGGTGTCGTAGCCGCTGTCGTAGCCGTTCGGCGGCTGGTGGCCGTCCGGGTAGCCGGCCGGCACGTAGCCGCCGTGCGCGGGGGTGGCCTGGTAGGGCTGCTCGGGGTAGCCCTGCGGGTAGTAGACCTGGTCGCCGGTGGCCTGGGCGGGGATGCCGGGGTGCATCGCGGCCGGCGGGGCGGTGTCGTACACGCCGGTGTCGTAGCCGCCGTCGGCGTATCCGGGGTCGGTGTACCCGGGGTCGGCCGGGGCGGGCGCGGGGGCCGGCTCGGCGGCCGGCTGGGGGACGTGCTCGATCCAGGCGTCGGCGTCGGTGTGGACCGGCAGCTCGGCGGCCGGCTCGGGCTCCGCGGCGGCGGGCCGATCGGCCGGCACCTCGACGGGGGCCTCGGCGGCCGACTGCTCGGCCGCGGCGGCCTCCTCCGCCTCCTCGGCCTCCAGGGCCCGGGCGTCGGCGACGCTCTGGACGGCGGCCAGGACGCCCCGGTAGCCGGTGCAGCGGCAGAGGTTGCCGCACAGCGCCTGCCGGGCCTCGACCTCGGTGGGCCGGTGGTTGCGCTGGAGCAGGTCGTGCACGGCCATCGCCATGCCGGGCGTGCAGTAGCCGCACTGGACGGCCCCGGAGGCGGCCAGGGCCTGCTGGACGTCGCTCGCGCCGCCGTCGGCCGACAGGCCCTCGACGGTGTTGATCTCGCTGTCCGCGGCCAGCGCGGCGGGGACCAGGCAGCCCGCCACCAGCTGGCCGTCCACCTGCACCGAGCAGGCGCCGCACTCGCCCTGCTCGCAGCCGTCCTTGGCGCCGGCCAGGCCGAGCCGCTCGCGCAGCACGTAGAGCAGGCTCTCGCCGATCCAGGCGTCGGTGACGGGCCGTTCGAAACCATTGACCCGCAGCGTGTAGGAGGCGCACGGGCGCAGCTCACGGGTGACCTGCGGAGCGAGGCCGAGCGGGTCGGCGTCGAGGGTCTCGATGGGGTCTGTCGTCACTTCAGCGCCCTTCCCAGTGCCCGTCGGGCCAGCACCGATACGGTACGCCGCAGCCGAACGGCGGCCGCGGTCGGCCCCTCGGTCACGGCCTCCCAGGCGCCCTCGGCGCCGTAGTTGTCGGGCACGCAGGCGGCGGCCACGTACTCGCCGAAGGCGGCGGTGGCGGCCGGGTCGATCTCCCGGCTGCCGTCCCAGTCGATGCAGCCGGCCACCCAGGCCTCGGCCTCCAGCGGGCGCAGCGGCACCGGGGCGACGGCTCCGACGGCGCAGCGCACGGCGCGCCGGGCCGGGTCGAGGACGAGGGCGACGGAGGCGGTGGCGCGGTCCGGGCCGCTGCGGCCGGTGGCCTTGAGGAAGACCTGCGGCGCGTGCAGCAGCGGTACCCGCACCCAGGTGAGCAGTTCGCCGGGGCGCACCGGGTCCAGGCCGGTGAGCAGGTGACTGACCGGCACCTCCCGGCTGCCGCCGGCCCGGGCGAGGGTGACGACGGCCTCCAGGGCGGCGAGCACCGGGAGGGTGTCGCCGGCCGGGGCGGCGGTGACGATGTTGCCGCCGAGGGTGCCGACGTTGCGGACCTGCGGGGGGCCGGCGGTGCGGGCGGCGTCGGCGAGCGCGGGGATGAGCGCGGCGAAGTCGGGGCGGTCCATCCGGGCGTGGGTGAGTCCGGCGCCGAGGACGGCGGTGCCGCCGTCCTCGTAGCGCCAGCCGCGCAGTTCGGTGATCCGGCCGAGGCCTACCAGGGCGGCGGGGCGCAGCCGGCCGGCGTTGACGGCTTCCATGAGGTCGGTGGCTCCGGCCACCGGTACCGCGGCCGGGGCGGCGGCCAGCGCGTCGACGGCCTCGTCGAGCGAGGCCGGCAGCATGATCGTCCGGTTCACCTGGGTCCCACCGTGCTCCACTTGCTCATCGATCGCCTGCCGCCCGCGGCTGCGGCCATGCTGTCCGCGTCAGCAGCCCGGTCTGGCCCGTAGGGTACGGGCGATCGGGCCGGGTTGGGCAACTCTGGCACACAATGCTCGATGATCATTCCGGGACCGGCGAACGGGGCTGCCCGATTGGGACCGAAACCGGGCGGTATCTGCCACGGCCCGGGCAGGGCCTGGGCAGATGTTCATCTGTTCTTGACGTCGGGCGACCGCCCGGAAGTTCCCGCGACCCGCTCCGACCGCCGCCGGCACATCCGCGGCGGGCCCGGTCAGCGCACCGGCGGTGGCCCGTCGATCGGTCGGCCGGCCACCCCGGGCCGCCGCTGCCAGGGCAGCGGGCCGTCGGCCGGGCGGTACTCGACGCCGAGCGCGTCCAGCACCCGCAGGTGCCCGGCCAGCCGCTGCTCGAAGCCCGCGAAGTCCCGTTCGGACGGCTCGGCGGGCAGGTCGGACCAGGCGACCTCGGCGAAGGCGGCCAGCCGGGGGAAGGCCCGGTAGTCGAGGTCACGGGCGCTGTCCGCGAACTCGCTCCACAGGTTCGCCTGGGTGCCGATGACGTGCCGGGCCGCGGCCTCGTCCAGCTGCGGCGGGACGGGCTCGAAGCGGTAGACGTCCTCCAGGGTGCGCACGAAGCCGACCGGGATCGGCTCGTCCGGCCCGTCGGCCTGCCGGTGGTCGAGGTAGACGTGCTGCTCCGGGCACATCACCACGTCGTGGCCGGCCCGCGCGGCGGTGATCCCCCCGCCGAAGCCCCGCCAGGAGGACACCGCCGCGCGGGGAGCCAGCCCGCCCTCCAGGATCTCGTCCCAGCCGATCAGCCGGCGGCCGCGTTCGGCCAGCCAGCGGTCGAAGTGCCGGATCAGGTGGCTCTGCAGTTCGTCCTCGTTGGCCAGGCCCAGTTCGCGGATCCTGGCCTGCGCGGCGGCGCTCTCCTTCCACTGCTCCTTGGGGCACTCGTCGCCGCCGAGGTGGACGAACTCGGAGGGGAAGAGCTCCAGGACCTCCTCCAGCACGCCCTCGAAGAAGCGCAGGGTCTCCTCGGAGGCGTTGAGCACGTTGTGGCTCACCCCCCAGTCGGTCCACACCCCGAGCGCGGCGGTGTCCACCACGTCGGTGTTGCCCAGCTCGGGGTAGGCGGCGACGGCGGCCTGGGTGTGCCCGGGCAGGTCGATCTCCGGGACGACGGTGATCCCGCGCGCGGCCGCGTAGGCGACGATCTCGCGCAGGTCGTCCTGGGTGTAGTAGCCGCCGTGCGGGCGGTCGTCGCGGCGCTGACCGGTCCGGTAGCCGACCATCGAGCGCTCCCGCCAGGCGCCGCGTCCGGTCAGCCTCGGGTAGCGCTTGATCTCCACCCGCCAGCCCTGGTCGTCGGTCAGGTGCAGGTGCAGCACGTTGAGCTTGTGCACGGCCAGCAGGTCGACGAAGCGCAGCAGGTCGGCCTTGGGCAGGAAGTGCCGGGCGACGTCCAGCAGCACGCCGCGCCAGCCGAAGCGGGGGGCGTCCTCGATGTCGACGCCGGGCAGCACCCAGCCCTCGCGGCGCAGCGGGGCACGCCGGTGGGCGTCCGGCCCCAGCAGCCGCCGCAGGGTCTGGCCGCCCCACAGCGCACCGGCCGGGCCGCCCGCGGCGAGCAGGACGTGGCCGGGACGCACCGTGAGCCGGTACGCCTCGGCGGCCAGCGCGTCGTCCCGGACCAGCTCGATGCCCGTGCCCGGCCGGCCGGGGCCGAGCGGCAGCCCGGTGGCGGCGCAGAGCGTCCCGCGCAGCCAGCGCTCGGCGTCGGCCAGCTCCGGCGGCGCGGTCAGCGTGGTGGTCGCGTCCAGCGGGAAGTCCTCGCCGGGGCGGCGGGCGGCACTCGACGGTGCGGGGATGAGGTCCATCCCGACATCCTGCCCATCTGCGCAGCGATTGGCATAGACCATTGCGGAAACACGGCGCTATGAAAAACGGCGTTCCGCCCGCGGCCGACGACTACTTGTCGTCGCCGTCGCCGCCCTGCGGCTTCCCGATGCCGTCGTAGATCTCCTTGCACATCGGGCAGACCGGGTACTTCTTCGGGTCGCGCCCGGGCACCCACACCTTGCCGCAGAGCGCGACCACCGGGGATCCGGAGAGCGCGCTCTCCATGATCTTGTCCTTCTGGACGTAGTGCGCGAAGCGCTCGTGGTCGCCGTCCCCGTGGGACACCTGCGGGACGGGCTCGACCAGGGTGCCGGTGCCGAGGCCGCGCTCGGGCTCAAGAGTGCTCATAGGAGACAAGTCTATGGGCGCCCGCGGAAACCCGGCCAGTGTCGCGCGGGCGACCGGTCCGACCGGCGCGGCACCGGGCGGGCGTCAGTTCAGCGTCGGGTCGTCCGGGTAGGTCGCCAGCAGCGCCAGCGGCCCGCGCTGGCGCCGCAGCACCGAGCGCCACAGCCGCTCCGGCTCGGGGCTGGAGACGTCGCCCGGCTCGCAGTCCACCAGGTACCAGGCGCCGGTCTCCAGCTCGGCCTCCAGCTGGCCCGGGGACCAGCCGGCGTACCCGGCGAAGATCCGCAGGCTGCCCAGTTCACCGGCCAGCACCTCGGGCGGCGCCTCCAGGTCCACCAGGCCGATCGCGCCGTGCACCCGCCGCCAGCCCAGCGGCTCCCCGCCGCCCGGCTCCCCCGGTGCGACGGCCAGGCCCAGCGCCGAGTCCAGCGCCACCGGGCCGCCCTGGAAGACCACCGCGGGCTGCCCGACGAGTCTGCTCCAGCCGTCGAGCACGCTGCCCACCTCGACCGGCGTGGGCCGGTTGAGGACCACGCCGAGCGCCCCCTCGACGTCGTGGTCGAGGAGGAGCACCACCGCTCTGGCGAAGTTCGGGTCGGTGAGCAGGGGCGTCGCGACGAGCAGACGGCCGGTGTGCGACCGGCCTCCGTGCGAATGGGCCGCCGTCATGCCTCACATGATCCCGCAGAACAGCACCGGTCGGACACCGCAACACTCCAAACCCCGCCACGCCGGACGAGCACCCGTACGGCCGTATCGGCGGGCGGGAGCGGCCCGGGAGAGAGCACCATCACGGGAGAGGCTCACGGGAACCATCGGCACGCCCACTACCATCTACGGATGGTGGACGCCCCTCTACGGTGCCGACTCGGATTCTCCGGGGGCCCGAACGCGCCCGTACGCCCGTACCACCGGTCCACCAGCGGCTCCCGACCGGAGCCCGTCCCACTCCTCTGGCACCCCGGATTGCGAGAACGATGACCGACGACGTCCTGCTGGTCCACGGCGGAAACCCGCTCGAAGGCGAGATCCGCGTCCGCGGTGCGAAGAACCTGGTCCCCAAGGCCATGGTCGCCGCCCTCCTCGGCCAGGGCCCCAGCAGACTGCGCAACGTCCCGGACATCCGCGACGTCAAGGTGGTCCGCGGCCTGCTGCAGCTGCACGGCGTGACCGTGCGCACCGGCGACGAGGACGGCGAGCTGATCCTCGACCCGTCGCACGTCGAGAGCGCCAATGTCGCCGACATCGACGCGCACGCCGGCTCCTCGCGGATCCCGATCCTGTTCTGCGGCCCGCTGCTGCACCGCCTCGGCCACGCCTTCATCCCCGGCCTCGGCGGCTGCGACATCGGCGGCCGTCCGGTCGACTTCCACTTCGAGGTGCTGCGCCAGTTCGGCGCCACCATCGAGAAGCACCCCCAGGGCACCTACCTGGTCGCCCCGCAGCGGCTGCGCGGCACCAAGATCGAGCTGCCCTACCCGTCCGTCGGCGCGACCGAGCAGGTGCTGCTCACCGCCGTCCTCGCGGAGGGCGTCACCGAGCTGCGCAACGCGGCCATCGAGCCGGAGATCGTCGACCTGATCTGCGTGCTGCAGAAGATGGGCGCGATCATCACGCTGGGCACCGACCGCACCATCCTGATCACCGGTGTGGACGAGCTGGGCGGCTACACCCACCGCGCTCTGCCGGACCGCCTGGAGGCCGCCTCCTGGGCCTGCGCGGCGCTGGCCACCAAGGGCGACATCTACGTCCGCGGCGCCCGCCAGCTGGAGATGATGACCTTCCTGAACACCTTCCGGAAGGTCGGCGGCGCCTTCGAGGTGGACGACGAGGGCATCCGCTTCTGGCACCCGGGCGGCGAGCTCAAGGCGATCGCCCTGGAGACCGACGTGCACCCGGGCTTCCAGACCGACTGGCAGCAGCCGCTGGTGGTGGCGCTGACCCAGGCCACCGGGCTGTCCATCGTGCACGAGACGGTGTACGAGTCGCGCCTGGGCTTCACCGGCGCGCTCAACCAGATGGGTGCGCACATCCAGCTGTACCGCGAGTGCCTGGGCGGCACCCCGTGCCGCTTCGGCGCGCGCAACTTCCTGCACTCCGCGGTCGTCTCCGGCCCGTCCAAGCTGATCGGCGCCGAGCTGGTCATCCCGGACCTGCGCGGCGGCTTCTCGTACCTGATCGCGGCGCTGGCGGCCGAGGGCACCTCGACCGTGCACGGCATCGACCTGATCAACCGCGGCTACGAGAACTTCATGGAGAAGCTGCGCGACCTGGGCGCCCACGTGGAGCTGCCCAGCGAGCAGCTGGTCGACGCCTGACCGGCGGCCCCTACGGCGAGAGGCCGGGCTCCCCAGCGGGGAGCCCGGCCTCTCGGGCGTTCAAGGGGTGGTTCAGGCGCCCTTGGCGGCTTCCTTGAGCTTGGAGCCGGCGCTCACCTTGGCGCTGTAGCCGGCCGCGATCTGGATCGGCTCGCCGGTCTGCGGGTTGCGGGCGGTGCGGGCAGCGCGGTGGGTGCGCTCGAAGGTCAGGAAACCGGGGATGGTGACCTTCTCGTCGCCCTTGGCGACGACCTCGCCGACGATCTCGGCGAAGGCGGCCAGAACGGCGTCGGCGTCCTTGCGGGTCACCTCGGCGCGCTCGGACAGCGCGGCCACCAGCTCACTGCGGTTCATGTGTACTCCTGTGGTCTGTTCGCTTGCGGTGTGCGGGGGCCCATCGGTGCTCCCACCGGGGGGCACCCGGATGGGCCGCAGGTCCGCACACTGTGCTCGTGCAGGCAATGCGTGGTCGCAGGCCGGATCCGTACCCGATGCCGCGCGCCGGAGCCGTCGAAGGCCCGCCCGCCCGCCTGGGAACGAATCCTGCCCCGACCGGCCCCGAGAAAGCCAATCGGGCCCCGGCCGGGCCACCCGAACGACGCCCGCCCGTTGGAGGTGTGACACTCCGTCGGCTCCGGCGGACCGGGAGCGGGCAGCGGTCGGGACGACTCGCCGGAAGACCAGGGGGACGTTCCGTACTTGTCGGACACGCCTGCCCCGTGCAGGGCTACCGTACGCCCTAGGCACGACAAGCCCAAACACGCCCCTCGCCCTTGTGTCGCAAGGGTTCGGGGCGGGCTTGGGCCGGTATGACCGCTAATCGGGCATTTGACCGATCGGCGGCGCGTCCGCGGGCCGGGCGGTCAGAGCTTGACGACGGGGAAGGCGGAGGTGTCGAGGGTGCCCACGATGCCCGGGGTCGGGCGGGACGGGACCGGGTCCTCCTGGGCGCCGGCCAGGGCCGCGTCGCGCACCGCGGCGGCGACGGTCTTGGCGACGTCCTTGTGGAACACGCTCGGGATGATGTAGTTGGCGTTCAGCTCGTCGTCGGCGACGGTGGTGGCCAGCGCCCGGGCGGCGGCGATCATCATCTCGGTGTTGACCGTACGGCTCTGGGCGTCCAGGAGGCCGCGGAAGACGCCCGGGAAGACCAGCACGTTGTTGATCTGGTTCGGGAAGTCGCTGCGACCGGTGGCGACCACGGCGGCGCTCTGACGGGCGATGTTCGGGTCGACCTCCGGGTCCGGGTTGGCCAGCGCGAAGACGATGGCGTCCTCGGCCATGGTGGCCAGGTCGTCGCCGTCCAGCACGTTCGGGGCCGAGACGCCGATGAAGACGTCGGCGCCCGCCACGGCCTCCTTGAGGCTCCCGGTGCGGCCCGAGCGGTTGGTGTGCTCGGCGATCCAGCGCAGGCTGTCGTTGAGGTCCTCACGGCCCTGGTGGACCACGCCGTGCACGTCGGCCACGGTGGCGTGCTCGACGCCGGCGGCCATCAGCAGCTTCAGGATCGCGGTGCCGGCGGCGCCGGCGCCCGACATCACCACGCGGATCTCGCCGATCTCCTTGCCGACCACCTTCAGCGCGTTGGTGAGGGCGGCCAGCACGACGATCGCGGTGCCGTGCTGGTCGTCGTGGAAGACCGGGATGTCCAGGGCCTCGCGCAGCCGGGCCTCGATCTCGAAGCAGCGCGGCGCGGAGATGTCCTCCAGGTTGATCCCGGCGAAGCCGGGGGCGATCGCCTTGACGATGGCGACGATCTCGTCGGTGTCCTGGGTGTCCAGGCAGATCGGCCAGGCGTCGATCCCGGCGAAGCGCTTGAACAGGGCCGCCTTGCCCTCCATGACGGGCAGCGCGGCCGCCGGGCCGATGTTGCCCAGACCCAGCACGGCGGAGCCGTCGGTGACCACGGCGACGCTGTTGCGCTTGATGGTGAGGCGGCGGGCGTCCTCGGGGTTCTCGGCGATCGCCATGCAGACCCGGGCGACGCCCGGGGTGTAGATCATCGAGAGGTCGTCACGGTTGCGGATCGGCAGCTTCGAGGACATCTCGATCTTGCCGCCGAGGTGCATCAGGAAGGTCCGGTCCGAGACCTTGCCGATCGACACGCCGTCGATCGCCCGGATCTTCTCGACGATCTCCTCGCCGTGGGCGACCGAGGAAGCCGCCACGGTCACGTCGATCCGCAGCGCCTCCAGACCGGACGCGGTGACGTCGAGACCGGTGACCGATCCACCGGAGGACTCCACGGCCGTGGTGATCGCGCTGACCGCGTTGCCGCGGGCCGGGACCTCCAGCCGCACCGTGATCGAGTTGGAGACACTGGGCACCGTCGCCATCGACGCTTCCTTCTTCCGTCTGTCCCGCAGGCTCAACATTTTGTTGAAGGCATCGCCTGCGCATGCTAGACCTCGATCGTCGCACCTTCCAAGGGGTAGCCAGAAATAACGTTCATTGAGTGTGCGGATCCGACAATCGGGAGCCCCCGTCGGAGGTCTCCCGCGTCCACTCCTTGCCTCTCCGGGCCGATGCGTTACATTGGACGGGACACCGGCTCGATCCAAGCCCCCGGGCCCAACCTTCGTCCCTTCGAGGGACCACTTGCCGCGAGGCGAGCATGGCGGGTCGGTGTCACCAACGTCTGAAGGCCCCTCACCAGCGGTGAGGGGCCTTCGTGCTGATCCGGACCGGGCGGCCCGGACCAGCGTCAGCCGTGCAGCAGCGCGGGCACCCCGTCCGCGTCCGGCAGGTCGTCCGGGCCGGACAGCACGGTCAACCGCTGGGTCGCCCGGGTCAGCGCCACGTACAGCACCCGCAGGCCGGCCTCCGACTCGCCGGCGATGCCGGTCGGGTCGGCGACCACCGTCGCGTCGTACTCCAGGCCCTTGGCCTCCAGGCTGCCCAGCGCCACCACGCGCTCGCCCAGGCCCTCGGCCCAGCCGGCCGCCTCGGCCCGGCGGTCCATCGGGACCACGATCGCCACGGTGCCGTCCACCTCGCCCAGCAGCCGCTCCAGCTCCGCCCTGGCCGCCTTGCCGAAGGCCTCCGGCGACGGGTCGGTGACGGCCGCGAAGCGCGGCTCCACGCCGACCCGGCGCACCGCGCTCGGCGAGGGGGTGCCCGGCGCGGCCAGCGCCAGCACCTTGGCCGCGACCTCGGCGATCTCGGCCGGGTTGCGGTAGTTGACGGTCAGCGTGAAGCGGCGGCGCGGCTTGCCGGACAGCACCTCGTCCAGCGCGGCCTGGGCCTCCTGCGGGAACGGCCAGGAGGACTGCGCGGGGTCGCCCACGATCGTCCAGGTGGCCATCCGGGCCCGGCGGCCGATCATCCGCCACTGCATCGGGGTGAGGTCCTGCGCCTCGTCCACGATGACGTGGGCGTACTCCTTGCGCTCGACCGGCTGGCGGTCGCGCTGGCGGGCGCTGCGGTCGGCGAAGGTGGTGACCTCGTCCAGCCCGCTGAGCAGGTCCACCGCGTCCACCTCGCGCACCTTGGGCCGGGCCGGCTCGCCGAGCAGCACCTGCAGCTCGTCCACCAGCGCCACGTCGTGCGCGGACAGCGCGCCCTCGCCCTCCGGGGAGAGGTGGCGCCAGGAGGCCGCCAGCAGCCTGGCCTCGTCCGGGGTGACGGCGCGGCGGGCGATCCGGTTGGTGTGGCGGCTCTGCTTGAGCGTCCCGAGCACCCGGCGCGGGGTCAGGGCCGGCCACCAGGCGTCCAGGAAGTCCAGGAACGACGCCTCGTCCGAGACGTACTCGTCGAAGGACTCCTTCTCCTCCTGGCGCTGCTCGCGGGCGTAGTGGTCGGCGGGCTTCGGCAGGTGCCTGGTCGCCTCCTGCCACAGGGCGTCCAGCAGCAGCCGGCGGGCGCGCGGGCGCAGCAGGTTCAGCGGGGTCCCGCCGGAGCCCACGACGTTGCCGCGGACGGCCTTCAGCCGGCCGGCGTCCAGCTTCAGCACCTCGCCGCGGGCGACCACCTTGAGCTCCTGCGGGGCGCCCAGCTCCAGCGCCGCCCGGGCGGCCCGGCGCAGCAGCTGGACCATCCGGGCCGAGCCCTTGACCCGGGCGGCCTCCGGGGTGTCGTAGGTCCCCGCCTCGATGCCGTCCACCAGCGAGCCGACCGCCCGGATGGCGACCTGCCCCTCCTCGCCGAGCGAGGGCAGCACGCCCTCGGTGTAGGAGACCAGCAGCGGGGTCGGCGAGACCACCAGGATGCCCCCGGCGTAGCGGCGGCGGTCCTGGTAGAGCAGGTAGGCGGCGCGGTGCAGGGCGACGGCGGTCTTGCCGGTGCCGGGGCCGCCGGTGACGAGGGTGGCACCGGCCGCGGCGGCGCGGATCACCTCGTCCTGCTCCTTCTGGATCGAGGAGACGATGTCGCGCATCGAGTGGCTGCGGGCGCGGCCGAGGGAGGCCATCAGCGCGCCGTCACCGACCACGGCCAGCTCCCGGCCGTCCAGGGTGGGGGTGAGGTCCGGGCGCAGCAGGTCGTCCTCGACGCCGATCACCTTGCGGCCCTTGGAGCGGATCACCCGGCGGCGGATGACCCGGCCCGGCTCGACCGGGGTGGCGCGGTAGAACGGCGCGGCGGCGGGGGCCCGCCAGTCGATCACCAGCGGGCCGTACTCGGCGTCCAGCACGCCCAGGCGGCCGATGTGGAGGGTTTCGGCGACGGCCGGGTCGGCCGGGTCGAGCGGGGTGTTGGAGGGGATGCCGTGCTCCTCCGGGGCGTCGGCCCGCTGGAGGTCGATCCGGCCGAACAGGAAGTCCTCGAACTCGCTGTTGAGCCGTTGGAGGTGGGCCCCGGCCCGGTAGACCTGGGCGTCCCGCTCGGCGAGCGCGCCGGGAGTGCCGACCTGGACCCGCTTGGCGGCGTCCTCCAGGATGTACTCGGCCTCGGCGAGCTTCTCCTCCAGCCGGTGGTAGACGGTGTCGAGGTGCTGCTGCTCACCGGCGATCTCGCGCTCGCGGACGCTCTCGTGGTCGGCGGTGGGGGTGGTGTCCGTGTTGCTCTGCATGGCCTCGGGGGTTGCGACGGAATCCGGCTCCGGAAAACGAGCGGACGGATGATCCTACGCCCGGGCGCGCGCCCGCGCCTCACCGGGATCGCGGAAAACCCGAAGGCCGCCCCCGCTCGGAGCGGTGGACGGCCTTCGGTGTGAACATGGGGTGGTGGAGATGCCGGGAATCGAACCCGGGTCCAGTGGAGTCAATTCAGGGCTTCTCCGAGCGCAGTCCGCTGTGCTTTTCTCGGCCCTGGCGGTCACGCGGACAAGCCGCCAACAGGCCCAGCTGCTGTTTGATTTCCCATCCGCCCTCGCAGCCCGGGCGGACGGTTGAGTTCCCTAGATTATGCCAGGGTCCGGGTCGGGAACTCCCCGGTCTGACACCCAAGCGCTGTCGCTGCTAATTAGGCAGCGAGAGCGAACTGCTGGGAATCGCGCTTAGAGTTGGCGATTATTTTTTTGCGACACGTGGTTAACGAGATCATTGCCGCGTTCCTCGGCTCGCTTCCCCTGTTTCAACATCCCCTGTCGAAACCGATCATCCCCATGTTTTTTTGAGAAACAGCTCGGACGGTGACCGTCCGTGGTGCTTGCGCCATAGTACGCGAGGCGACGGGCGAGGGTCCAGCGGATTAACGCTGGCGCCGCCGGGCCGCCGCCACCGCGCGGGCCGCCTCGCGGGTGTCCTGCTTCTCGCGGAGCGTCTGGCGCTTGTCGTACAACTTCTTGCCGACCGCGAGTGCCAGCTCGAGCTTCACCCGGCCGTCCTTGAAGTACAGCGAGAGCGGGACCAGGGTGTGGCCGGCGTCCCGGACCTTGGTCTCGATCTTGCGGATCTCCAGCTTGTGCAGCAGCAGCTTGCGCTTGCGCCGGGCCGCGTGGTTGGTCCACGTCCCCTGGGTGTACTCGGGGATGAAGACGTTGTCGATCCACGCCTCGTGGTTCTGGATGTAGGCGTAGCCGTCGACCAGGTTGGCCCGCCCCTCGCGCAGTGACTTCACCTCGGTGCCGGTGAGCACGAGGCCGCACTCGTAGGTGTCGAGGATCGTGTACTCGTGTCGCGCCTTCTTGTTCTGCGCGATCAGCTTCTGTCCGGTTTCCTTTGCCATAGCGCGGTCATTCTCGCACCCCGGCGGCCCGTCGGGCAGCTGCTTTAGGTCCGGGCACCCCCGGTCCGGCGTAGGAGCGGGCGTTCCGGCGCGGGAGCGGGCGTTCCGGCGCGGGCACCCGGTGCGCCAGGGCCGGGTGCCGGGCCCGGCCTGCTAGGCCCGGGTGCCGAGCCCGGCGAGGACGCGCTGGGCGAGCGCGTCCGCGTCCTGGCCGGCGGCGGCCGGGACGTCCGGGGTGAGACCGGTGCCGTCCAGCGAGCGGCCGGCCGGCGTGTAGTAGCGGCCGACGGTCATCTCCAGCACGGCGCCGTCGGCGAGCCTGCTGGGCTGCTGGACGGTGCCCTTGCCGAAGGTCCGGGAGCCCACCACCACGGCCCGGCTGCGGTCCTGGAGGGCGCCGGCGAGCAGCTCGGCGGCGCTCATCGTGCCGCCGTCCACCAGCACCACCAGCGGGGTGCGCTGGTCCCCGCCCGGCGGCGCGGTCAACTCCCGCTTGCCGCCGCGTTCCTGGTACGAGCCGACGGCGCCGCCGTCCAGGAAGATCCCGGCGGTGCCGACCGCCTCGTCCACCAGCCCGCCGGAGTTGCCGCGCAGATCGAGCACCACGCCGGTGTGCGGGGTGCGCAGCGCGTTCCGCACCTGCTCGGCCACGCCGCTGGTGAAGGCCCGGACGGTGACCCGCAGGTTCCCCTTGTCCAGGCGTTCGGCGGTGACCTGCTGGCTGTCCAGCAGCACGCGCCGCAGCCGCAGTTCGCGCTCCTGCCCGTCGCCCCGCCGGACGGCCAGGGTCACCTCGGAGCCGGCCCTGCGTTCGCCGCCCTGCCCGCGCAGCCGGGCGACCACCTCGGTGACGGGCAGGCGGTCGGCCTGGTCCCCGTCGATCCGCAGCAGCCGGTCGCCGGGGGCGATCCCGGCCTCGGCGGCCGGTCCGGACGGGGTGACCTGGGACACCTCGGTGACGCCGTCCTCGCCCCGGCCGACCGAGAGGCCGACGCCCGGGTAGCGGCCGTCCAGGCCCTGGCTGAACTCGGCGTACTCCTGGGCGCTGTAGTACGCGCCCCAGCGGTCGCCGCCGGCCGCGAGCAGGTGCTCGGCCTGCTGCTCGGACAGCGCGGCGCCGGCCGGGTCCGCGGGGAGCCCGGCGGGCCCGGCCGGGGCGAGGTCGGCGGAGGCCCGGTGCGGGGGCGCGCTCGGGTCGCCCCAGGCTCCGGTGGCGGCGCCGGCGATCAGCACGGCACCGAACACCAGGCTGAGAGCGGCCACCTGACGTGCCCTGCGCGGAGTTTGCAGCATGCCACCGGAGTGTAGACACAGCCCCGCGCGCGGCGGGCCGGAACGGCGGACCGGGAACGGCGACGGCCCCGGACGGCGCAGTGCCGTGCGGGGCCGAAGGATCCGCCGGGGATCAGACCTTGAGGTACTTGCGCAGGGTGAAGAACGCCGCGATGCCGGCCATGCCCATGCCCACCACGATCAGCAGCGGGATCACCGCGAGCACCGAGCTGAGGCCGATGAAGTGGATGAACTGCACCCGGTCGGCCAGCCAGTGCTGGACGAAGAAGTGCCCGCCGAGCAGCAGTCCCGAGGCCATCACCGCGCCGAGCAGCGCGGCGAACGCGGCCTCGGCGATGAACGGCATCTGGACGTAGAAGTTCGAGGCACCGACCAGGCGCATGATGCCGGTCTCGCGCCGCCTGCTGAACGCCGAGACCCGGACGGTGTTGACGATCAGCAGCAACGCGACGAAGAGCATCAGCACCATGATCACGAAGGCTGCCGTCTGGAGGCCGTTGAGCAGGCCGAACAGGTTCTCCAGGATCTTCCGCTGGTCCTCCACCGACTTGACGCCGGGCTTCCCCGCGAAGGCGCTCTGGATGACGTCGTACTTGGTCGGGTCGTTGAGCTTGACCCGCCAGGACTGCGGCATCGCGTCGGCGCCGAGCACGGAGATGAGCGGGTTGTCCGGGTTCATCTCCTTCCAGTGCTTGTACGCGTCCGCGGAGCTCTCGTAGGTCGAGGACTGGACCACCGAACTCATCTTGTCCAGCTGGTCCTTGATGTCCTGGACCTGCTGGTCGGTGGCCGCGCCCTTGTCGCACTGCGGCGAGTTGCGGGCGTCCGCCTTGGTGCAGAAGTAGATGCTCACCTCGACCTTGTCGTACCAGTACCCCTTCATGGAGTTCACCTGGTCGCGGACCAGGAGCGAGGAACCGGCGAGGGCGAGGGAGAGCGCGACACTGACCACGACCGCGATGGTCATGGTCAGGTTGCGTCGGAGACCCACACCGATCTCCGACAGGACGAACTGGGCACGCATGCGGGAAACAACTCCAGGGTCGGTACTGCTCGGTCTGGCGGGTCGGGCCGGCGGCCCCACGGGTCAGCGCTGGTGGGTCAGTGCTGGTACCCGTAGACGCCGCGGGCCTGGTCGCGGACGAGCAGCCCCTTGTCGAGCTCGATGACCCGCTTGCGCATCTGGTCGACGATGGCCTGGTCGTGGGTCGCCATCAGCACCGTGGTGCCGGTGCGGTTGATGCGGTCGAGCAGCTTCATGATGCCGACCGAGTTCTGCGGGTCGAGGTTGCCGGTGGGCTCGTCCGCGATGAGCAGCATCGGACGGTTCACGAAGGCCCGGGCGATCGCCACGCGCTGCTGCTCACCACCGGACAGCTCGCCCGGCATGCGGTCCTCCTTGCCGCCGAGGCCGACCAGCTCCAGCACCTCGGGCACCACCTTGGCGATGGCGCTCTTCGGCTTGCCGATCACCTCGAGGGCGAAGGCGACGTTCTGCGAGACCGTCTTGTTCGGCAGCAGGCGGAAGTCCTGGAAGACGGTGCCCAGCTGGCGGCGCATGTGCGGCACCTTCCAGTTGGACAGCTTGCCGAGGTCCTTGCCCAGCACGTGCACCGAACCGGTGCTCGGGCGCTCCTCGCGCAGGCACAGGCGCAGGAAGGTGGACTTCCCCGAGCCGGACGAGCCGACCAGGAAGACGAACTCACCCTTCTCGATCTCCAGCGAGACGTTGTCCAGGGCGGGACGGTTCTGCTTGGGATAGGTCTTGGAGACGTTGTCGAATCTGATCACGGCTGCATCACGGAGGCCATCCTAGGCGGCGCCAGTCCTCGGTCGGTCCACCCCGGAGGCCCGGTCCGGGGGCGGGCGAAGGGAGCGCGGAGGGCCGCTCCCGGTCTGGGACCATACGCGAACCGGCGACCGGCCCGCAGGGTCGGCCCAGGACGCCGGTCGGAACCTGGGGGACAATGTCCGGTTATGCCCCGAATATTGCGAGCCATCTCACAGCCCGGGAGCCGGAACCGCCAGAACCTGGCAGAGTGGAGGAGGCGACCGCGTTCGGCCGCTCCCCCGTACAGGGCAGGAAAGGGAACCAGAGCCCCGTCCGGTGCGTTGGCTGTAGCAGCGAGGAGGAGATCGCATGACGTGCGACCATCTGGTGTGCGCCAACTGCAACGGCCGCGTCAGCGACGGGCGTTGCCCGGTGTGCCGCGCCAACCGGGCCCGGCTGCAGGAGCAGCAGGGGCCGTTCGCCGCGCTCTCCCCCGCGATGCTGCTGGCCCTGCTGGCCGGTCTGCTCGCGGTGGCTCTGATCGCACGGCAGGCGCTGGCCTAGAGGCCCGAGCCCGGTCCGCCGGGAACGGCGAAGGCCCCCGACCGCTCTGGTCGGGGGCCTTCTCCGTGCGTGTCCGGTCGCTTACTCCGCGCTGGTCTCGCGCTGCTTGCGCCAGCGGATCCCCGCCTCGATGAAGCCGTCGATGTCGCCGTCCAGCACGGCCTGCGGGTTGCCGGCCTCGTACGCGGTGCGGACGTCCTTGACCATCTGGTACGGGTGCAGCACGTAGGAGCGCATCTGGTTGCCCCAGGAGCTGCCGCTGTCCTTCAGCGCGTCCATCGCCGCCTTCTCCTCCTGGCGGCGCCGCTCGAGCAGCTTCGCCTGGAGGACGTTCATCGCGGACGCCTTGTTCTGGATCTGCGAGCGCTCGTTCTGGCAGGAGACCACGATGCCGGTCGGGATGTGGGTGATGCGCACCGCCGAGTCGGTGGTGTTGACGCCCTGGCCGCCGGGGCCGGAGGCGCGGTAGACGTCCACCCGCAGGTCCCCCTCGTCGATGTCGACGTGGTCGGACTGCTCGACGACCGGGAGCACCTCGACCCCGGCGAAGGAGGTCTGCCGGCGGCCCTGGTTGTCGAACGGCGAGATGCGGACCAGACGGTGGGTGCCCTGCTCGACCGAGAGGGTGCCGTAGGCGTACGGCGCCTTCACGGTGAAGGTCGCGGACTTGATGCCGGCCTCTTCGGCGTACGAGGTGTCGTACACCTCGGTGGGGTACCCGTGCCGCTCGGCCCAGCGCAGGTACATGCGCATCAGCTGCTCGGCGAAGTCGGCGGCGTCGACGCCGCCGGCCTCGGCACGGATGTTGATCAGCGCCTCGCGGGCGTCGTACTCGCCGGACAGGAGGGTGCGGACCTCCAGTTCCTCGACCGCCTTCTGGAGCGCGACGAGCTCGGACTCGGCCTCGGCGCGGGTGTCCGCGTCGTTCTCGGCCTCGGCCAGCTCGAACAGCACTCCCAGGTCGTCGATGCGGCTGCGCAGGCCCTCGACCCGGCGCAGTTCGCCCTGGAGGAAGGAGAGCCGGCTGGTCACCTTCTGCGCGTTCGCGACGTCGTCCCACAGGGTGGGGGCGGCTGCCTCCTCCTCCAGGACCGCGATGTCGGCCCGGATCTTGTCCAGGTCGAGGACGGCCTCGATCGACCCCATGGTCGTATCGAGGTTCTTGAGCTCTTCGGAAGGATCGACGGCTGCCACGCCCCCAGCGTAATGGTTCCGGGGGTGGTCATGACGACACCCCCGGTTCCCACGGGGCTACGGCGCCCGCGGGGCGGTGGCGTGGACGGCCGGGCGGGCCGGGTGGCCGCCCGACGGCTCGGTGGCCGCGAAGGCCGTCCAGGCCGCGGCGGCGCCCGCCAGCAGCAGGACGGTCGCCAGCACCACGGCGAGCAGCCTGCGGCGGCGCAGCAGTGCCTGGCGGTCCCGGCGGTGCCCCGGGGCGGCGCGCTGGGCGCGGGACTCGGCGGCGTACGCGGCCAGCTCCTCGGCCGAGGGGCGGCGCAGGCTGGTGTGGGTGTCGCGGGTGGAGTCCGGAGCGGCGCCGGGCACCAGCGGGACGGCGGGGCCGCGCCGGCGCTTGTGGACGCCCGGGCCGGCGTCGACCTCGGCGTAGACGGCCTCGCCGGGGCTCAGCTGCTCCTCGGCCGGGGCGCGGCCCTGGGAGGGCACCGCCAGCGCCGGCAGGCCGGCCAGCGAGGGCAGCTGCTCGCGCAGCCGGGCCGCCAGCTCGGCGGCGCGCAGCCGGGACGCGGGGGCCTTGGCCAGGCACTCGGAGATGATCCGCCACAGCCCGTCCGGCAGGCCGGGGATCGGCGGCACCTGCTCGGTGACGTGCCGGCGCAGCACCGCGCCGGTGTGGCCGCCGCCGAACGGGGTGAAGCCGGCCAGCAGCTCGTAGAGCACGGTGGCGAGCGCGTAGATGTCGACGGCGGCGCGCGGCTCCAGGCCCTCGATGATCTCGGGGGCGAGGTAGTCGGGGGTGCCGATGATCCGGGTGGCGCGGGTCCGGCGCGGGGCGTCGACCAGCCGGGCGACCCCGAAGTCGGTGAGCTTGGCGCGCGGGGCGCCACCGGGGCCGGGGGCGGCGGCGAGGTCGAGCAGGACGTTCTCCGGCTTGACGTCACGGTGGACGATCCCGGCGGCGTGCGCGGCGGCCAGGCCGTCGGCGACATCGGCGATGATCGAGGCCGCGGTCTGCGGGGGCAGGGCGCCGTCCCGTTCGAGCCGGGAGCGCAGGTCGGTGCCCTGGACCAGTTCCATCACCAGCGCGAGGTCGCTGCCGTCCACCACCATGTCGCGCACACCGACCACCCGGGGGTGGTCCAGGCTGGTCAGCGCGGTGCGCTCCTGGACGAAGCGGCCGACCAGCACCTGGTCGGCGGCGAGGTCCTCGCGCAGCAGTTTGACCGCCACCGGGCCGTCCGGCCCCTCACCGAGCCAGACCGTCCCGGCCGAACCCCGGCCGATCACCTGGTGGACGGTGTACCGGCTGCCGATCTTGCGTGCCAATGCTGCTCCGTGGGCGGCGCGGGAGCGCTCCGGGGGTCCGGGCGCGCTCGGTGGGGCGGGACAACAGCGACCAACCTACGCGCCCCGACCCCCTGCGCGGGCCGCCTGAGGGCCCCGGGGCGGGACTCCGGGGCGGGAAATCTCGTGAATTGTCGACAAAGCGTCAATCCCGTGCCCCCGGAGGCGATCCGCCGCTACGTGCCGACGACCCGGTTCACCCAGTCCCGCGCCGAGTCGAACCAGCCCACGACGTTGTCCCAGTAGTGCGGCAGCGGGGTGAAGTTCCACAGCGCCACGGCGGCCACGCCCAGCACCAGCAGCACCATCAGGCAGCCCTTGAGGCAGCCGAGGCCCGGGATGTACATCCGGTTGCGGCTGCGCGGACGGCGCTCGCGCGGCGGCGCCGGCTCGCGGCGGGGCGGTGCGGGCGGCTCCTCCCGCCGCCGCGGGGGCTCCTCCCGGTACTGCGGTGCGGGCGGCTCCGTCCGGCGCGGCGCCGGGGCGGGCGGGGGCGGCGGGTAGCCGCCCTGCGGCTGGCCGTACCCGGACGCGGGCCGGTGGTACCCGCCCTGCGCACCGGGGGCGCCCTGGTCGTTCTGGCCGCCGTGGCCCGCCTGGCCGGGCCGGCCGGCCTGGTAGGGCGGCGGGGCGACCGGCGGGCGCTGGGCGTAGCCGGGCGGCGGGCCCTGGCGGCGCTGGTCCGGCTGGTAGCCGCCCGGCTGCTGCGGCTGGTAGCCGGGCGCGCCCGGACCGCCGTGGCCCCCCGGGCCGGCCTGGTAGGGCGGCGGGGCGACCTGCGGGTCCTCGAAGTCCTCCGGTCCGGAGTAGCCGACCTGGGTCTGCTGGTTGCGGTCGCGCGCCGCGCGCAGCTGGGTCTGCCAGGGGTGCGGCGTCTCCTCCTGCGGCGCGGGAGGCACGGCCGGCGGGGGCGGTGGCACCGCGGTGGGCGGCATCACCCGGGTGCGGTCGTCGGAGCCGTACGGGGGCGCGGGCGGCGGCTGGGTGCCCATCACCCGGGTCGCCCCCGCCGGGTCGTACTGCGGGGTGCCCGGGGTGGACGGCAGCACCTGGGTGCGGTCGTCGGTGCCGGCCGGGGCGCCGGGCGCGACGGGGTGGCCGGCCGGCGCGGTGCCGGGGACGGCGGTCGGCTGCGGGTCGGGCAGCAGCAGGGCGCCGACCGCGAGCGCCTCGTCCACCGCCGCCGGGGAGGCGTGGACGCCCACCCCGGCCGCGACCACCCGCAGGGCGCGGGCCAGCGAGGTGGCGCTCGGCCGCTGGGCCGGGTCCTTGCGCAGGCAGCGCTCGATCACCGTCCAGAGCGGCTCCGGCATCGTGCTGGGCCGCTGCGGCTCCTGCGCCAGGTGGGCCTGGAGGACGGCCAGGGCGCTGTCGCCCTGGAACGGCTGGCGGCCGGTGACCAGCTCGTACAGCATGATCCCGGCGCCGTAGACGTCCACCGCGGAGGTCTGCGGGCGGCCGTCGGCGGATTCCGGGGCGACGTACGCGGGGGTGCCGACGAACTCGTGGGTGCGGGTGACGCCCGGGGAGTCGGCGAGCCGGGCGATGCCGAAGTCGGTCAGCATCGGGTGCATCCGCTCGACGCCGTCCACCAGGGTGGAGGCGAGCAGCACGTTGGCCGGCTTGAGGTCGCGGTGGACGATCCCGTCCGCGTGGCTGGCCGCGAGGGCGTCCGCGACCTGGGCCATCAGCAGGGCGGCCGCGATCGGGCTGAACGGGCCGTTGGCGCGCAGGTAGCGGGCCAGATCCGGGCCCTCGACGAGGTCCATCACCAGGGCCAGCAGGTCGCCCTCGACCACCAGGTCGCGGACCCGGACGATGTTCGGGTGGGTCAGCCGCAGCAGCAGCGAGCGCTCGCGCAGGAAGCGCATCACGACGTCCGGGTCGGCCGCCAGCTCCTCGCGCAGCACCTTGATCGCCACCTGCTGCCCGGGCGCGCTGCCCGGCACCTGGGCGTCCGGGCGCACCTGGCCGCGCCAGACGGTCCCGGTGGCGCCCCGGCCCAGGGTCTCCTCAAGCAGATACTTGCTGCCGACTGGCCGCACCTGTCGCACTCCTCGCCGTGCCGCCCGCGCGGGGCGCTCCTCCGCCGGTGCGGTGAGCCTGCCGGGCCCGTGTTTGCGGCCACTCTAACGGTGTCCGTTCAGGATTTCGGGGTGACCGGCTGGCCGTCGAGCAGGGTTGGGGGACATCCCCTAGGGGACTGCCCGGAGCCGCCCCGAGCAGCAGGTCGGAGCCGCCCCGAGGGGCTGGTCGGAGCCGCTCGGCGGGGTCCGCGGCGGCGCCGCCACGGCGGCGGTTGACCTGACTCTCCGTCGCCTCCACCATGGCGATGATCGCAAGATCGTCAAATCCGGTACCGTGCGCGGACTGTCCGCGCCGGATGGCAGGATGGACACTCGCCACTCGTGTGGCCCAAAGGGTCGCCGCGACCGCCCGGCGCGAGCGCGACGGCACCGGCAGCGGTACCAGGCATCACACCAGCAGAAGGGACCCGCGGGCGAGATGCAGATCCGGCTGACCGTCCTCCGACCGCGCAGCGGCCCGGCCGCCGCCGGCTCCGCCATCCCCTACGTGGACGTGCTGGTCACCGCGCCCGTCGGCACCGCGCTCGGCGCCATCGCGGGCGCGCTCGCCGGTGCCGTGGGCGTGCGCGGGCCGCGGGCCGCCACCCACGTGCACCTCTACGCCGGGGCGCACCGGGTGGACGAACACACCCTGCTCGGCCACCCCCCGCTGCTCGACGGCGCCGTCCTCAGCCTCAACGAGCCCGACCCGACCGCCGACGACGCCGACGACACCCCCGCCGCCGCCGAGCTGCGGGTGGTCGGCGGTCCGGACGCCGGCGGCGTGCACCGGCTGCACGGCCGGGAGATCCGGATCGGCCGCTCCGGCGAGGCCGACGTCCCGCTCGACGACCCGGACGTCTCCCGGCTGCACCTGGCCCTGCACCTCGGCGAGGACGGCCGGATCGCCGTCCGGGACCTCGGCTCCACCAACGGCACCACCCTGGACGGCCGGATCGTCCCGCCCGGCCCGGTCGAGGCCGCCGTCCCGCTGGATCCGGGCGCCCTGCTGCGGATCGGCGAGTCCACCCTGCAGCTCCTCGACCCGGCCGGCGAGCCCGTCCGCGCCGCCCTGCCCGACGGCCACGGCCGCCTCCAGCTCGCCGCCCCCGGCCCGGTCCGCCCCGCGCCGCCCGTCGTCGAGCCGCCCACCGCTCCCGAGCCCGCCCAGGCCCGCGGCCGCGGCCTGTTCTCGCTGCTGCCCGGCCGCGCCGCCGAACCGCCCGAGGAGAGCGCCGAACGCCACCACACCGCGGTACGGCTGCGCCAGGCCGCCGCCCAGCGGGACCGCTGGCCCGACCTCGCCACCGTGCTGCTCAACGCCCTCGGCCCGGGCCCCCGGCTCTGGGAACGCGGCCCCGGCCACCCCGACGCGCTCACCCTGCGGCTGGGCACCGCCGACCGCCCCGGCGGCCCGGGAACGGCGCCCGGCACCGTGCTCCCCGCCGTCCCGGTCACCCTCGACCTGCAGACCGCCGGCAGCCTCGGCCTCAGCGGCCCCCGCGAACGCCTGGACGCGCTCACCCGGGCCGTCGTCGCCCAGCTTGCCGCCCTGCACCCGCCGAGCGGGCTGAGCCTGGTCGTGGTCGACGCCGACCCGGGCCGCGCCCCCGAGGAGCGCGTCGACACCTGGGCCTGGGCCCTGTGGCTGCCCCACCTGCGCCCCGCCGACGGCCAGGACTGCCGGCTGCTGCTCGGCCTCGACGACGAGCAGGCCACCGCCCGGCTCGCCGAACTCACCGCCCGGCTCAGCGGCCCGAGCGGCGTCGGCGGCCACCCCGCGACCGTCGTCGTGGTGGAGGGCCGCCCGGCCACCGAGAGCGCCCGCCAGGCACTCGACCTGCTGCTGCGCCAGGGCCCGGCGGTCGGCATCTTCCCGCTCTGCCTGGCCGAGCAGCCCGAACTGCTGCCCCGCGGCCTCGGCGCCACCGCGCTGATCACCGGCGAGGTCGGCACCCACCTCTCCATCGACCGCCCGGTCGCCCGCGGCCGGGAGACCCTGCACGAGGTCTCGCTGGACGCCGTCTCGGACGTCTGGGCCGAACGGCTGGCCCGCGCCCTCGCCCCGCTGCGCGAGGCGGCGCCGACCGCCCGCGGCCCGCTGCCGGACGCGCTGCGGCTGCTCGACCTGCTCCAGCTCGACACCGTCACCCCGGCCAAGCTGTCCGCGCGGTGGGCCGCCCACGCCGGAGGCATCGGCGCGGCCACCGCACTGCTCGGCACCACCCGCGACGAGCTGTGCACCCTCGACCTGGCCGACCCGGAGCTCTCCCTCCCCTCCCCCGACCCGGGCGGCCCGCACCTGCTCATCGGCGGCACGCGCGGCTCCGGCAAGACGGAGCTGCTGCGCACCCTGGTCGCCTCGCTCGCCGTCTCCGAGCGGCCCGAGCGCCTGACCGTCACCCTCATCGAGGGCCGGGACGGCGCGGACGGCCAGGACGGGCTGGACGGCTGCACCGAGCTGCCGCACGTCATCGGACGGGTGAACGCCGCCGCCGACCCGCGCGCCGCGCTGCTCGCGGCGGAGGCGCTGGAGGACGAACTCGCCCTGCGCGAGCGGCTCTTCGACGGGCTGGACTTCGCCTCCTGGCACGCGGCCCGCATCCTGGACGGGCACAGCCTGGACGGGCAGGACCTGGCGGCCCAGGGCCTGGGCGCGGACCGGCCGCAGGTCCCGGTGCCCGCCACGGTCGGCGCCGGCCCGACCGGCGGCCCGCGGATCATCCCGCCGCGCGGCGCCTCCGACCCCCGGCCCGCCGCCCCCACCGGGTCCGACCCCGCCCCGGCCCGGCTGGTCGTCGTCGTCGACGACTACGACGCCCTGCTCTCCCCCACCTCCCCGGCCGGCCGCCCGCTGGCCCGGGCGCTCGCCGCCGTCGCCCGGCGCGGCGGACCGCTGGGCATCCACCTCGCGGTCGCCACCGGCCGTCCGGAGGAGAGCGCGGGCACCGAGGTCGACGAGGCCGCCCTGCTCCGGATCGCCCTGCGCACCGAGGACCCGGCCGACTCCGACCTGCTGATCCACCTGGGCGACGCGGCCGCCCTTCCCGAGGACACCCCCGGTCGCGGCTACCTGCGCCGCCCCGACGGCGGCGTGACGGCCTTCCAGACCGCCCGGATCAGCGGCCGCATCCCGCGTACCGCGACCCTGCGGCCCACCGTCGTCGCGATAGACCCCCTCCAGCTCGGCGCCCCGCCCGCCCGCCGCCCGGTCCGCGAGCTGGGCAACGGCCCCACCGACCTCGCCCTCCTCGCCAGCGCCCTCCAGCGCGCCGCCTCGCGCTGAGGCGGCGCGGCGTACCCGGCGAGATGAGATGTGAAAAATCAGATGAATCAGAAATTGGGGCGACCCACGTCCGACGACGCGGGCCGCTCTAAACACTGACCCGCCTCCGGCACATCCCCTTGAGGACTACCCCCGACTCCTTTGGCTCGCGGTCGCCACTTCGGCAGGGCCGAAGCGGCGACCGCGTTGACTCAGGAAGTCGACCAGATCGACTTCCTGCACAGAAGGAAAACGCCACAGCCTGATTTAAAAATGAGCTTATATAGGCGTGCCGCCGCCGCGCTCGCGGCAGCGGCACGGCCACAGGCCCAGCGTGGAGTCCCCCGCCCCCGGCGTCTGCTCAAGGCCGCGGACCTGGCCGCACGGGTCAACCGCATGCTCGCCCGAGACACGTCGCTGTGGACCGACACTGTCTGGGTCGTCGACTCCACACCGGTGGAGTGCGGGCGCTCGCGCGAGACGGCCAGACGCTCGGACCTGGCCGGATGGGCCGAAGACGGCTACTCCGCCAGCCACTCCCGGTTCTTCTGGGGCCTGCGCCTGCACTTGCTGTGCACCCTGCAGGGCTGCCCATTCGCCTTCGCGCTGACCGGCGCGAAGGCGGACGAGCGCGAGACCGTGCTCGGCATGCTCCATGCCGAGCCCGACCTCGCGGCTTCCCGACCGGGCCAGACCCTTATCAGCGACCGGCAGTACTACGGGCGCGCCTTCGAACGCGAACTCGCCGGGTGGGGAGTGCAACTGCTGCGGCCGGCCCGCAAGGGCGAGCCCTTGCGGGCCGGATCCGCCCTGTTCAAGCCGCTGCGGCAGATCATCGAGTCCGTCAACCAGACCTTCAAGGCCTGACCTGCGCGATCTGGCACAGCAACCACACCGGCCAGCCCGTCATGCGCTCCCTGACCGCCTCCGACCATTAACCCTTTGTATCAATCATCTAGAAGCGAGCTCTACCCCTCGCCCGCCTCCGACCCTCGCCTACACCTCTTGTTCTACGGGCGCAGGAAGTCGACTGAACCGACTTCCTGCACAGAGCAAGAGAGAGCTGCGGTGCTATTGGAAGCTGTCGGGATTGATCCAGCTTCGTTTCGCTGCCCCGCCGGACGAGCCCGGCGGGGCAGCGATGCACAGGAATACGGCACCGGCCTTCGAGACGATCTCGAAGGCCGGGCACACGATATGACGGAACGGTTCAGCCAATGAGGACCGAGAACGTCGAGTCAGATATCAGGGCCGACAGATCATGATGCCACCAAGGCATGTGATCTTGAATGACCCCTCGGCCTCGATCGTGGCGGCAGCGAGCTCGGCCGCCCGACTGACGGTCTCGGGGAACGGGACACCAGATTGGTCGGCCCAAGCCGCGTACGAGGCAAGGTGAGCAACGATTGGCGAAGGATCGGTGAGCTCGATGGTGCCGGACAGTTTCCGGACCTGAATGTCCTTGAACGCCCCCCTGAGATAGCCGCGGGCCTTCTCCAGGGAGAAACGGGAGCTGAGCGAGACCCGCGCCGGCCCCTCGGGAATCCCGAGGACGTCGCCTGCGGCCCGAGCCCAGAGCCGGTCCAACTCCTGTTTGTCGGTGTCGCTGTTGGTCGAGGCGATGAGCACACCGCCAGGCCGGAGGACGCGGGCCAGTTCCTTGATCGTGGCCTCGATGTCACCGACGTGGTACAGCATGTGCAGCGCCAGCACGGCGTCGACGCTGTTGTCGGCGAAAGGCAGGGCCTGGGCGTCGGCCACCAGGACCGGCTTCGGGACATCAGCAAGGATGCCCGCCGAGATGTCCATCCCGACGACCTGAAGATCCGGGCGGTCCGTGTGCAGGCGGCTGACGAACTTGCCGTTGCCGCAGCCAACATCGAGGACGGTGCCGCCGGTGTCGGCCAGCTCTTCAACGACGATCCCGGGCAGGTCGTACTGCGGCTGCTGCCACCGGTAGATCGACTGGCGGGCGGCCAGGTGGCGTCCGTCGGCATAGGCGCTGTTCGCGAGGATGGACTTGTCGGCGACTGCGGCGTCCTGCTGAGCGGTGTTGCTCGTCACTGGGGCAGCTCCGGAGGGTTCGTGAGTGCGGGTCGAGAGCAGGCTTCTCTGACATTCTCACGGAGACTCAAGACGATCGGGGAGCCTGCATAGGCGGGCTCGGCGAGACGAGTGCTCAGCGCCCGAAGGCGGCTGGAGATGCTCGCTGTTCGCCGGTCCGGTGCGGCGTCCAGCACCACCGAGAGCTTCTCCTGTACGCCGTCGAGGTCGCCGTGGGCGAGGTGGGCGTTGGCGAGGTCAAGGCGGGCGGCCAGCAGGTCACCGGAGGACTGTTCCTGCTGCGGTGCCGACTCGTACCGGGCAATGGCCCTTGAGGACGCCTCGATGGCACGGTTCACGTGAGCCTGGCTGCCCAGGGCAAGGAGGGCGGTACCGGCGTAGGTCCACTGCTTGGCCTCGGGAAACGTGAATACGCCGGGAAGATCCACGGCAGCAACTGTTCTCCGCGCCGCCTCGGCCATTGCCACGGCTCGTAGCGCGCTCGCGCTGTCGCCGAGCGCGGCGGCGGCCCGTGCTTCGAGGCTGAGCAGGCGGGTTGCGATCGTCCCGCTGTCCGCGTACGGCAGTCCGGATCTGGCCAGCTCGGCGGCCTGGCGGTGGTCCTGCTGCCAGTAGGCGATCAGGGACTGGACGGATCGGACCCAGGCCCGAAGGCCGTTGTGGCCGGCTGACTCCGCGCAGCGCCAGGCCGTTCGCGAATGCGTAGCTGCGGCGGCTGGTGTCGTGACGGAACTGGTCGACGGCCAGGCCGCCGCGATCGGAGGTGCACGATGACCGCACGGTTGGGCCTCGGCACCTACCGCTGCCTCGATGTGGCCGAGGCCGCGCTGATGGCCGCCTCCCGAGATGCCGATTGGGTGGACACAGCGCCGAACTACGCAGACGGTCGGACGGAGACGTCTCTCGCCGTGATTCTGGCCGCCTACCCGGATCTGTGTGTCTCCACCAAGGTGGGCTTCGTCCCGGCCGGCGCCAGACGCATCGCTGTGCGAGCCGGTGCCCTGTCCGCAGCGGACGCCGAACGCGGGCACTGCCTCGCCCCGGACTACATCGCCTGGCAGCTCGCCCGTAGCAGGCGCATGCTCGGCCGGGTACCCGACCTGGTGTTCGTCCACAACCCCGAACACGGCTGCCCGGAAGACGAGATCACCGACCGACTCTGCACCGCGTTCCTGGCACTGGAGGAGGCGTGCAGCCGACAGATCATCAGTGCCTACAGAGTGACGACCTGGCACGGTTTCAGCAGCGGTCTCTTCGACGTTCCCGGGCTGCTCGAGCTCGCGACCACGGTCGGCGGGCCGAATCACTACCTGCGGGCCATCCAGCTCCCGGTCTCCCTCGTCCACCTCGCACCCGTCGCCCAGGCTCTCGACGGACACGGCCCGCTGGCCGATGCCCTGGCTGCGGGACTGGAGGTGTTCGCCTCCGCTCCGCTCCACGGCGGCGAGATCCCCGAAATGGTGACCCCGGAACTCTCCGAGCTGATCAACCCTGGCAACACCCCTGCCGAGACCGCCCTCTCCGTCGTTGCTTCGAGCTCGTGGTCGTCACGGAGCTCCTGCAGACCACCACCCGAGGCGACAACCTCGACCTTGAGGGGGCAGTACACGCGCGGCTCGTCTTCCTGACGGAGAGGTGAAGCAGGCCCCACGCCGTCGCCCGATCTTCAGAAACGGTTCACACTCTCTGTATCTGCTGTGCTACGTTCCGCATTGGCAGCAGAACACAGTTGACCCCGGCGGTGGTGGAACACCCCGGGGTCCGGCACCAGGAGCAGCAACTCCAGATGCAGATTCATCGTAGCGCTCACACGCGCTCGTTCACCGTTCTTCCGAACGGTCTTCTCCAGGACCGTCGCCTCAGCTACACCGCCCGAGGCCTCCTCGCCGATCTCCTCTCCCGCCCCGACGGCTGGCGCGAGGACGGGCGACACATGGCCGACACCAGCACGCAGGGGCGCGGCGCCGTTCAGCGAGCGCTCAAAGAGCTGAAGAATGCCGGGTACTACCGCGTCGACACGGTGCGGATGCCCGACGGAACGGTCCAGTCGCAGGCCCACGTTTTCGATACACCACAGGTTGCCCGGCCGCCGGCTGTCCCCCACCCGGCGGCCGGTGAAGCGGGTGTCGGCCGCGCTGTCACCCCTCCCGTAAAGAACCCGGAAGAAGTACCCACCCTCCCTGACGAGCAGACCCGCGCGGCGGTCGCGACGCTCTTCCGCGCGATCCGGCCCGAACCGCGACTACGACTCGGCGAGGCGGAAGCCCTGCGACTCGCGCCGCTCGTCGTCGAGTGGCTGGAACGCGGCTGCGCCGAAGACGAGTTGGCCCGCGCCTTGCTGCCCGGGCTGCCCGCACCGCTGCACTCCCCGGCAGCGCTCATCCGCGACCGCCTGCGACGCAAGCTGCCGCCGCACCGAACGGTGGCCCCACCGGTCGCCCATGACGAGTGCGCCCGCTGCCACGATCCGGTGCCCCGACCCGGCATCTGCCGGGCCTGCGCGGGCCTCGGCAGCAGAACCCCCGCCGTGGGCACCGGGGCCGCCGTGACCGCAAGTGGCGTCGCCCGCGCCCGTGCGGCCCTGCGCGGGCAAAGGGGCGGGCACGGCCGGCTCGCCACCACCTGAACGCGGAAGGGCCCGCGTCCCAGGACGCGGGCCCCTTCCTGACAGCCGTCCGTCAGCGCATCGAGCCGGTGCGGAGCAGGGTGCGGATGACGCGCATCGCGACGGAGAGGCTGGACAGCTCGTAGTTGTCCGAACCCCTTATGTCGTCGAGGGTCGCCTTGGCGCGGTTCAGCAGGGTGGAGTTGAGCTCCGCCCAGGCGTTGTAGCGCTCCTCGGGGGTGGCGCCCTCGGGGCCGCAGGCGAGGATGTCGGCGGTCAGCGCCGCGTGCGCCGCGAAGAGGTCCTCGCGGATCGCGGCCCGGGCCATCGACGACCAGCGGTCGGTGCGGGGCAGGTCGATGATGCGGTCGAGCAGGTGCGAGATCTGGAGGCGGTCGCCCAGGTCGTAGTACAGCTCGGCGACCTCGGCGACGTCCTTGCCCGAGCGGTCCGCGACCTCGGTGATGTCCAGGGTCGGGAAGACCGAGGACAGACCGGCGATCCGGGTGGCCAGGTCCTCCGGCACGCCGGCGGAGACGAGCTCGTTGTGGACGGACTCGAACCAGGCCAGGTCCTCGCCGCGCAGCGGCTTGGGCAGCGAGCCCCAGACCTGGTTGACCCGGTCGTGGAAGAACTCGATGGTGCCGGCGATGTCGAGCGGCTGGCGGCGGTTGTTGAGCATCCACCGGGTGGCGCGCTCGACCAGGCGGCGCGAGTGCAGCCGCATCTTGGTCTGGGTCCGGGCCGGGACCTTGTTGTCCAGGCCCTCGATCTCGTCCCAGATCTGCTCCAGGCCGAAGACGGCCCGCGCGGCGGCGTGCGTCCGGGCGATCTCCTCGTACGTCGCGCCGGTCTCCTCCTTCAGGCGGAAGGCGAAGGTGCAGCCACCGCGGTTGATCGTGTCGTTGACGATCAGCGTGGTGATGATCTCGCGGCGCAGCGCGTGGTTGTCGATCGCGTCCGGGAACTTCGCCCGCAGCGCACTCGGGAAGTACTCGTGCAGCGCGGTGCGGAAGTACGGGTCGTCCGGCAGGTCGGTGGCGAGCAGCTCGTCGGCCAGGATGATCTTGGTGTAGGCGAGCAGGACGGACATCTCGGGCTGGGAGAGCCCGCGGCCGTTCTGCTGGCGCTCGCGGATCTGCCGCTCGGTGGGCAGGAACTCCAGGGCCCGGTCGAGCCGGCCGGCCGCCTCGAAGCGGTTGATCATCCGCGCGTGGACGTTGACCATGCTGTGCGCCTGGGCGACGGCGTTGGCCAGCACCACGTTCTGCGCGTAGTTGTTGCGCAGCACCAGGCGGCCGACCTCGTCGGTCATCTCGGCGAGCAGGGTGTTGCGCTGCTTGACCGTCATGTCGCCCTCGGCGACGACCTGGTTGAGCAGGATCTTGATGTTGACCTCGTGGTCCGAGGTGTCCACGCCGGCCGAGTTGTCGATGGCGTCGGTGTTGATCCAGCCGCCGGTGCCCTCGGGGCCGCCGGAGGCGGCGTACTCGATGCGGCCGAGCTGGGTGCAGCCGAGGTTGCCGCCCTCGCCGATGACCCGGGCGCGGACCTGCTCGCCGTTGACGCGGATGGCGTCGTTGGCCTTGTCGCCGACCTCGGCGTTGGTCTCGCCGGAGGCCTTGACGTAGGTGCCGATGCCGCCGTTCCAGAACAGGTCGACCGGCGCCTGGAGGATCGCCTTCATCAGCTCGGCCGGGGTCAGCCGGCTCTCCTGGACGCCCAGGGCGGCCCGGACCTGTGCGCTGAGCTGGATCGACTTGGCGCTGCGGGGGAAGACCCCGCCGCCGGCCGAGATCAGCGACTTGTCGTAGTCGTCCCAGGAGCTGCGGGGCAGCTCGAAGAGGCGGCGGCGCTCGGCGTAGGAGACCGCCGCGTCCGGGTTCGGGTCGAGGAAGATGTGGCGGTGGTCGAACGCGGCGACCAGCCGGATGTGCTCGCTGAGCAGCATGCCGTTGCCGAAGACGTCGCCGGACATGTCGCCGATGCCGATGACGGTGAAGTCCTCGGTCTGGGTGTCGACGCCGAGCTCGCGGAAGTTGCGCTTGACCGACTCCCAGGCGCCGCGGGCGGTGATGCCCATGCCCTTGTGGTCGTAGCCGGCCGAGCCGCCGGAGGCGAAGGCGTCGCCCAGCCAGAAGCCGTACGACTCGGCGACCCCGTTGGCGATGTCGGAGAAGGTCGCGGTGCCCTTGTCGGCGGCGACGACCAGGTAGGTGTCGTCCTCGTCGTGGCGGACCACGTCGGCGGGGTGGACGACCGCGCCGGCCACCAGGTTGTCGGTGATGTCCAGCAGCGCCGAGATGAAGGTCTTGTAGGACGCGATGCCCTCGGCCAGCCAGGCGTCGCGGTCCACCGACGGGTCCGGCAGCTGCTTGGCGACGAAGCCGCCCTTGGCGCCGACCGGGACGATCACGGTGTTCTTGACCATCTGGGCCTTGACCAGGCCGAGGATCTCGGTACGGAAGTCCTCGCGCCGGTCGGACCAGCGCAGACCGCCGCGGGCGACCTTGCCGAAGCGCAGGTGCACGCCCTCGACCTGCGGCGAGTACACCCAGATCTCGAACGCCGGGCGCGGGGCCGGCAGGTCCGGGATGGCCTTCGGGTCGAACTTCATCGACACGTAGGAGTGCCACTCCCCGGAGGCGTCGTGCTGGAAGAAGTTGGTCCGCAGGGTCGCCTTGATGAGGTGGAGGAAGGAGCGCAGGATGCGGTCCTCGTCCAGCGAGACGACCTCGTCGAGCGCGCCGGCCAGCTCCTCCAGGATGCCCTCGGTCAGCTCGGCGGCACCCAGCTGGTGGCTCGGGCTCAGCCGGGCCTCGAACAGGTTGACCAGCAGGCGGGTGGTGTGGGTGTTGTTGCGGAGCGCGTCCTCCATGTAGTCCTGGGAGAACGTGGAGCCCGCCTGGCGCAGGTACTTGGCGTACGCGCGCAGCACCATCGCCTGGCGCCAGGTCAGCCCGGCGGTCAGCACCAGCTCGTTGAAGCCGTCGTTCTCGGCCTTGCCCGTCCAGGTGGCCGCGAAGGTGTCCTGGAAGCGCTCGCGGGCCTCGTCGGTGAGCTCGGTGGCCTGGTGCAGCTTGAGGCCGAAGTCGTACACCCACGCCGTGGTGCCGTCGGAGCGGCGCAGCGCGTACGGGTGCTCGTCCAGCACCTCGACGCCCAGGCGCTGGAGCACCGGCAGGACCTCGGTGAGCGAGATCGGGCCGCCGACCCGGTAGATCTTGAAGCGGCGCTCGTCGTCGCCGGCCCCGACGGGCTGGTACAGGTTCAGGCGGAAGTCGCCGTCGCCGTGCAGCGCCTCGATCTGCTTGATGTCGGTCACGGCGGTGCGCGGCGGGAAGTCGGCGCGGTAGCCGTCGGGGAAGGCGTTGGCGTACTTGTGGCCGAGCTCGGCGGCCTTCTCCTCGCCCAGTTCGAGGTGCAGCTGCTCGTGGAAGCCGTCCATCCAGAACCGCGCGGCCTCGGCGAGGCGGTTCTCGATCCGCTCGATGTCCGTGTCGGTGAGCCGGGGCAGTTCGGTGCCCGGGGCGACCCGGACCACGAAGTGCAGGCGGGTCAGCACCGACTCGGTGGCGTACACCGTGTAGTCGATGGTGGCGCCGTTCAGCTCTTCCTTGAGGATGTCGGTGAGCAGCAGCCGGATGCGCGTGGTGTAGCGGTCGCGCGGCAGGTAGATGAAGGCGGAGAAGTAGCGCCCGTACTCGTCCTGGCGCAGGAAGAGGCGCAGCTTACGGCGCTCCTGCAGGTAGAGCACGCTGGTGGCGATGGAGAGCAGTTCGGCGGCCGAGGTCTGGAAGATCTCGTCGCGCGGGAAGGTCTCCATGATCTGCAGCAGGTCGCGGCCGTCGTGGCTCTCGCTGGAGAAGCCGGAGCTGTCCAGGACCTCCTGGACCTTGCGGCGCACGACCGGGATGCGGGTGACCGACTCGGTGTAGGCGGCGGAGGAGAACAGACCGAGGAAGCGGCGCTCGCCGATCGGCTCGCCGGCGGCGTTGAACTTCTTGACGCCGACGTAGTCCAGGTAGGCCGGGCGGTGCACGGTGGCGCGACTGTTGGCCTTGGTCAGGACGAGGAGCTTCTTCTCGTGGGCCTTGGCCCGCACCGGCGCGGAGAGGCGGCCGAAGGCGTCGGAGACGGCGTGGTGGCTGTCGTCGTGGCCGTGCGGGTCGGCGCGCAGGATGCCGAGGCCGGTCCCGGCGACGGCCTTGAGGACCTCCTCGCCCTCGTGCTCGACCAGGTCGTACTCGCGGTAGCCGAGGAAGGTGAAGTGGTCGTCGGCGAGCCAGCGCATCAGCTCCCAGGCCTCGCCGACCTCCTGCTCGGGCAGGCCCGTCGGGGGCTCCTCGGCCAGCTCGTCGGCCAGGCGCAGCGCGCTCTCGCGCATCTTGGTCCAGTCCTCGACGACCTCGCGGACGTCGCCGAGCACGCGGCGCAGGTTGGTCTCGATCGAGCGCAGGTCCTCGCGGTCGGTCTCGCGGTCGATCTCGATGTGCATCCACGACTCGACGGTGGCGTCGGCGGGCCACTCGGCGCCGGCGGCCTGGCTGCGGGAGCAGGCGTCGACGTCCAGGATCTCCAGCAGCTTGCCGGTGATGTCACGGCGGACGACCAGCTGGGGGTGGATGACGATGTGGATCGCGCGGTCCTGGCGGGACAGCTCGTTGGTGACGGAGTCCACCAGGAAGGGCATGTCGTCGGTGACGACCTCGACGACCGTGTGGCCGCAGGACCAGCCGTTCTCCTCGACCGAGGGGGTGTGGACCCGCACCTCGGCGGTGCCCTGGGGGCGCTTGAGGCCCAGGCGGTAGTGGGAGGCGGCCGCCCCGTAGACGTCGACCGGGTCGAGGTCGACCAGGTCCTCGGGCGCGGTGTGGAGGTAGTAGTGGTGCAGGTACGCGGTCAGAGCACCGTTGCTCAGACCCTCCCCCGGCGCCGCTCCCCCTACCTGGCTGTTCTCAGCGGCTGCGGCTGCCTTCTTGAGCAGTTCGGCCTTGGCTGCGTCCAGCTTGGTCTGCATGACTTCTTGGCTCCTGTCGCGCGCCGTTGCGTGACTCGGTGGTGTGTGGATGTACACCGACGGGTCACCGCAATCCTGCCGCACCATCCGACTGAAAGGGGCTCATGGCACGCATGAAGCGCCCTCCCAGCGGGTAGGACGCCTCATTCGTCCTGCAAGCCACCCGACGACGCCAGCCAGCCTAACCGGATCATTCGAAGGTGCACAGGGACAGGGAGGCGCAAACCCGCAGGATGTCGGGTCCGTCCTGGACACCATGTCCAAACCGGAGGGTGATGTTCACTCTCAGCCCATGTGCGGGTATCCGTGGTGGGTCGGCGGCACGAAGGTCTCCTTGATGGCGCGGGCCGAGGTCCAGCGCAGCAGGTTCTGGGCGGCACCGGCCTTGTCGTTGGTCCCGGAGGCCCGGGAGCCGCCGAAGGGCTGCTGGCCGACGACCGCCCCGGTCGGTTTGTCGTTGATGTAGAAGTTTCCGGCGGTGAAGCGCAGCTCCTCCACGGCCTGGGCGATGGCGTAACGATCCTGCGCGATCACCGAGCCGGTCAGGCCGTACGGAGCCCCGGCGTCGATCCGGCCCAGCACGTCCTCCCAGCGGGAGTCCTCGTAGACGTGGATCGCGAGGATGGGGCCGAAGTACTCGGTGCGGAAGATCTCGCCCCGGTGGTCGGAGGAGACCAGGACGGTCGGGCGCACGAACCAGCCGATCGCGTCGTCGTACTGGCCGCCGGCCGCCAGCTCGACGGTCGGGTCGGCCTTGGCCCGCTCGATGGCGGTGCGGTTCTTCTCGAAGGCCCGGGCGTCGATCAGCGCGCCCATGAAGTTGGACAGGTCGGTGACGTCGCCCACGGTGAGGGCGTCCACCTCGGCCAGGAAGTCGTCCTTGATCCGCAGCCAGAGGCTGCGCGGCAGGTAGGCGCGGGAGAGCGCCGAGCACTTCTGGCCCTGGTACTCGAAGGCGCCGCGGATCATGGCGGTCCTCAGGATCCCCGGGTCGGCCGAGGGGTGGGCCAGCAGGAAGTCCTTGCCACCGGTCTCGCCGACGATCCGCGGGTAGGTGCGGTAGCCGGCGATGTTCGCGCCGACGGTCTGCCAGAGCGACTGGAAGGTGGCCGTGGAGCCGGTGAAGTGCAGCCCGGCCAGCGCCGGGTCGGCCAGCGCCACCGGGGAGACCTGCAGCCCGTCGCCGGTGACCAGGTTGATCACCCCGGGCGGCAGGCCGGCCGCCTCCAGCAGCCGCATCAGGTGGTACGCGGCGAGCGTCTGGGTCGGCGCGGGCTTCCACACCACCGTGTTGCCCATCAGGGCGGGGGCGGTCGGCAGGTTGCCGGCGATCGCGGTGAAGTTGAACGGGGTGACCGCGTAGACGAAGCCCTCCAGCGGGCGGTGGTCGACCCGGTTCCACACCCCCGGGGAGGAGACCGGCTGGTCGGCCAGGATCCGCCGGGCGAAGTGGACGTTGAACCGCCAGAAGTCGATCAGCTCGCAGGCGGAGTCGATCTCGGCCTGCTGCACCGTCTTGGACTGGCCGAGCATGGTGGCCGCGTTGAGCGTCTCCCGCCACGGCCCGGCCAGCAGGTCGGCGGCGCGCAGGAAGACCGCCGCCCGGTCGTCGAAGGACAGCGAGCGCCATTGCCGACCGGCCGCCAGCGCCGCGTCCACCGCCGCCCTGGCGTCCTCCCTGGTGGCGTTGCCGAGCACGCCCAGCTTGGCCGCGTGGTGGTGCGGCTGGACGACGTCGATCCGCTCGCCGCCGCCGAAGCGCTGCTCCCCGCCGATGGTCATCGGC
Organism: Kitasatospora sp. NPDC048194; assembly: GCF_043202455.1. Lineage (NCBI taxonomy): Bacteria > Bacillati > Actinomycetota > Actinomycetes > Kitasatosporales > Streptomycetaceae > Kitasatospora > Kitasatospora sp. NPDC048194. The sequence continues at coordinate 154,675 of NZ_JBIDAK010000015.1, forward strand.
AGCGGGACCTGCTCGGCGGCCAGCTCGTCCAGCCGCCGGACCAGCCGCTCGCGCTCCGGGCTGCCGGGCGCGTACGACCGCACCGGCTCGTTGACCGGGGTCGGCACCTCGGTGACTGCGTCGATGGGCATGGCGGCTCCGTCCTGCTGGCTCTGCTGGTGTCAGTCCAGCCTGACCACGGCGGGGCGGATCCGCCCGCCCGGACACGCCAACGGCGGACGTGGCGCCCGCCACGTCGGCGGCCGGCTCGGCGGTCCGCCGTACGCCCGGGGGACGGCCGGTCGGCTCGGCGGCGGGGGCGGCCGCCGGGACGGCAGGGGTGGGCGGCCGCGCGCCGGGACGGTCGGCGCCGCGAGGGCGCTCAGCGGCTCAGCGGCTCAGCGGCTCAGCCCACCATTCGGGCCGCCAGCTCGACCGCCTCGGCCAGGCTGTCCACCACCGGGACGCCGACCGGCTCCAGCTTCGCCCGCGCGTGCGAGCCGCCGGTGTAGAGCACCGCGTGGGCGCCCGCGGCCAGCGCCGCCAGGGCGTCGTCCGCGGCGTCGCCGATCAGCACCGTACGGGCCGGATCCACCTGCTCGCCGAGCGCCGCCAGGTGGCGGACCAGGTGCTCCGCCTTCTGCCCGCCGGCCGGCCCGCTCCGGCCGTCCACCCGCAGGAAGTAGCCGGTCAGGCCGAAGGTGTCGACCAGCGGGACCAGCTTGTCGTGCACGTACATCGACAGCAGGGACTGGCTGTGCCCGGCCGCCCTCCAGCCGTCCATCAGCTCGCGCGCGCCCTCCGTCAGCCCGCAGGCCGCACTCAGTTCGCGGTAGCGGGCGTGGAAGGCGTCGTCCAGCTTCAGCCACTCCTCCGCGGAGGGCTCCCGGCCGAGCAGCCGCTGGTAGAACCGGGGGATCGGGATCTCGTACTGCTCGCGGTACTCCTGCAGGCTCATCGGCCCGACGCCGATGGTCGCGAACGCGGCGTTGCTCGCCGCGAGCACCGCTTCCATGTCGTGGAAGAGGGTGCCGTTCCAGTCCCAAACGATGTGTGTGCGCACGGGGTCAAACGGTAACCCGGACGGACGACGCACCGGTAGGACCGGGGTCACTCAGGCCAGCAGCGAGGGGATCTCCTGGGTCGCGTACCAGAGCAGGTCGTGGTCCTCGGCGCCGTCCACGGTGAACTGGGCGTCCTGGTCGCCCGCGTCGGCCGCGGCCACCGCCGCGACCGCGGCCTCGACGTCGGTGACCACCTCGTCGTCGGCGACGTCCGCGTGCACCGCGGCGGCCTTGGCGAGCCGCACCGGGCCGGAGAGCACCACCCGGCCCAGCGAGGCCTGGTCCTGGTACTCGTCGCCGGGGAAGGGCTTCACGGCCGAGTCGGCCACGTCCAGCGCCACCACGACCCGGCGGCGCGGGGCCTGCGGGTCGGCGGCCAGCAGCCGCAGCGAGGACTGGGCGGCCCGGTTCAGCGCCGCGTACTCCAGCTCCTCCAGGTCGTCACTGACGTACCACTCGCGCAGCGCGGGGGTCACGGCGTAGGCCACGGACTGGTCCAGGGCACCGCCCTCGTGCGCCGCCGCCAGGCCGGTCAGGGTGGTGGGCACGTACACGCGCATCGGTGGCACTCTCCGGTTCGTCCAGCGGGCTTCGTCCAGCGGCACAGCTTCTCCAGCGCCCCAAGAATAAGCGCCGCCGGGCCCGCCGCGATCAATCCGCAGCCCGGCCCCCTCCCGGCCCCGGCCACGGCTCCGTGCGATCAGCGCGCGGCCCCCAGGACCTCCCGGGCGGTCCGCAGGCCGCTCTCCAGCACCTCCCCCCGGCGGGTCGGATCCATCATGTTCGGGCCCATCACCGCCAGGTCGGCCAGGGTGGGCGCGAGCAGCCGCACCCGCACGCCCTCGGCCCGCAGGAGCGCGGCCTCGCGCAACAGCTGCCGGGTGACGGACCGGCGGTAGCGGCCGAGCAGCTGGGCCAGCACACCGCGCGGGCGCTCCCGGGCCCGCCACTCGCGCAGCGCCGCCGAGGTGCCCCAGCGGGCGGAGCGCTCGGCGCGCGGAGCCAGCCGCAGGGCCATCGGGGCGAGCACGTACACCTCGTCCAGACCTCGGCCGAGCATCAGGTCGGCGTTGGTGGCGGACCAGCAGCCGCCGTCCACGTACGCCGAACCGTTCAACCGGACGGGCACGAACCAGCCCGGGATCGCACAGGAGGCCATCACCGCGTCGGCGACCGCGACGGCCGGGGCGTCCGGATCGCCGAAGACGACCCGGCGGCCGCTGCCGTAGTCCACCGCCGCCACCCGCAGCGGCGCGGCGGCCGCGCTCGCCTCCGCCGACCCCGCGGTCGGCCAGCCGCCCGGGCCGAGCAGGCCGCGCACCAGGTCACCGACCGACGCCAGCGAGCCCCGGCCGTGCGGCGCCATCGCCGAGACCATGGTCAGCAGCGGGTACTCGCGCGGGTGCCGCACGGCGTCCCGCAGCAGACCCGGCGAGCCGATCCCGGCCCGCGGGCGGGGCGGCAGCGCACCGCCGACCGCCGTGTCGTAGTCGAAGGCGACCCCGGCCAGCGGGCCCTCGGTGATCGGCAGGCCGCGCTGGTGGTCGCGCAGCTGTTCGGGGCGCACCCCGCCGGCCAGCATCGCGGCCAGGATCGCCCCCGCCGAGGTGCCGAGCAGCACGTCCGCCGCGCCCGCCCGCGCTCCGGTGGCCTCCTCCACGGCGCACAGTGCACCGACCGTCCAGGCGGCGCCGAGCATCCCGCCGCCGCCCAGCACCAGGCCGCGCCTGGGCGCGCCCTCGGCCGGGGCGGCCGAGGCAGCCGCGGCCGAGGCCGCCGCGGTCGAGGCCGCCGCGGTCGAACCCGCCGCGGCCCGTGTCGTGCTTCCGGCTGTCGTCATCCCGGCCGCCCGTCGTCGTCGGAAACGGGTCCGGCTCCGATGGTGCGCGCGGACGGCCGTACGGCGCAACGGGAGGGTCCGGGCGGGGCCACCACCCGGTCCGCCGACCGGGGCGTCCCCTTTCGGACCGCACGGTGCACCCGCGAGCGTCAACCCGTGCGCCGCCGGAGGGGTCGCCGAGCCCGCTGCCGCATTGGTCAATTCCCCCGGAGAGGTGAACTCCGCGCCCGGTTCCGAGCGCCCGCAAACGCGTTGCCGCTCCGCGCCCGGCGGCGCCAGCCTGGACCCGTCCGTACCCGTACCACCTCACCGGGAGCTCCGCATGACCGCCCACCTCAGCGCCCGCTCGACCGCCCGCCCCACCGGCCACCACGCTGCCCGGCCGCACCGCCCGGTCCGCGCCTCCGGCGGCTGCGACCCGGCCGGGCGACGGCCCCGCCGACCGCGAGCCACCTGCCCCGGCGCCGCCGTCCCGCCCGAGCACGACCCCCGGGCGCTCGCCGCCCGCTTCGCCCACCAGCTGGTGGAGGTGCTCACCGGGGCCCGCCCGTCCGGCCAGCTGATGCGGCACACCAGTCTGGACGGCTACGGGCAGCTCGCCTCGCTGGTCCGGGCCGGGGCGCTGCGCCGCGGCGGCCCCGCCGACCGTCCCCGGCTGGGCCCGGTGCACGACCGGTCGCCCTCGCCCGACGCGGTCGAGGCCTGCGTCCGGGTCGACCTCGGACGGCGGCACCACATGGTCGCCTTCCGGCTGGAGCAGCGCGGCCCGGCCGGGCAGTGGCAGTGCACCGCCGTGGAGGCCCGATGACGGTGGCGACGGCGGTGGCGGAGGTGAGCGGTGCAGCGGTGACGGCCGTGGCAGCGGCGACGGCCGTACCGGCGAGCGCACGGTGCCCGGGAACGGCGCAGGGCGCCGCCCCCGTGCGGGTGCGGCGCCCGGGACGGCGTCCTGGCGGAGCGGGCTCAGACCTTGCGGCGGCGGCCCTTGGCGGACTTGGCGGCCTTGCGGCGCTCGGCGCGGGTCAGCCCGTCGCCCTCGTCCTCCGGCGCCAGGTCCTCGAAGTCGCCCTCGATCACACCGCCGCCGATCTCGTCCGAGGGGGCCGTGTAGTGCAGCCGCTGCGGCTTCGGGGCCTCCAGGCCCTTGGCCTTGATCTCCGGGCGGGCGGCGTCCTTCTCCAGCTTGTCGAGCACCACCTGGGCGTCCTCGACCGGCACCTCCTCGACCTGCTGCTCGACCTGGACCTCCAGGTTGAACAGGTAGCCGACGGACTCCTCCTTGATGCCCTCCATCATCGCGGTGAACATGTCGAAGCCCTCGCGCTGGTACTCGACCAGCGGGTCGCGCTGCGCCATGGCCCGCAGGCCGATGCCCTCCTGGAGGTAGTCCATCTCGTACAGGTGCTCGCGCCAGCGGCGGTCCAGCACCGACAGGACGACCCGGCGCTCCAGCTCGCGCATGATCTCGGAGCCGAGCTGGTCCTCGCGGGCGCCGTACTGCGCCTGGATGTCCTCCTGGATGACCTTGGTCAGGAACTCGGGGGTCAGCCCGGCGCTGCCGCCGGCCTCCTCCTCCAGCTCCTCCAGGTCCAGGGTGATCGGGTACAGCTGCTTGAGCGCGGACCAGAGCTTCTCCAGGTCCCAGTCGTCCTCGAAGCCCTCGCCGGTGGCCGCCTTGACGTAGGCCTCGACGGTGTCGTCCATGAAGTGGCCGACCTGCTCCTGCAGGTCCTCGCCCTCCAGCACGCGGCGGCGCTCGCCGTAGATGACCTCGCGCTGGCGGTTGAGCACCTCGTCGTACTTGAGGACGTTCTTGCGGATCTCGAAGTTCTGCTGCTCGACCTGGGTCTGCGCGGAGGCGATCGCGCGGGTGACCATCTTGGACTCGATCGGCACGTCCTCGGGCACGTTGGCCATCGAGAGCACGCGCTCGACCATGCCGGCCTTGAACAGGCGCATCAGGTCGTCGCCCAGCGACAGGTAGAAGCGGGACTCGCCCGGGTCGCCCTGGCGGCCGGAGCGGCCGCGCAGCTGGTTGTCGATCCGGCGGGACTCGTGCCGCTCGGTGCCGAGGACGTAGAGGCCGCCGGCCTCCTTGACCTCCTCCTGCTCGGCCTTGACCGCGGCCTTGGCCTTCTCCAGCGCGGCCGGGAACGCGGCCTCGTACTCCTCCGGCGTGTCCGTCGGGGTGATGCCGCGCTGCGCCAGCTCGGCGGCGGCCAGGTGGTCGGCGTTGCCGCCCAGCATGATGTCGGTACCACGACCGGCCATGTTGGTGGCGACGGTGACGGCGCCCTTGCGGCCGGCCTGCGCGACGATCTGCGCCTCGCGCTCGTGGTGCTTGGCGTTCAGCACCTCGTGCGGGATGCCGCGCTTGCGCAGCTCCTGCGACAGGTACTCGGACTTCTCGACCGACACGGTGCCGACCAGCACCGGCTGGCCCTTCTCGTGCTTCTTGGCGATGTCCTCGACCACGGCGGCGAACTTGGCCGGCTCCGACTTGTAGATCATGTCGGGCTGGTCGATGCGCAGCGGCGGCTTGTTGGTCGGGATCGGCACGACGCCGAGCTTGTAGATCTGGTGGAACTCGGCGGCCTCGGTGGTGCCGGTACCGGTCATGCCGGCGAGCTTGTCGTACAGGCGGAAGAAGTTCTGCAGGGTGATGGTGGCCAGGGTCTGGTTCTCGTTCTGGACCTCCACCCCCTCCTTGGCCTCGATCGCCTGGTGCATGCCCTCGTTGTAGCGGCGGCCGGCCAGGATGCGGCCGGTGTGCTCGTCGACGATCATGACTTCGCCGTTCATGACGACGTAGTCCTTGTCCTTCTTGTACAGCTCCTTGGCCTTGATGGCGTTGTTCAGGAAGCCGACCAGCGGGGTGTTCACCGACTCGTAGAGGTTGTCGATGCCGAGGTAGTCCTCGACCCGGGTGACGCCCTCCTCCAGGATGCCGACGGTGCGCTTCTTCTCGTCGACCTCGTAGTCGCGGTCGATCTTCAGGCGCAGCACCAGCTTGGCGAAGTCGGCGTACCACTTGGTCGCCTGGTCGGCCGGGCCGGAGATGATCAGCGGGGTGCGGGCCTCGTCGATGAGGATCGAGTCGACCTCGTCGACGATCGCGAAGTTGTGGCCGCGCTGGACGAGTTCGTCCTTCGACCAGGCCATGTTGTCGCGCAGGTAGTCGAAGCCGAACTCGTTGTTCGTGCCGTACGTGATGTCCATCGAGTACTGCTGCTTGCGCTCGGCGGGCGTCATGTTGGCCAGGATCACGCCGACTTCGAGGCCGAGGAAGCGGTGCACCCGGCCCATCCACTCCGAGTCGCGCTCGGCGAGGTAGTCGTTGACGGTGATCAGGTGGACGCCCTTGCCGGTCAGCGCGTTCAGGTACGCGGGCAGGGTGCCGACGAGGGTCTTGCCCTCACCGGTGCGCATCTCGGCGACGTAGCCGAAGTGCAGGGCCGCGCCGCCCATGAGCTGGACGTCGTAGTGCCGCTGGCCGAGCACGCGCTTGGCGGCCTCGCGGACGGTGGCGAACGCCTCGGGGAGGATGTCGTCCAGGGTCTCGCCGTCGGCGAGCCGCTGCTTGTACTCGTCGGTCAGCGCGCGCAGCTCGGCGTCGGTGAGGTTGACGAAGTCCTCTTCGATGGAGTTGACCTGGGCAGCAATCCGCTGCAGCTTGCGAAGGATCTTGCCTTCGCCGGCGCGCAGGATCTTGTCGAAGACGGACACTTGAGCGGGCTCCTTGCCTGTATTGGCACTGGACGACTGCACGGCGGGTCCACCCCACCGCACGGGCCATCGTATGCGAGGAGTCCAATGCGCCGGGAGGTGCGTCAGCACCGTATTCCCGTGTCACCCGCCCGAGCACATGGCCCGATAGCACCGTCCACCGGGACAAAACGGTCGAGGCGGCCGGGAGTTGGCCGCACATTCGGATGTCCGCATTCCTCATTCGGCGAAATAATCCGCCCATGGAAGAACGCCGCCGAGAACTGCCCGAGCTCATCACCGACCGCCTGGTGCTACGGGCCCCGCGGGAGTCGGACGTCGACGCGATCTTCGCGGCCTGCCAGGACGAGGAGATCCAGCGCTGGACGGTCGTGCCGGTCCCCTACCGGCGGGAGGACGCGGAGTACTTCGTCCGCACCCTCGCCCCGGAGGGGCTGGCCGACGGCAGCGAGTTCGTCTGGTGCGTGGTCGAGCGCGGCACCGGGCGGCTGGTCGGCACCCAGGCGGTGGTCCGCTTCGCCGCCGATCCGAACACCGCCTCGGTCGGCTGGTGGACGGCCTCGGAGCAGCGCGGCCGCGGTTACACCGTCGAGGCGGCCCGCGCGGTCGCCCGGTGGGCGCTCACCGACCTCGGCCTGCGCCGGCTCCAGTGGCTCGCCTACGTCGGCAACGACGGCTCGCGCGCGGTGGCCGAGCGGGTCGGCTACCGGTACGAGGGCACCCTGCGCTCCTACGCGGACCAGCGCGGCGTCTTCCGCGACTCCTGGGTCGCCTCGCTGCTCCCGTCCGACCTGGACTGAACCCGCCGGGTCCTGCCCCGGAGGCGGGCCCCGGCCGGGGTGGGCGCCCGCGGCTTCCGGGCACGGGCACCGGGCCCCGGCGGCCCGGGCCCGATGTCAGTGCCCCGGACTACGCTCGCCGACATGACCGCCGCAGCCCCCTCCCCCGCTCCCGTCGCCGTCCTGAGCGCCGACGACGCCCGCCGGATCGCCCTGCGCGCCCAGGGCCTGCTGGGCGCACCGGACCGCCGGGCCGGGGTGCGCGGGGTGCTGAGGCACCTGGGCGCCGTCCAGCTGGACACCATCTCGGTCCTCGCCCGCTCGCACGAGCTGGTGCCGTACGCCCGGCTCGGCGCGGTCGGCCGCCCGGCCGTCGAGGCGGCGTACTGGGGCGCGGGCACGAGCTTCGAGTACTGGTCGCACGCGGCCTGCATCCTGCCGATCGAGGAGTGGCCGCTGTTCGCCTTTCGGCGCCGCCGCTACCGCGACCGCGGCCACCTCTGGGGCCACCAGGTGACGCCCGAGACGTACCGCGCCGTGCTCGACAAGCTGCGCGCCGAGGGGCCGTTGACCTCCACCGAGCTCGGCGGGGCGAAGCGGACCGCCGAGTGGTGGGACTGGTCCGACACCAAGATCGCGGTCGAACGGGCGCTCGCCTTCGGCGACGTGGTCTGTACCGAGCGCCGGAGCTGGAAGCGGGTCTACGCACTGGCCGAACAGGCCGTCCCCGACGCCCTGTTCGGCCAGGACCGGTCCGACCGCGAGTGCGTGCGCACCCTGACCACCCAGGCCGGCGCCGCGCTCGGCGTGGCCACCCGGGCCGACCTGCTGGACTACCACCGGCTGCGCGGCGAGGACTTGGACCCGGTGCTCGCGGACAGCGGGCTGGTCCCGGTCGAGGTGGCCGGCTGGGGCCCGGACGGCGGCCCGGCCGCCGCCTGGGCGGACCCGGCCGCGCTGGCCGCGGCCCCGCGCGGGCGCCACCGCACCACGCTGCTCTCGCCGTTCGACTCGCTGATCTGGGACCGCGCCCGCACCGAGCGGATCTTCGGCATGACGCACCGGCTGGAGGCCTACACGCCCCGGCACAAGCGGGTGCACGGCTACTTCGCGATGCCGCTGCTGGCCGGGGGCCGACTGGTCGGCCGGGTCGACCCGGCGCGGGAGGGGCGCACCCTGGTCGCGCGCCAGGTCTCGCTGTCCGGCGAGCGGGGGTCCGGCGCCCGGCACCTCGGGGCGCTGGCCACCGCGCTGCGCGAGGCCGCCGGCTGGGTCGGCTGCGACGCGGTGCGGGTCGAGGCGCTGCACGACGAGCGGCTGCGCCCGGCCCTGGAGAAGCTGCTCGCCGCGTAGCGGCGGTCGCCGCCGCCCCGCGGGCCGCCGGCCGGCTCACCCTATCTCGAGGATCTTCTCCCGCATCGCGTACACCACGGCCTCCATCCTGGAGTGCAGTTGGAGCTTCTCCAGGATGTTGCGCACGTGGTTCTTCACGGTGTTCTCGCTGATGAACAGCTCCTTGGCGATCTCCCGGTTGTTCATCCCGGTCGCCACCAGCTTGAGCACCTCCAACTCCCGGTCGGTGAGCCGGGGTGCGGGCACCAGGTCCCGGTCGTCGGAGCGGCGCTGGATCATCGACTTGAACTCGGTGAGCAGCTTGGAGGCCATCGACGGGCTGATCTGCGACTGCCCGTCGGCGACGGCGCGGATCGCGGTGGCGACCTCGTCGGTGGAGATCTCCTTGAGCAGGTAGCCGGTGGCGCCCGCCTTGATCGCCTCGTAGAGGTCGGCCTCCTCGTCGCTTATCGTCAGCATGATGATCTTGGTGCTGGGCGCCACGTCCTTGATCGCCGTGCAGGCCTCGATCCCGCTGCGGCGCGGCATCCGGACGTCCATGAGGATGATGTCGGGCAGCAGGTCGGCGGCCTTCAGCACCGCCTCGGCGCCGTCCCCGGCCTCGCCGACGACCTTGATGTCCGGCTCCTCCGCGAGCACGATCTCCAGCCCCCGGCGGAACAGCGCGTGGTCGTCCACCACCAGCACGCGGATCGGCTCACCCCGGTGCGGCGCGTACGCGGGCTCGTCCTCCGGGCCCTGCGGCAGTCCGGCGCCCGGCCCCCCTGCGGGCCCCAGCCCGAAGTGATCCCCCATCCGCTCCTCCCCCTTCGCGGGTCGTCGTGCGCCAATCATTCCACGCTCCACCGCCGCGGCGGTCACCCTCCGCCGCCGATTCGCCCGCAACGGGTGACCCCTCGGCGCGGGGGTGTCCGAGCACTGTTCGAACCCGTCCCGGCCGGGCGTCCGCCCACCGGCCCCGCCTCGGCAGCCGTTCGCCGGATGGCCCGGTCGGCCGTGAAACGCCCGTGACCCCGGCGGCCGATGCCGCCGGGGTCACCACTGCGTCACGCGCTCGGACGGTCAGTCCTCGTCGTCGGACCGACCGATCGCGCCACCCGCGCCACTGGCCACGCCGGCCGTCATGTCGGGCTGCACGTGGATGACACCGTAGTGGTAACCGTGCCTGCGGTACACGACGCTCGGCAGACCGCTGTCCTTCTCCACGAAGAGGTAGAAGTCGTGGCCGACCAGCTCCATCTCGTAGAGCGCCTGGTCCAGCGCCATGGGGGCGGCCGAGTGCGTCTTCTCCCGGACCACCAGCGGGCCTTCGCCCTCCACTTCCAGGGATCCCATCTTGGTCTTGCGGACGGCTCCGTCGGCCTCGCCCTCCGTCGCGGCCGTCGACGGCAGCGCGGCCAGGGCCGCGGTCGCCTCGGCGACACTGATGGGGGTGCGGCCGTTCGCGCCGCCCTTGTGCACCCGACGCCGGTCCGCGGACTTGCGCAGCTGGGCGTCGAGCTTCGCCGAGGCCAGGTCGAGCGCCGCGTACGGGTCCGCGGCGGCGGCTTCGGCCCGGATGACCGGGCCACGGCTACGGAGAGTGATCTCCACGCGGTCGGACCGGTCGGCCTGCCGCGGGTTGTGCTCCTTGGACACCTCGACGTCGAGGCTGATCACCTTGCCGTCGAACTTCTGGACCTTCTCCAGCTTCTCGGCCACGTGCTCGCGGAACCTCTTGGGCACCTCGGTCTTGCGGCCCTTGACGACGATGTCCACGCAGAACTCCGATCCCTCGTACTGACGCCGATCCGGGTGCTACCGGACCGGGCTGAGTTCCAGCTGGACCAGCCCATCCACTGCCGGCCCCCGCCCCCGCCGCCAGCGGTGGGAACGTCTGGCCCTCATCTCACTTCCTCCCCATCAGGGACGGTTGAAACCCCCTGGAGCCTTCATCGAACACCTCACAGAGGGTTTTCGCCTCCCCAGGCGAGAAGACGGGTAGGAGCCGATACTGCGAGCAGGCGGTCAACTGCTGCACCCTGTCTACCCTCCTGGGGGTGAAGTAGCGGTAAATACCTGGACAACGTGCCCCATACGGCGCATCCTATGCTGACTCTCCGTGCCTGCCGCCGCCAGGAGCAGCCGTGCCGCCGTCCCCGTCCCCGGTCCGTCCCCAGTCCACGCGGACGTCCTTCGCCCACGTCCTGTCGGGACTGCTGGACGTCCTGCTCCCCGCCGACTGCGCGGGCTGCGGCACCGAACGCACCCAGCTCTGCCCGGCCTGCCGGCAGACGCTGGCCGACGCCCGCCCCGGCCCCACGCTGCTGCCGTGGGCCCATGCCGCCGCCCCCTACACCGATCCCGTCCGGCAGTTGCTGCTCGCCCACAAGGAACGCGGCGCGCTGCGGCTGGCCGGCCCGCTCGGCGAGGCGCTCGGACGGGCGGTGCGCTCCGCACTGGGCAACCGGGCCGGGGCGGCGCCGCTGCTGCTCGTCCCGATGCCCTCGACCCGCGCGGCGGTCCGCGCCCGCGGTCACGATCCGACGCTGCGGCTGGCCGGGGCCGCCGCCCGCTCCCTGCGCCGGGCCGGCCTGGACGCCCGGGCCGCGCCGCTGCTGCGGCACGCCCGCCCGGTCGCCGACCAGACCGGGCTGAACGCGGCCGAGCGGCGGCGCAACCTGCACGGCGCGCTCACCGTCCTGCCGCGCGCCCGGCGCGGCCTGTTCGGCCGTCAGCCGGTGCTGGTGGACGACCTGGTGACCACCGGGGCGAGCCTCGCCGAGGCCGCCAGGGCGCTGGCCGACGCCGGCCTGCCGGCCCGGGCGGCCGCCACCGTCGCGGCCACCGCGGTGCAGCCGGGCGGCTGACCCGCCGGGGCGCACCGGGTGCCGCGTCAATCCGCGTCAGCCGGCGCCACCCCGCCACCCGCCACCCGCCACCCGCCACCCGCCACCCGTGGAAACTCAGCCGGCGTAGAAGAAGGAGCGGGCCCGGTCCAGCAACTGGGCCTCCCGCCACTGGTTGTTGACCAACCGGTAGACCTTGCCCTCGGCCACCGCCAGCACCGGCGGCGCCGGCACCAGGCTGTCCCCCCGGGACTCCGCGGCCGAGACGCTCAGCATCCCGAGCCCGCCCTGCAGCTGACTGTCCGTGCTCTGCGAGCCGTCGGTGCTGATGTAGTACAGCTGCTTGGGGCGGTCGGCCTCGTTGCCGAGCACCAGCAGCTGGTCGCTCTCCGCCCAGGACACCGAGGCGACGTCGGTGAGCGAGGGTGCGGCCCGGCGCAGGCCGGTGATCTTCACGGTCGGCGCCGTCGGCGTCCCGCCGTGCACCACCAGGCCGAACTCCAGCGAACTGGTCGCCACGCCCGGGGACTTGACCACCAGGGCGACCCGGGTGCCGTCCGAGGAGATCCGCAGCGCCTGCACGGTCTGCCCGATCAGCCCCTCGACCGGAACGGTGTACGACTTGTTGCCGCGCACCATGACCACCCGCGGACCCTGCGGGTCGCGGTCCACCACCCACAGGTCGCCGCGGCCGTCCCAGCTCGGCGAGGCGAGGCCGTCGTCCTTGCCGCCGCCCCGCACCGGTGAGGTGAGCACCGGCTCGGGCATCGCCACGGTGCTGTCCGACAGGGCCACCGAGTAGAGCTGGTGGCCGTCCGCGCTGACCGCGGCGGCCCAGGCGCCGTCCCGGCTGACCGCCAGGGCGCTCGGCTGGGCCGCCGGGTTCGGCTGCGGCTTGCCGAGCACGCCGTGCACCGGGTCCCCGGTGCGGCCGTCGTCCGTCGCCATCAGGACGCCGTTGTCGGAACGCTGGTAGTACTGGACGGACGTCTGGGCGGTCAGGGCGCCCGGCCCGGTGGGCGGCACGTCGGTGCGGCTGGCCGTGCAGGAGCCGCGCTGGCCCCTCAGCTCCAGCCGCTCGACCTGGCCCTTGCCCTGGTCGGCGAGGGTGTAGAAGAGCTGGGTGGCCATCCGGCGGCAGGCCGCCGGCTCGCCGAGGTCCGCGGCGCCGAGCTGCACGTGGGCGGTCCGGCCGTCGTCGATGCCGACCCTGTCCACGGAGGCGCCGGCGGGGAAGGCCGTCCGGACCACCGGCGAGAGCCAGTCCGAGGGCCCGGCGACCAGCGCCTTGGCGGCCGCGGTCAGCGGGTCTATCCGGCGGCGCAGGTAGATCGGGTCGGCGACCAGCACCTCCTGGCCGCCCTTGCCGGCGGACGGGTCCGGCGCGGTGTAGAAGAAGCGCTCGACCTGCCGGAAGCTGTTCCGGAAGTTGGTCTCGTTCATGATCACGCCGGGCGGCAGCCGGTCGATCCGCCACTCGCCGTCCTTCTCCCGCACGAAGGTGAAGTCGGAGGAGGCGTTGTTGTTCGGGCCGGCGACGGGCAGGTACGAGTGCTTGGCGTCGACCGTGGCGACCATCTGCCCGGTCACCGTCTCGGAGGTCGTGGTGTCGGCGTCGGAGACCGGCTGGCCGGGTTCCTTGATGGTCGTGCTGGCGAGCACCTGGATGCTCGCCTCCGGGTTCCAGGTCGCGGCGGCGCTGTCGGTGAGGTACTTGCGCGCGGTGTCGTACCCCTCGTCGGCGGTCACCGCGTCCAGGAACCCGGTCAGCAGCTCACGCGGCTTGGCGCCCTTGCCGGGCGCCACCGGGTACACCCTGGCCTGCAGGTTCTTGTCGGCCGAACCCTGGGAGAGCTCGACCTTGGTGATGCCGCCGGAGTCCGGCATGGCCGCGCAGCCGCTCGCCACGAGGGCGCCGAGCACCGCGCCGGCCACCGCCGTGAGCCGCGGCTCAGTCCTGCTGCTCGTCCTTCGCACGCTGCGTCCCCTCCAGGTCCGTCCCACCCGTCACGTCCGGCTCCGCCGTCCGCTGTGCCACCGACGGCCGTCCCGGCGTCGGGTCCACCATGACCTGGGCCCCGGTGACGCCGTAGCCGGCCCCTGCGGTCCACACGTCCGAGGGGTCCGAGCGGGGCCCCTCGGGCAGTCCGCGCCGACCCAGCCCGGGGCCGATGTTCAGCACCCCGCCGAGGCCGCTGCCCAGTCCGCTGCCGGTCCCCTCCGGCGCCTCGGCCTGCTCCTCGGCGGCGGTCATCGCGGTCGAACCGGCCGGGGCGATGGCCCGCCGGTACGGCGTGCCGTAGGCCCCGAGGCCCCGGTTGTTGCGGGAGTCCTCCGGCTCCAGCCGGAACGGCGCCCGGCTGATCTCGCCGCCGCGGGTGCGCGGCAGGGTGAGCCGGAAGTGCGAGCCGCCGCCGGGCTCGCCCCAGGCCTGGAGCCAGCCGCCGTGCAGGTGGGCGTCCTCGACCGCAATGGACAGGCCGAGGCCGGTGCCGCCGGTGGTGCGCACCCGGGACGGGTCCGCCCGCCAGAAGCGGTGGAACACCCGGGAGGCCTCGCCCGGCTTGAGGCCGATGCCGTAGTCGCGCACGCCGACGGCGACCGCGCCGTCGGCCGAGCCCAGCCGGACCACCACGTCCCGGCCCTCGCCGTGCTCCAGCGCGTTGACCACCAGGTTGCGCAGGATGCGCTCGATCCGGCGGGAGTCCACCTCGGCCACCACCGGCTCGCCGTCGCCGCGGATCACGATCGCACTGCCCTTGGCCTGGGCCAGCGGGTCGGCGGCCTCCACCACCCGGCCGACGATCTCCCGCAGGTCGACGGGCTCGGCGTCCAGGATGGCGGCGCCCGCGTCGAAGCGGCTGATCTCCAGCAGGTCGGCCAGCAGCGACTCGAAGCGGTCCAGCTGGCCCTGGAGCAGCTCCGCCGAGCGGGCTGCCATCGGGTCCAGGTCCTCCCGGCTGTCGTAGATCAGGTCGGCGGCCATCCGGACGGTGGTCAGCGGGGTGCGCAGCTCGTGCGAGACGTCCGAGACGAAGCGCCGCTGGACCCTCGACAGCTCCTCCAGCTGCCGGATCTGCGCCTGGAGGGCGTTGGCCATCCGGTTGAAGGACTCGCCGAGGCGGGCGATGTCGTCCGTCCCGGTCACCTTCATCCGCTCCTCCAGGTGCCCGTCGGCGAGCCGCTCGGAGATGCCGGCGGCCATCCGCACCGGGGTGACGACCTGGCGCACCACGACCCAGGCGATGCCGCCCATGAGGATCACCACGAACACGCCGGCGGTCGCCAGGGTGCCGGTGATCAGGTTGAGGGTGTCGGTCTCCTGGCCGAAGGAGAACACGTAGAACAGCTGGTAGCTGGTGCCGGCCGGACCGACGAACTGCATGCCGAGGGCGAGGCCCGGCTCGCTCCTGCCGCCGCTCTCGGGCGACCGGTGGATCCGGGTCGGCTGGTCGAACATCTGGCCGGGTTCGTCGAAGAGCTTGGCGCGCAGGGTGTCCGGGACGCTGCTGGGCTGGATGTCGCCCGAGTAGCGCGGCGCGAACCCGGCCGTGTCCGGGACGACGGCACCGGTGCCGGGGGCCATCGCGATCACCGAGTAGACCGTCTGCCCGCTCGCGGCCAGGTCGTTGACCTGCCGCAGCAGCCAGGTGCCGGTCTCCTCGGTGGTCGGGTCGGCGGTGTTGCGCAGCTTGAGGTCGCGGGCCTCGTCGATCTTCTTCTGCTCGACCTGGAAGCCGATCCGGGCCTGCGCCCGGGCAGCGTCGATCTTGGTGTCGAGCAGGCCGGTGCGCACCTGCGCCACCACGACCACGCCCAGCACCAGGACCACCGCGATGGAGGCCAGCAGGGACACCGCGACCACGCGCAGCTGGATCGAGCGACGGTACAGCGCGGCCACCCGGTGCGCGGGGCGGCGGAACTGACGCTTCATCAGGCCGAAGACTCCGGAAGGGCCGCGACGGCGGCGGGTGGTCGAACTCAGCACGTCCCCGCGCACGGCTCCCGCCCCGCCGGTCGCGGTACCCGGCGGGGTGTCGTCGGCCCGGTCCGTCACGTCAGCTGGGTCCGGCCTTGTAGCCGACGCCGCGGACGGTCACCACGATCTCGGGGCGCTCCGGATCCTTCTCGATCTTGGAGCGCAGGCGCTGGACGTGCACGTTGACCAGGCGGGTGTCCGCCGCGTGGCGGTAGCCCCAGACCTGCTCCAGCAGCACCTCGCGGGTGAACACCTGCCAGGGCTTGCGGGCCAGCGCGACCAGGAGGTCGAACTCCAGCGGGGTCAGCGGGATGCTGCGGCCGTCGCGCTTCACCGAGTGACCGGCCACGTCGATCACCAGGTCGCCGATGGTCAGCTGCTCGGGAGTGGGCTCCTCGGCGCGGCGCAGCCGGGCCCGCACCCGGGCCACCAGTTCCTTGGGCTTGAACGGCTTGGTGACGTAGTCGTCGGCGCCGGACTCCAGGCCCACCACCACGTCGACCGTGTCGGTCTTCGCGGTCAGCATGACGATCGGCACACCGGACTCCGCCCGGATCTGCCGGCACACGTCGATGCCGTCCCGGCCGGGCAGCATCAGGTCGAGCAGCACCAGGTCGGGCTTGGTCTCCCGGAACGCGGCTAGCGCCTTGTCCCCGTCGGCGACGAAAAACGGCTCAAAACCCTCACCACGCAACACGATGCCGAGCATCTCGGCCAGTGCGGAGTCGTCATCAACGACGAGGACGCGTCCCTTCATGCGTCCATCTTCTCATTACCGGATTGTGACCTGCCGCACAGCAGTGCCAATGCTCCACAACGGCCAACTCGGCCACCGGCGTTTTCCGGCCAAACCGGACGAATGACCCTCGCCCGGGGCGCCTCGGAACGGTCCCGGAGCAGCCGCCCGACCTCCCGGAACGCCCCGATGCCGATCAGCAACCGGATACCCCTGGGGCCTGTCCTGGCCCCATGGCACGATGGGCACCGCGCGCGGGCGGAAGATCCGCCCCGGAGCCGCGCCCCTGACGCCCCTCCGAGGAGCAGTGATGACCGACACCCCGGGCTGGGCCTCGCCCAGCTCGTCCGAGCCACCCCGCGACGGCGACCGGCCCCCGGCCGACGCGCCCGCCGCCGTGCCCGGACCGTCGGCACCACCGCAGGCCACCCCCGGCTGGAGCGCAGCGCCCGGACAGCCCGGCTGGAACGCCGCGCCCGGGCAGCCCGCCTGGGGCGGCCGGACGCCCCACGGCGGGCAGCCGCCCGGCGGAGGGAACCCGTACGGCTGGGGCGCCGTGACCAGCCCTCGCCCCGGAGTCATCCCGCTGCGCCCGCTCGCCGTCGGCGAACTGCTCGACGGAGCCGTCACCACCGTCCGTCGGCACTGGCGCACCGCCCTCACCCTCTCCCTCGGCATCGCCGTGATCGACCAGGCCGGTGCGATCGCCGCCGAGCTGCTGGTCGACGGCAGGACCGGAGCCTCCACCCAGCTGCTCACCCTGCTGGCCCGGCTGCCGATCATGCTGCTGCTCAACGCCCTCGCCACCGCGCTGCTCACCGTGGTGGTCAGCCGGGCCGTCCTCGGCCGGCCGGTGACCGCCGGGGACGCCTGGCGCGACGCCCGCCCCCGGCTGCTCCAGCTGCTCGGGCTCACCGTGCTGACCACCCTGATGAGCTCCGGCGTGCTGCTGCTCGGCTTCGCCCCGCTCTTCGGCTACCAGGCCGGCGGCTCGGGCACGCCGGGGACGGAAGCCCTGCTGGCGTTCGTCGGCCTGCTGACCGTCCCGCTCGCCGTCTGGCTCCTGATCCGCTACAGCCTGGCCGCTCCGGCGCTGATGCTGGAGAAGCAGGGCGTGCGGACGGCACTGTCCCGCTCGCGGCGGCTGGTCCGCGGCTCCTGGTGGCGGATCTTCGGCATCGTGCTGCTGAGCAAGCTGCTGTCCCTGGTGATCGGGATGGTCCTGCTCGTCCCGGCCCGGTTCATCGGCCTGGTGCTCGGCTTCGGCAGCGTGGACCGCCTCGACGACGGCAACCAGTCCGTCGGCATGCTGGTCGTGGTCGCGATCGCCGGGATCATCGCCTCCGCGCTCACCACCCCGTTCACGGCCGCCGTCGGCGTGCTGGTCTACATCGACCAGCGGATCCGCCGCGAGGCCCTGGACATCGAGCTCTCCCGCGCCGCCGGCACGCCCGAGCAGCACGGCACCGGCCCCGACGGCGGAGCCGACCAGACCTCCGCGAGGCGCTGACCTAGATGCCCATCTGGGGGGACAGGCTCCTCGCCGCCGGCGCACCGGTCACCGTTCCGCGTGACCCGGCCCGCGACGCCGCGCGCGAGGAGCTGCTGAACGCCGACTACCACAAGCACGACCCGACGGTCCTGCAGCGGATCGCCGACTGGTTCTGGGACCACCTCAACGGCGCACTGGAGAACCTCTCCGGCGACGGCACCGACGGCACCACCGGCGTGGTGCTGTTCCTGATCGTCGCCGTGCTGATCGCGGCCGCCCTCTGGTGGCGCCTCGGCGCGCCCAAGCGCTCCGCCCGCAGCACGCTCGGCGTGTACGGCGGCGGCGGCCCGCGCAGCGCCGCGCAGCACCGGGCGGACGCCGCCGGGCACGCCGCCGCCGGGCGGTGGGCCGAAGCCGTCCGCGAGCAGATGCGCGCACTCGTCCGCTCCCTGGAGGAACGCACCCTGCTCGACAGCCGCCCCGGCCGCACCGCCGACGAGGCCGCCGCCGAAGCCGGCCGCGCCCTGCCCGAGCACGCGGCCGCGCTGACCGCCGCCGCCCGCACCTTTGACGACATCGCCTACGGCGACCGGACCGCCGACCAGGCCGCCTACCAGCTGCTGCTGGACCTCGACCGCACCCTGGAACGCACCCGCCCGGCGCTCGCCCCGGTCCCCGGCCAGGCCACGGCTCCGACCGGCTCACCGATCGGCGCCCAGGCCGCCGCTCGGACCGGCTCGCCGACCGGCCCTTCGTCCACGGGAGGAGCGGCATGACCGGCACCACCCCCGCTCCGGCCGCCGTCGAACGGCCCCCGGCCGGCCCCGCGCCCACCAGCCTCGCCCCCAGCGGCCGCGGCCTGCTCCGCCGCGCCCGCTGGTACCTGGCCTTCCTCGCCGCCCTGCTCATCGGCGCCGTCTGCATCGCCGCCCTCGGCCGGGACCACCAGTACCCGCCGGCCGACCCGCGCTCCTACGACTCCGACGGTGCCCACGCCGTGGTCGCGCTGCTCGAACAACAGGGCCTGAGGACCGACCTCACCACCGACCCCGCGGCCACGCCCGGCGGCGCCGACACCCTGGTGCTGCCCGAACCCGACCTGCTCGACCCGGGCCAGCTGCGCGCCGTCGCCGCCGCCCACCACAGGCGGCTGGTCCTGATCGCGCCCGGCCCGGCCGCCCTCACCGCGCTCGCTCCCGGCATCCGCACCTCCGACGAGGACGGCGGCGTCCCGTACGCCCCCGTCCGCAGCACCCCCGCGGCCTGCTCCCTCGCCGAGGCCTCCCGGGCCGGCAGCGCCACGACCGGCGGCATGCTCTACACCAGCGGCAGCCGCGGCGAGGGCTGCTACCCGCACGGCCACGGCTACCCGCTGGTCAGCACCCCGACCGCGCACGGCGACGTCATCGTCCTCGGCAGCGGCAGCTTCCTGCACAACGGCGAACTCGCCAAGGACGGCAACGCCTCGCTGGCACTCGGCCTGCTCGGCTCGCAGCCCCGCCTCACCTGGCACCTGCCCGACTACTCCGCCCAGCCGGCCGAGGGCACCCGCACCAAGAGCTTCGACGACTACATCCCCAAGGGCTGGCGCTGGGCCTTCTACCAGCTCGCGATCGCCGCCGTCCTGGCCGCGCTGTGGCGCGCCCGCCGGCTCGGCCCGGTGGTCAGCGAGAACCTGCCCGTGGTGGTGCGCGCCGCCGAGACCACCGAGGGCCGCGCCCGCCTCTACCGCCGTGCCAAGGCCCGCGGCCGCGCCGCCGAGGCCCTGCGCCGCGCCGCCGCCCACCGGCTCTCCCCCGCTCTGGGCGTCCCCCTCCGGGCCGGCGCGCCCGACCCCGAAGCCCTCTGCGCGGCCGTGGCCGACCGCCTCCCCGCACGACCCGCCGGGGACGTCCGGGCCCTGCTGTACGGCCCGCCCCCGACCGACGACGCCGCCCTGCTGCGGCTCGCCGACGATCTCGACGCCCTCGAAAGGCAGGTACGGAACCCGTGACCGAACAGGCAACCGCCCAGCTCCGCATCGCCCCCGGCACGGCGCCCGCCAGCCCCGCCACCGACCCCCGCACGGCCCTGACCGCCCTGCGTGCCGAGATCGGCAAGGCCGTCGTCGGCCAGGACGCCGCCGTGACGGGCCTCGTCGTGGCCCTGCTCTGCGGCGGCCACGTGCTGCTCGAGGGCGTCCCCGGCGTCGCCAAGACCCTGCTGGTCCGCACCCTGTCCACGGCGCTCAGCCTGGGGACCAAGCGGATCCAGTTCACCCCCGACCTGATGCCCGGCGACGTCACCGGTTCGCTGGTCTACGACGCCCGCACCGCCGAGTTCTCCTTCCAGCCCGGCCCGGTCTTCACCAACCTGCTGCTCGCCGACGAGATCAACCGCACCCCGCCGAAGACCCAGGCCGCCCTGCTCGAGGCCATGGAGGAGCGGCAGGTCACGGTGGACGGCGAACCGCGGCCGCTGCCCGTGCCGTTCCTCGTCGCCGCGACCCAGAACCCGGTCGAGTACGAGGGCACCTACCCGCTGCCCGAGGCCCAGCTCGACCGCTTCCTGCTCAAGCTGATCCTGCCGCTGCCCGACCGCGACCAGGAGTTCCAGGTCCTCTCCCGGCACGCCGCCGGCTTCGACCCCCGCGACCTCGCCGCCGCCGGCGTCCGGCCGGTCGCCGGCCCCGAGCACCTCGCGGCCGCCCGCGAGCAGATCGCCGGGCTGACCGTCTCCCCCGAGGTCCTCGCCTACATCGTCGACCTCTGCCGGGCCACCCGGCAGTCCCCGTCGCTGTCCATCGGCGTCTCGCCGCGCGGCGCCACCGCCCTGCTCGCAGCCTCGCGCGCCTGGGCGTGGCTGGCCGGACGTGACTACGTCACCCCGGACGACGTGAAGGCACTCGCCCTGCCCACCCTGCGGCACCGGGTCGCGCTGCGGGCCGAGGCGGAGATGGAGGGCGTCACCGCCGACTCCGTCATCCAGGCCGTCCTGGCGCAGACGCCCGCCCCCCGCTGACCAGCGGGTCAGCTGATCAGCGGACCCGCTGGTCAGTAGGCCGCAGGCCGCAGAGGTCAGGAGCTTCCGGACCACGGCGTCCGGACCGCGGGCACCCCATCCACGGGCATCCACATCCACGGGCTTCCGAAGGAGCGCATCCGCATGGCCCTCACCGGGCGAACCGCCCTGCTCGCCGCACTCGGCGCGCTCGTCGTGGGCCTGTTGTTGCCCTCCTCGGCCGGAGTCGGACTCGTCACCGGCGCGGTCCTGGTCGCCGTCCTGGTCGACCTGGTGCTCGCCGCCCCCGTCCGGAGCCTGCACATCACCCGTGGCGGCGACACCACCGTCCGGCTCGGCGAGTCCGCCACCGTCGAACTGACCGTCACCAACCCCGCCGGGCGGCCGCTCCGGGCCCTGGTCCGCGACGCCTGGGCGCCCTCCGCGTGGCGCCCGGGCACCGCGGAGACCGCGTCCCGGCACACCCTCGCCGTCCCCGCCGGTGAACGACGTCGGGCGGCCTCCGTGCTCACCCCGAGCCGCCGCGGCGACCACCACGCCCACCGGGTGACGGTCCGCTCGCTCGGCCCGCTCGGCCTGGCCGGGCGGCAGGGCTCCCACCACGTCCCCTGGACGGTCCGTGCGCTGCCGCCGTTCACCAGCCGCAAGCACCTGCCCTCCCGGCTCGCCCGCCTGCGCGAACTCGACGGCCGCACCTCGGTGTTGACCCGTGGCCAGGGCACCGAGTTCGACTCGCTGCGCGAGTACCTGCCCGGCGACGACGTCCGCTCCATCGACTGGCGCGCCACCGCCCGCCGCAACACCGTCGCGGTCCGCACCTGGCGCCCGGAACGCGACCGCCACATCCTCGTCGTCCTCGACACCGGCCGCACCTCGGCCGGCCGTGTCGGCGACGCCCCCCGCCTGGACGCCGCCCTCGACGCCGCCCTGCTGCTCACCGCCCTCGCCACCCGCGCCGGAGACCGCGTCGACCTGCTCGCCCACGACGCCCACAAGCGGGCGGCCGTGATCGGCAGCTCGCCCCACGAGATCCTGCCCGCCTTCACCAACGCGATGGCCGGTCTGGAGCCCGCCCTGCACGAGACCGACATGCGCTCGCTCGTCTCCACGGTCCTGCGGATGGCGCCGCGCAGGTCGCTGATCGTCCTGCTGACGGGTCTCGACGCGGCCCCCGTCGAGGACGGCCTGCGCCCGCTGCTGCCGCTGCTCACCAAGCGCCACGAGGTCGTTCTCGCCTCGGTCGCCGACCCCCACCTGGACGTCCTCGCCGCCGGACGCGGCACCCTCGAGGCCGTCTACGGCGCGGCCGCCGCCGAGCAGACCCGCGCCGACCGGCGCGCCACCGCCGACCGGCTCACCCGCCACGGCGTCACCGTCCTGGACGCCCCGCCGAGCCGGATCGCGCCGGCGCTGGCGGACGCCTACCTGGCGCTGAAGGCCGCCGGCCGATTGTGAGCGGATCCCGCGGGTCAGGGCTGGCCGGGGTCAGGACTGACCTGGTCAGAGCCTCCGGGGTCAGGGCTCGCGGCGGGCGTTCAACCGGGCGGCCTGTCGCGTGAGGTGGGCCCGCTCCGCCAGGTTGGACGCCTTGTGCGCCGCCTCCGCGTACAGTCGGGCCGCCGTGACCGGATCGCCGTCTCGCTCGTGGAGGTACGCCGACACCGCGGTGTAGCGGGGCAGCGCGCCGTCCACTTCCGCGAGCGCCGCCAGCCCGGCGCGCGCCCCGTCGGCCTCCCCCACCGCGACGGCACGGTTGAGCCGGGCCACCGGGCTGCCGGTCAGCCGCACGAGTTCGTCGTACCACTCCACGATCTGCACCCAGTCGGTCTCCTCGGCGGTGGGAGCGTCGGCGTGCAGCGCCGCGATGGCGGCCTGGGCCTGGAACTCGCCCAACCGGTCGCGGGCCAGAGCCGCCTGAAGGATCGCGATGCCCTCGGCGATCAGCGCGGTGTCCCACCGGCGGCGGTCCTGCTCGGCGAGCGGCACCAGGCTTCCGTCCGGTGCGATCCGCCCGGCCCGCCGGGCGTGGTGCAGCAGCATCAGGGCGAGCAGGCCCGCCACTTCCGGGTGGTCGATCACCGCCGCCAGCTGCCAGGTCAGCCGGATCGCCTCGGCGGCGAGGTCGACGTCCCCGGAGTAGCCCTCGTTGAACACCAGGTAGAGCACCCGCAGCACGGTGGCCACGTCGCCCGGCTGATCGAACCGCACGCCGGCGACGGTGCGTTTGGCCCGGCTGATGCGCTGGGCCATGGTCGCCTCGGGGACGAGGTAGGCCTGGGCGATCTGCCGGGTGGTCAACCCGCCGATCGCCCGCAGGGTCAGCGCGACCGCGGACGACGGCGTCAACGACGGGTGGGCGCACAGGAAGTAGAGCTGGAGCGTGTCGTCCACTCCCGCCGCCGGCCCGGGCGCCGGCTCCTGGTCCAGGAGGTCCTCACGACGGCGGCGAGCGCTGTCCGCCCTGGTCGCGTCGAGGAACTTGCGCCAGGCGACGGTGACCAGCCAGCCCTTGGGATCCCTCGGCGGATCGGTTCGCCAACCGCGCAGCGCCTCGATCAGCGCCTCCTGGACGGCGTCCTCGGCCGCCGCGAAGTCTGCTCCGCGGCGGACGAGGACGCCGAGCACGCCCGGGGTGAGGCTCCGGATCAGGGCCTCGTCCATCGGAACGGTCACTCCGTGATGGTGGGCGGGTGGGCCAGGAACGGCCGCAGCTCCAGCCACTCGTGGATCGGCTTCCCCCCGGCCCCGGGGGCCGCCGACAGTTCCCCTGCCAGCTCGACTGCGCGCTCGTAGCTGTCGACGTCGATCACCATCCAGCCGGCGATGAGGTCCTTGGTCTCGGCGAACGGACCGTCGGTGACCGGCGGACGCCCCTCACCGTCGTACCGGACCCACGTCCCCTCGGGCGCGACCGCCTGGCCGTCGACGAACTCACCGGTCTTCTCGAGCCGGGCCGCGAAGTCCTGCATGTACTTCACGTGCGCCGTGACCTCCTCCGGCGTCCACTGGTCCATCGGCACGCAGTTGACCGGGCTCGGGGCGCCCCGATAGTGCTTCAGCAGCAGGTACTTGGCCATCGTGCTTCTCCCTCGGTGCTGTTGCGACCCATTGTGGCCGCGTTCACCCCTGGGACGGAGCCGACCACGGCGTCTCGACATCCCTCGACCAAGATTTTTTACGCGCCCGCAGCCGCCGTCCTCGATGCCCGGCCCGACGCGGGCGGCGGGAGCGTCCCATTCCCGCGGTGCCCCGGAAACGCGAAAAGGCCCCGCCCGGGAACCCGGGCAGGGCCTTCTCAGAAGAATTGTTCGGCGGCGTCCTACTCTCCCACAGGGTCCCCCCTGCAGTACCATCGGCGCTGTGAGGCTTA